>JAFAIN010000296.1 GCA_019236695.1 Acidobacteriota bacterium | reverse complement strand
GGGCGGAGCATTCACGGTTCGCGGGGTGCCGATCGGCAATTACACGCTGACCGCCTGGATGGATCCCGGAACCCTGCCGCCGCTCAGCCCCAATCCATCAGCCGGCACGCTTGGAACGGGCCATCAGAATGTCGTGGATCCTTCGGGCAGCGCTACCGTCAACGTGACCAGCGCCAATATCACCAACGTAGCCGTCACCATGACCAACCCCACGTTCACCGCGCCCGCATCGAATCCATCCATTCAGGCGGTATTCCCAACGGCCACCGGCGTGGTCATTTCCTACTCGCCAGTGCGAAACAGCAGTGGCGTCGAAGCGGCTACTTCTTATGAGGTCAGGTGGAGCACCAGCTCCACATTCACCACGGTGGCCGGCACGGTCGAATTCAACGCGATCGGCAAGGGCGCCAATGTGTGGATCCTGAATAACACCATGCTGACGGGCACGGGGTTCAGCTTCGCGCCCGGCACGGCATACTACTTCGATGTGCGCGCTATTAACCCGCTGGGTGCAACCGGCAGAACCGTGTATGGCTCCCCCACCGCAGTCACTGTGGGGACGCCGGCCTGCTCGGGTTGCACCGCGGTCTCGGGCACCGTGACCATCCCCAACAGCGTTACGATCAAGACCATTCCGGGCACCAGCACGCCGGTGCCGCTGTATGTAGGCTTCTACTCCAAGACCAGCGGCATTTTCTCGACCATCATCACCAACCCGGTAAACGGCGCCAACAGCTACTCGTTGAACGTGCCGGCCGGCACCGCCTACACGTTCTTCGGAATCCTCGACCAGAACAACGATGGCCTCATCGATTCCGGTGACGTCACCAACGTGAATCACAACAACACCAACACCACGGTTTCGGGCACCACCCAGACACTCAACCTCACGCTGCCCGCCTCCAACAGCAGCGTGGTTGTGCAGACCACCTACGTGCAGGGCACGAATCCTCCTCCGAACGGCACCTTCAGCTTTTACCAGCTCAACCTGAATGTCTATGAAGGCAACAAGCAGCCGGTAGCCGTGTTCCTGAGCTCGGGGCCGAATGTCATCAGTCCCGCCGACTTGAGCGCCTGCATGGATTGCGGCAACAACCAGTTCAACGCTTACGTTAACCCGCTCGCCACGCCGGCCGTGGGTGATTCTTATGGCTTCACCGTGACCTACGCCGATGGCACGCAGGAAACCGGCACCATCGTGAATGGCCAGGTGACCGCTTTTGGCAGCACGGGCGCTATCGTTGGCCCCGCCGATCTGGCCACCAACCTGGCGCCCACCGGCACCAGCAGCACCAGCACAACGCCAAACATCACGTGGACGTATCCTGCCAACTCGGGCAACTACGTTTACCAGTTCTACATATGCTGCAGCACGGGCGGCAATATCTGGCAGATTCCGGGCCAGAATTCAAACCTGAATGGATTCACTACAACCCAGGTTCCCGCTCCTGCCACGCTGGTTTGGGGTGTCGATCCGACCGGTGGCGGCAGCACGCCTACTGGGCCGCTGACTGCCGGGACTCAGTACTTCTGGACCATCGTGGTGCAGGACAGCAACGGCAACCAGGCGCAGGCGCAGACCTGGTACCAGCCGTAGGAGTTCGAATGTGAAATGTGGAAGGTGGAATGTGAAAAGTGAGGCGGGCTGCCTCTTACTTTTCACATTTCACGTTTCCACATTGAACTTATGATGAGAGAGTGGTTTTCGGGTTCAACACCGACGTAGTCTGCGGGCCCACCTGCTATCACCTCCAGAGTGAATTCCTCGCCCGCGACCGCCTGCTGCAAACTCAGGTGTTCGTAACCGGGCGATGCATCGGCAAAATCGCGAATCAGGCTGCGGCTGAGGCCGATGATGAACGCACGCATGAGAAGCTGCGTGAGCAGCACCGCGCTGCGGTCGCGGCCGCGCGGCAAGGCGCCATCGAGCAGTGGCTGGCGGCCGCGGAGGCTCGGCTCGAACTCGAATTACAGGGAGCCCCCTTGCCGTGGCGCGATGGGGCGCTGGTGCTCACGCTCAAAGTCACGCGCCAGGGGCATGCCGTGGTCGGGGCGGCAATTTCAATATCGGCAGTCAATGCCCAAACCGAAGGCCACGGCTCAACGGATGAAGCCGGCGTAGCGCAGGTGGAGTTGCCCATCGCCGAGAGCGAGCTCTGGGGATGCGTTCTCGACGTTCACGTCGAGTGGGGAACGGCGCGCGCCACGCGACGTTTCCGCCTGCACCGCGCTGAGTAGATCGTTGGCTGCTGCCCGGGGCTGAAGCCCAATCTTTGTCCATGCCTTTAAACACCGGCCTGAAGGCCGGTGCTCCCACCCGTCGCGAGGCACACGGCGCGGTAGCGCGATTTACGAAATTACAAATTACGAAATTGCAAATGCGTTCCCGCCGCCGACGAAGTGCACAATCTCCAGCCGGTCGCCATCGCACAGTTGAGTGCCGGCCCAGCGGGCGCGCGGCACGATTTCGCGGTTGACCTCAACGGCCACGCGATCGGCCTTCATGCCGAGGGCTTCGAGCAGTTGCGCCACCGGCATTGACTCGGCGAACTGCCGCTCCTCGCCGTTGATGACCAGCAGCATTGTCCAAGCATAATCCACCGGCTCGCCAGGTTTACGTTTGTGGCACATGTTTCGCCATTTGTTTTGACTTCCACAGGCAGCATCGCTGAATTTCAAACTGGAGGGCGGAATGGTCGCGGAACTCAACGTTTTGAGCACCTGGATACCGGAGCAGATGTCGCCCGGAACGCTATTTGTGCTGGAGAACGCGGGCGAGGTCGGCGAATCCAATGATCCGTTCTGGGCAGTGCTGGCCTGCCCGGAATGCGGCACCCTCGGGCTGATAACGCGCGGGCAGATTGTAGGGCTGCTTCCCGTTATTTGCGGCAGCCGCCGCTGCCCGGCTCAGTTCTTCATCCGCGAAGGCAGTGTGGAGGCCAGGAAGCCGAACTGAGCGCAATCCACGATTCACAGCGGGAGACGCAGAGGAATCGTTTATCTTAACGCGCAGGCTCCGGGGCACTGACTTCTACGCCCACCTGCTCTTCAATGGTGATGCCGAAGCCTTCCAGGCCGGCAACCTTCTTGGGATGATTGGTCAACAGGCGAATGCGCCTGAGGCCGAGGTCGGATAGAATCTGCGCGCCGATGCCGATCTCGCGCTGGGTGCGCCGCTGATGATCGAATGAAGTAGCGCGAGCCGGGTCGCGATGGAATGCCAGCACCGAGCGACCGTCGATGCGCTCGACGGAAAACCCACGGGCATTTTCGTGCAAATAAATGATGGCGCCTGATCCTTCGCCCGCGATCAGCTCCATGGAGCGTTCCAAAACGGCACGGCACTGGCACCAGGTGGCGCCGAAAACGTCGCCGACCACGCAGCGCGAGTGCATGCGGACCAGCACGGGGCCGGCGCCCTCAGCCACTTCACCCCGCACAAGGGCCAAATGCGACTCGCCATCGAGCTCGGTTTCATAAGCGATGAGGCGGAACTCGCCGAATCGCGTGGGCAGCAGCGCCTCGCCAGCGCGGCGCACGTAGCGCTCGTGCTGCATGCGGTGGCGAATGAGTTCGGCTACGGTCAAAATCTTCAGGCCATGCCGCTCCGAGAACCGCACCAGGTCAGGCACCCTCGCCATGGAGCCATCCTCATTCATGATCTCGCAGATCACGCCCGCGGGCGCCAGGCCGGCGAGCCGCGCCAGATCGACCGAGGCCTCGGTCTGGCCGGCGCGCACCAGCACGCCTCCCTTGCGGGCCGAGAGCGGGAAGACGTGCCCGGGTCGTGCCAAGTCACCCGGGCGAGTGGCGGGATCGATGGCAACCTGAATGGTGCGGGCGCGGTCGTAGGCGGAGATTCCGGTCGTAGTGCCGTCGCGTGCATCAATGCTTTCGCAGAACGCGGTGCCGTAAGCGCTGGTATTGTGCGGGGTCATCGGCCCGATGCGCAGATGCTCGAGGCGCTCTTCGGTCAACGCCAGGCAGATGAGGCCGCGACCTTCGCGAGCCATGAAGTTGATGGCATCCGGGGTGGCGTGCTCCGCGGCCAGCGTCAGGTCGCCTTCGTTCTCGCGGTCTTCATCATCCACCACGACGATCATGCGCCCGGCGCGGATTTCATCGAGCGCAGCCGCTACGCTGGTAAATGGAGGCGGAGGGAGCATGCGTTTCCAGTATAGAGAAAACAGGCCGGCCGCCGCCTGCGTAAGGCCGGGGCCGACACTTGCGCACGGGTATCACTTATTCCCTCCCGGCCGGCGCAGCGAAACCACGATTCCCACACTGAGGCGGAGATGGTTTTCCTGTGAATTGACCCCGTTCGCAAATCGCGTGAACACATAATCGAAATCGAAGGGGCGAATGGCCAGCCGCTGCCGCGCCCGAACGTCAATACCGCCGCCGGCCGCGAACCCCAAAGCCGATCCGTTCGCGCGGTTTGATCCTGAAGCGTGCGCGCCGCCAAGCAGAACCTCGGCAAACGGCACAAGGCGGCTGCGATTCTGCCAGCGGAGCCGCGGTCCAAAAAGATAAGTGATCTCCGTGAGCGAGATTCCGGTGCCGTTGATACTGCCATTGGTGGCGGCGGCGAAGTTTGCCACCACGGCGAAGTTCCGCTTCACGAGCGTAGAGACTTCAGCCATACCGCCATTCATGGAGAAGCACCCGCACTGGCCGGGCGGCGCATTCGACCGGGTGTACACATACCCGCCGGCGATTTCGACAGAGCCGGGCTGCTGCGCCCACAGCGGAATTCCGCAAAGGGCGATCAGCAGTGCGGCCAAGGGCTTAAGGATTCGCATATCGTCGCTCTCCCATGCGGGTATCAATTCACCGCTATGGACACGCTGGTGGTGTGCGTATCGGTTCCGCTGGTGGCCGTAACCGTCAATGTATAGTTCCGGACCACAGGCACGACATTCGATACCAGCGGGAAGCCGCCATTGCATGCAGGCAGCGCAACCAGGGCAATCACCGCAATGGCGCACAGAACGGCGGCCATTTTCTGCCGGCCGCGAAGCAGGATGCCGGCGAAGGCCAGCGCGGCGGCTGCCAGCAGCGGGGCCAAAGGCCATTCCGGAGGGCGCCGCTGACTTCGGCCTGCGCTCGCCCCGGCCGGCGCCAGGATGGTCATTGTCACTTGCGCGGGGGTTGTGCCGGGCGTTACAGGGTTCTGGCTGAACTGGGCACTCGCACCCTGCGGCAGGCCCGAAACACTGAACTGTACGGGACTTCCGTAGCCATTCGCGCTGGGCGTAAGCGTGAGCACGATGGGGGTGGACTGGCCGGCCGTAACCGCCACCGAGCCTGCCGGACCCGCCACGCCGAAATCATCAATCGTGAATGAGGAGGCAGACGAGTTGCCTCCTCCCGGACCCGGATTCGTAACCATTACGTTTACGGCGCCACCGCTTCCCACGTCGGTGGCGCTGATGGAAGCCGTAAGCTGGCCGGCGTTGACCAGAGTTGTGGATTCGATTTTGCCGTTGAAGCTGATGCTGCATCCCGCCACGAAATTTGAGCCGTTTACCGTAAGCGTGAACCCGTTGCCCGCCGGCGCGTGCGCCGGAGCGAGGCTTGCAACGCTGGGCAGCGGATTGTTCACGTTCAGGGTGGTGGTTCCGGTTACGCCCGAGAATGCCGCCTTAAT
>JAFAIN010000199.1 GCA_019236695.1 Acidobacteriota bacterium | reverse complement strand
GCTCCTCCGAGAAGAACGCCTGGTTATTGTCGGCGCCATCAAGCGTGTTGTTGTTAAGCAGCACGCTCTGCCCGCGGGCGCTGACCAGGCCGAAGCCGCTGGCATTGTTCACCACCGTCGGCGTGAGCACCGAAAAATCAGACCACCGGCCGCCGTTGATCGGGAGGTTATCGATCGCCACCTGGTTCACCACCGGAGCGAAATCCGGCGACGTTGTATTGATGGCGGGAGTTTCCGCAGTAACGTCAACCGTTTCGCTCGAGCCGCTGAGGGCCAGGTGCGGCGAAATCGACGTAACCGTGCCAAGTTGCACGATGACATGCTCCGCCCGGTAGCCGGCGAAATTGCCGCCGCTTACCGTCACCGTGTAATCGCCCGGCTGCAGCTTCACCACCCGGTAGTTGCCGGAATCGTCCGTCATCGCCGTTTCTTCGGCATTCGTGGCGTTGTTGTGAACTGTGATTTTCGCATTGGGCACCACTGCGCCCTGGGGGTCATAAATCGTGCCGCCAATCGCGCCGTCGGTGGTGGATTGCCCCACCGCAAACACGGCTACCGCGGCAAACGCGGCTACGAAGGCGACAAATCGGAACACACGTCCCGAAAAGCCCAGACTCATGGTCAGTTCTCCTGTAATGGATGAATTGCTAACAGCAGGTATTCCTGGGGTGATTTGCAATTAAATCACGTGCACGAGGCAAGCCAAATAAAAAAATCGAGAATTTTTGGCTTGGATTCGCAGAATGTGCGGCTTGCGCCTCTCTTTACGCACCACATTCGAAACGACCTATGAAATCTGGTAGGCAGTGACACGGCATATCAATTTTTTGGAATCAATACTATTGAGTTATTGGGCTATTGAGTGATTGAGTCATTGAGGTCATTCGGTCATTGAGTCATTGCGCCGTTGCTCCCTGGGCTATGATCTTCCGCATTCGCGGGCTGCCTATGCAGCGCGCCGGCTGAGCGCGACGAGCAAATCCGATCGCAGCAGGCGCAGGCCAATCCAGCACACCGCCGCCCACACCAGCGTGATGACGGCAATCACCGCAACGTCATGCCAGCGGCTGCCGGCTGCCTGAAACAGGCGCCCGGCAAGCACTCCGGCGGCGAGGGCGGCGAGCGCGACCAGCAGCGCCTTGCCCAACCCTGCCCATTTCATCTCGCGCAGAAGAACCAGCCTGCGGCGGTCGAGCAATACTGCCAGGGCGAGGGTCTGTGCCGCGATGCCGATATCGGATGCAATGGCCAGGCCCATCACGCCCCAGGCACGGAAGGCCGCCCAGAAGATGGGCACCGAAGCCGCCGTGATGGTTGTGGCCGCGATCATGGGAACCAGCGTATTGCGCGCCGCATAAAACGCGCGGGCATAGAGCGCTTGCGCGGTCCATAAGGCCAGGGAAGCGCCAAAGACCGCGAAGTAGCGCGAAGTTTCCCGCGCGTCAGCCAGGTGAAAGCGTCCGCCGCGGAACAGCAGGTCCACAGTGGGCAGCGCCGCCGCCCATAGCCAGGCGCTGAGCAGTAATGACGCAGCCGCGGCACGATAAATGGAATCGTTGATGCGCCCGGCAAATTCGCTCAGCCGCCCTTCGCTGAACATCCTCGCAAAAAATGTCATCGAGGCTACGCCCACCGAAAGCCCCAGCACCGCATAAGGCGCCGCAAAGAGCCGCTTGGCATAGTTCAGGTGGCTGATGGCGCCCACATCCGAAGACGCGAATGCGCGCATGATCCATTCATCGGCCGAAGCCAGCGAGACCCCCAGCATCAACGGAATCGAGAGCCGCACCCACTCGCGAAAACCTTCATCGCGCAGGTCGAATGCCGGCCGGTAGCGTATGCCGGTGCGCGAGGCGGCAATTGCGTTGATGAGGAATGGCCCCGCGATTACCCCCGCCACAGCCCCCACAGCCAGCGACGCAATGCCCATCTGGTGCGACAGAACAACGCCTCCGCCGATGATACCCAGCGTAAAAACGATGGGCGTGAGCGCCGGAACCAGGAACATGCGGTGCGTCAGGAGCACCGCCGAAAGCACTCCGCCAACATAGAAGAAGAGCTGCGTGGGCATCAGGATCCGGGTGAGGCGGACGCAATTCAACAACTCGGCGGGCCGGCCGCGGAAGCCGGGCAGAATGAAGCCGACAATCTGCGGCGTAAACCATTCGCCCAGCAGGATCAGCGCTCCCAGCACCACCACCATTACGGTCAGCACCGTGCTGAAAACGTGATTGGCTTCGTTTTCGCGCTTTTCCGTCAGGTAACGCGTGTAGATGGTGATGAACGTGATGGAAGCCGCGCCCCCGGCGACGATGTAATACAGGTAGTCCGGCAGCGTATTCGCGGCGTAGAACGCGTCGGTCTGGCCGTTGGCTCCGAAGGCGAATGCAATGTATTTCTCGCGCACCAGCCCCACCACGCGCGAGAGCATCTGTGCCGCCGTCATCAACATGGTGGCGGCCGCCGGCCCGTGCTGGTGCGATGGACGCAGGTTGCGCAGCACACGAGGAAGGAACGGCTGATGTGAGCCCATGGATGGGTCCGCGGAAACCATCTCTCCGGATTCTATATGCGGGGAATCAGGTGAGACCGGCGGCCCCCGGCCGGCCCGCCGCCGCAGCCGGCGTCATCGGGCGCAGAGCACATCGGTCTTGCCGAAATCGTCACCTTTGAACAGAAGCGGTTCGCCCGTCACTCGAGCCAGCGCATATGCGAAGCAATCGCCAAAGTTCAACCCTGCGGGGTGATTGCCCCTGCCAAAATCGTGAAAGGCTTGTTTGGCAATGTGCGCCTGTTCAACCGTGAATGGCGTCACGACAATACGGGCGCGCCGAAAGAACATGTCGCATTGCCGGACTGCCTCGGCTTCGCCCTGCCGCTCCATGACAATCGCAAGCTCCAGGAATGTTCCGGCGCTGATGAGGCAACGCTCGGCCTGGTGGATTTCACGCACGAACGACTCGGCCTCTGGTTCCCGGAACAAAACTGCCACGATTGCAGACGTATCGAGAATCATTTCGGCAGGCCGTTCTCGTCGTACAGCAGTTCCGCGTGGTCTGCGTAAGGACGCCGCACGTGGACCGACGCGCGGTCGGCGATGGCCAGAAGCTCCGTAACCGACGCCCGCCTCTTCCGGTTCTGCAACCTTTCCCGCCGATCGCGCAATGCCTGCTTCACCGCGGAAGTCATGCTTTCGCCGGCGAGCTCCGAAACTTCGCGGGCAAGTGCATACGTTTCAGCGTCCTTAATGTTCAGGCTTGCGGGTGTTCTACCTTTACGCATTATTTTCTACCATTCATCTTACCACACCTGCGAACACTCATCGGAGTGGCGCGCCCGGTCCGGGTGTTACTTTTTACCTGGTTCCGGTAGTGGCACGTCAATCTTGAGCGGCATATAGGCTTCGGTCCTGGTGTCGAATGCGCTCAGGGCGCGCGTGTTGCTCTTCTTGCCGCTGTATTGCGCGAACACTTCGTAATCGGTGGTGGGAGAGAGTGAGTTGAAGCGGAATTTACCGTCCGCCCCCGTGATGAAGGTTTGCACCACCAGGGAGCGCGTGTTTTTCAAATAGACGATAGCTTTCTCAAGCGGTTGCTCACCGTTGTTGGTGACGATGCCGAGGAGCGTCCGGCTTTGTGGAGTGTTCTTGTCCTTTTGGCCGGTTGCCGCTTGGGGAGTAAACCACAGCGCAACCAGCATTACGGCGGAAATAAGGCAGGTACGGGTCATCGTCAATTTCTGGAGTGGGTTCCGGCGTTACTTCGATAGATGCAGTCCTAAATCGAGGCGCTCGTCGCCCGAAATGTGCACCTTCACCGCCTGGCCGCCGTGCACCGCCCCATTTTCCAGATTCTGGGCGGGACCTTTGTCCACTTCGTCGGCGGCCCGTTCGCTGTGCTTGCCGACATCGGCCCACAGCACATAATCGGCCGGCCCGGGCGGAACGCGCTGGGCAAACTCGCCGCTATGATCCGAAGTCAGCTCCCAAAGCACCTTCCTGCTTCCGGCGCGGCGAATCTTAATCGTGGCGCCGTACATATGGCGCCCCTGCGCATCATAGATTGTGCCGTAGATCAGCGCGTAAGGTTTGGCCGCTTTCTTTGCGCTTGAATTGGGACTGCTCTGCGCGCCCGAACTGGCAACGCACAGCGCGCTGAAACCCAGCAACGCTCCGAGCAGCGCTCCCCGGCAAGCACTAATCGCCATCCTCGCCGGCTTCTTCCTCGTCGTCATCTTCCGCTTCCGACACACGGTTCAATTCGAGAGGATTCGTGGTCACCACTTCAAAATCGGTTCCGCACTCCGGGCAGGACACGATTTCGCCTTCATCGACTTCATCTTCAACAATGTCCAGATCCGTATCGCATTCCGGGCAGAGAACCATACCCCCTCCGATCATCGTCGTCCCTCCTTCCCGCCTGTGTGCTTGTATATTTAGAGGCTCTTGGACGAGCCGTCAAGAGACGCACCCGGTTCGGGGAATTCGGGGAATCATAAATGATGGAACAGTGGTTTCGACACTTGAGCGCCGCCAGTCTGATGTGCGTATTGCTGGCGCCGGTTGCCCATTCCCAGCCGGCGCAAGGCGCCCAGGCAGAATCAAGGGCACAAAGCGGGCAGGCGCCAGAAGCGCCGCCGCAACCCAGGGCAGCGTTCGACAAAGGAAAGTTATTCACGGTCAATCAGGCAGCGCGGGCCGGAGTTCCTGCCGCAGGCCCTCCCGATGCCTCCATTACGGCCGCATTGCGCGCGATTTCAGCCGGCCGCATTCGCCAGAACATCGAAAAGCTGGCAAGTTTTGTGAATCGCAATACCAACGGTTCGCGGAATCCTGAACTGGCGCAGAAGGGGATGGGCATTGTGGCCGCCCGGGAATGGATCCGCAGCCAGTTTGAAGCATATTCCAGCGAATGCGGCGGCTGCCTGGAAGTGAAGGACGATACGTTCACGGCGCAGCCCGGCAACACACCCGAGGGTCAGGCGCAGGCGGGTAGCACGGCCGCTCCCAGCCCACAGGCGGGCGGCGGCCGGCAGCCGGCGCCTCGTATCGACGCTCCCACCGAGCTGGTAAACGTCTATGCCGTGCTGCGCGGCACCGATCCAGCGCAGGCCTCGCGCATTTACCTGGTGAGCGGCCACTACGATTCCTTCTATGCCTCCGCCGCCCCCAGCACCACGTCTGCCCGCAACATGCTCGACGTCAACGGCCCGGCGCCCGGGGCGAATGATGACGCCAGCGGCACGGCGGTTTCGCTTGAGTGCGCGCGCGTCCTGAGCCGCCACAAGTTTCCTGCCACCATCATTTTCCTCACCGTGGCAGGCGAAGAGCAGGGGTTGGTGGGCAGTCGCCATTTCGCCCAGATGGCAAAGCAGGAAGCGTGGAACATTGCCGCCATGCTGAACAACGATATCGTGGGCGGAAACCGCACGCCGGGAGAGGAAGCGCGGCAGAATCCGCACGCCGTGAGAGTCTTTTCCGAAGGATTGCCGCTGAGCGCCACCCCGCAGGAGATCCGCACTATCCGGCAGAACGGATATGAAAACGATTCACCCTCCCGGCAGCTTGCCCGCTATATCCGCGAGGCAGCCACGACCTATCGCCTTGTGCTGGGCAACGGCACATTCGCTCCGCTGCTCATCTGGCGGCCTGACCGCTTTGGCCGCGGCGGAGATCACACGCCCTTCAACGAGCAGGGCTATGCCGCGGTTCGCTTTACCGAATATCGCGAGGATTTCAACCACCAGCACCAACTGGTGAGAACCGAAGGGGGCGTTGAATACGGCGATATTCCAAAGTTCGTGGATTTCAGCTATGTCGCTAACGTTGCCCGGGTAAATGCGGCTACGCTGGCGTCTCTGGCTGAAGCGCCGGCTTCACCGGGCAACGTCAGGTTCCCGGCCGGGGCGGGGAGCAACCAAACCACCATTGCCTGGGACGCTCCGGCAGGTTCCAGCGGCGTGACGTATGAAATTCTCTGGCGCGAAACCACAGCTCCATACTGGCAGCACGCGCTGGATGTTGGCGAGAGCACTCGTGTGACCATCGATCTTTCCAAAGACAACGTGATTTTCGGTGTGCGCGGAAAAGACTCCAAAGGGCATCGCAGCCCCGCGGTGGTGCCCAGGGCAGAGCGCCGCCCTGCGGTTGCGCCCGCCGAGTGAGAACTGTGCCGCATTCCACTCCGCCGGGGCGTGCGGCGCAGCCGTGGGCGTAGAATTAAAACCTCGCATGCCTTCCCGGAGAGACTTCGGAAGCCCCAGTTTCTCGATGCCACGACTCAGCGGCATCGCGCTGGCCATCGTCATTGCGAATGTGGGCCTCTCGTTTATGGCAGCGCTCGCCGGCCATGTGGGTGACGTACGCGCCGGGGTCGACAGTTATCTGCTGCTCACGCCCGCCCTTTTCGTGCACGGCTACGTATGGCAGGCCCTTACATATTCGTTCTTCGATTTCGGGGCTTTGAGCCTGCTGTTTTCTTCTTTTGCCCTGTGGTCATTCGGAGCGATGCTCGAATCGGCCTGGGGAAAGCGGCGTTTTGCCCAGCTTTATTTTGGGTCGGTAATCTTTGCGGGCCTGGTGGCCGTAGCCCTCTCCTACACGCATTTTCTGGGCACCAACCCGGGCCAGCAGGTTTCGGGGGCATGGGGTGGGGTTTTCGGGCTGCTTGGCGCCTTCGGCACCGCATACGCGGAGCAGGAAACATATCTCTTCCCGTTTCCCACGCCCATCCGCGCCAAGTGGCTGGCCCTCATCTGGATTGGCGTCTCGGTCTTCATGCTGGTCACGTCGGGCCATGCCATCTTTCTGGCAGAGCTCGGAGGCGCCCTGTTCGGGTTCCTGTGGGTGAAATACGCGCCCCGGCGCGGGTCGGGTCTGTTCTTTTCCGAGCGATACTACGGAATTCGCAACCGCTACTTTCGCTGGAAGCGGCGGCGCGCTGCCCGCAAATTTGAGGTGTACATGCGAAAGCACGACCGCAGCCAGTACTTCGATGATTATGGCAATTTCAAGCCGCCTGACGGGCAGGAAGAAAAGCGGCCGAATGGTCAGGCCTGAAGCCACAACCGTATAGGTCTGTCTTTATTCCTGGTTACGGGCGACGGCGGGCTTGCTTTCCGTGGATTCGTTCACTTCTTCCAACAGCTTGCGGAAATCTGCACGCTCCAGAAACAGATGGTCGGAAAACCAGAGCTTCAGTGCGGCTACGATCCGGGTGTTCGCTTCGGCGCCGCTGTGCGGAAGCGCGAGCTTCCTGCCGTTTTCTGGCGGCGCACTTCCAGGTGCTGCTGGTTTGGGCGGCCGTGCGGGAGGAATGAGCGGGGCCGCGAAGGCAATGCCCATTCCGACCAGCGGATCGCTGTAAACCACCCGGCCGGCCGCGCGGAAGGTGAGCCGGGGCTGCTCGCAGCGCACTTCAATTTCCGTGCCTGAGGGCAGCGGCGTCCAGGTTTCGAAATAACAGCCGCCGGCGCCGATTTCATTGATGTCGCCGCACATTTCCAGGCCGGACGTCGAATCGCGCACAATCACCGGCGCCCGCAACGACCGGCGCGAATGGCGCCGCGTG
>JAFAIN010000067.1 GCA_019236695.1 Acidobacteriota bacterium | reverse complement strand
AGTGGACGGACGCAGCGCGCTGGCCGCTCCTGATCTCGAACTGGCGCGCCTGCTGCAGCGCACCGGCAAGAGGCTGATCCTGGCGGTCAACAAGATTGATTCCCCGGCGCTGGAACCTCACATCGAAGATTTCCGGCGGCTCGGGATTGCCGAGGTTCTGCCCATTTCGGCGGAACACGGCGGCGGGGTTGCGGAATTATTAGACAAACTGCTGGAGATGGTTTTGACGGAGCGAGGCTCCGAGCCACTCGAGCCCGAAGCAACTCAGATGCCGGGCGAGGAGGAGTCGCCCGGCGGCAGGGTTGACCGAGTGGCGATCATCGGCCGGCCGAACGTGGGAAAATCAACCCTGCTCAACCGGATTACGGGCACGACCCGCGCCATTGTTTCGCCCGTTCCGGGCACTACGCGCGATGCCGTGGACGAACTGGTGGAGCACAATGGCCACACCATTCAATTGATTGATACGGCCGGGATTCGCCGCAAGGGGAAAACGGAGCTGATGGCGGAAAAGCTGTCGGTCATCATGGCGCGCAAGCATCTGCAAGCTTGCGATGTGGCGCTGCTGGTGCTCGATGCAAGCGAAGGCGTAACGGCGCTGGACGCAACCATTGCCGGCTATGCGCACGAGGGCGGGCGGTCGCTCGTGATCGTCGTGAACAAATGGGATCTGCTGTCCGGGGCGCCCGGCGAAGTATCTGAGGGGAACGGCATGGCCGGGCGCGGCCGGGCCAAAGGCAGGCTGCCCCGTGAGCACGCCCGGTATGAAGCCCTGGTGCGCGACAAACTGAAATTCCTGGCCTACGCACCGGTGGTGTTTGTGTCGGCGGCTTCGGGCAGGGGCATGGAACGTTTAATCGCGGCCATTGAGCAGGTGGCGGCGGAACGGCGCAAGCGGATCAGCACGGGAGAGATGAACCGTTTTCTCGCAACCATCGATTTCGAGCGTGCTCCGGTGCCGGCCGCCCGGCGTGTCCGCATCTATTACATGACCCAGGCTGCCGTTTCGCCTCCGACATTCATCCTGTTCACCGATCGCAACGTGCGATTGCATTTTTCATACGAGCGGTTCCTGGAAAACCAGATCCGCCGCGCCTTCGGATTTGCCGGATCCCCAATCTGGATCAAGACGCGAGCGCGATCGAGAAATTGAGTCATTGAGTTATTGGGTTATTGAGTCATTGGGTAACTGGGTAATTTTCGCCCTCCGCAGCCTTTGGTCTTCCCCTTCGCTTTCCTCCGTGCCTCCGCGCCTCCGCGGTGAAATTCTTTCCTTTCGGCAATTCGGCAATTCGCCAATTCCGCAATTCCGCAATTTACTCAATTACCCAATCTCCCTTAACCAGCCCTCAAGCGCAGCCAGCGCTTTTTCACAGACCAGCCGGTGCCGCACGCGCTTGTCGCGAACGCGCAGCCGCTCCGGGTCTTCCAGTTGCGGCAGCAGGTCGAAGGTGATGTTGGCGGGCTGAAAGCTTCGCGCATCCGCGTGCGTGATGTAGTGCAACAGCGAGCCGAACGCCGTCTCCCTCGGCGGCGCCACTGGCAGTTTCCCGGCAAATGCGCGCGCCGCTCCCGCTCCGGCGATCAGGCCGGCAGCAATGGATTCCGTGTAGCCCTCGACTCCGCAGATCTGGCCGGCAAAGAAGACGCCCGGCAAACTCCTGACCTGCAGCGTGGGTAACAGCACGCCGGGGGCATTGATGTACGTGTTGCGGTGAATCTGCCCGTAGCGCAGGAACCGCGCGTTCTCCAGGCCGGGTATGAGCCTCAGCACACGCGCCTGCTCGCCAAACCGCAGGTGGTTCTGGAACCCCACCAGGTTGTAGCTGTCGGCCCGCAGATTCTCGCGGCGCAGTTGCACCACTGCATAGGGCAGCCTGCCGGTGCGCGGATCAGCCAGGCCCACTGGTTTCATGGGACCAAAGCGCAGGGTATCGCGGCCGCGCCGGGCAATCTCTTCAATGGGCAGGCAGCCCTCAAAATAATTCAGCTTCTCCCAATCGTGGCCCTCCACCGGCTGGGCTGCAATCAGCGCGTCGTAGAAGCGGTCATATTCGTCGCGCGACATAGGGCAATTGATGTAGTCGGCCGTGCCTTTTCCATAGCGTGCGGCAAAATACACCCGGGAAGGGTCAATGGAATCCGCCTCCACAATGGGGCTGATGGAGTCATAGAAAAACAGGTGTTCGCTGCCAGTCAGGCGCGCGACCTCCCCGGCCAGGGCGCTTGAGGTCAACGGGCCGGAGGCAACGATGGTGACGCCTTCGCGCTCGCCTATCTCGGTGACCTCCTGCCGGTAAACTCGAATCAGCGGCTCGGATTCAATGGCATCCGTGACCCTGCGGGCAAACAACGCACGATCGACGGCCAGGGCGTGTCCTGCCGGAACGGCGGTTTCGGCGGCAACCCGAATCAGCAGCGACCCGGAGCGGCGCATCTCCTCCTTCAGCAGCCAGGGAGCGGTGAATTCACTCTCCGACTTCAGCGAATTCGAGCAGACCAGTTCGGCAAAGTCAGCGGTCTGGTGCGCCGGCGTGGACCTCACCGGACGCATTTCGAACAGCTCCACCGGAACGTTCCGGCGGGCGCATTGCCATGCAGCTTCGCAGCCGGCCAGGCCGGCGCCGATGACTTTGACGTGACAGAGCAAAATGGCTGCCCCGGAGACCTCTAAAAAAATTCAGGATTTGACCGCATCTTTCGGTCCAGTGCCGTGTCATTACAAGTAACACGGAATGGCCGGGAATGCCGCTCAGCCGCACGGCCGGCGGGCAGCTTGGCCGGAGGTATCATGAAAATGAAGGGTCTGAGAGTTGTTGCATTGCTGGCCGCGCTGGTCATCGGCGGCAGCGTTTTTGGAGTGGCGCAGGACCGCGATCGCGACCGCGATCATGATAAGGACAAGAACCACAGCTTCTGGGGTCACAAGGACCGGGATCACGACCGGGATCGGGACCGGGATCGGGACAGAAATAACCAGTATCGCTACCGCACCTACCCTAATTATCCCAACGGGAACTATCAGACGTATCCGAACGGGAATTATCGCACCTACCCGAATGGGAATTACGGGTACGGATACGGGACCCCGTATCCCGGCACTGCTTACCCCTACGGTTACGGAGTG
>JAFAIN010000220.1 GCA_019236695.1 Acidobacteriota bacterium | reverse complement strand
GGCCGGGGAGCCAGCGTCTCCAGCACAAACCCATGCCACCGGCAGCCCACCGCCTGAAGTTCTGACGCAAGCGCAGCCGCAATGTCCGCAGTCGCCTCATCCGTTATGAGCGTGACTCTTTCGGCAGGCCGGATACCAAGGCAGGTGTGGACGGCGTTGCGGGCCCCGGGCGTGTACTCGGGATCAAACGACAAGCGGCTCAGATCGATTGCGGATTCATGCACTGCCTGGCTCATTCGAGTATGTTGAATTGCTCCGGACGGCGGGGTCAATAGAGGAACGGAATTCGGAAGTGCCCTTCGTGTCCCTTGTACTGTCTTTACGTGGGTCCGGCCGCCCTCGCCGGGGTCCCCGGCAAGCCCGGTTTTGGCTTGCTGGGGTGGTCAGCCGGACACCGGCCGAAGGGCGCGTCCCAGCTTCTATGATGCCCGCGCAGTTGAGGTGGCTTGCCCGTACAGGCCGGCCTGGGTCTCCGCCACCATATAATCCACCACCTGCTTCAAATCTCCCGTCTGCTCGAACACTTTGAGCTGGCGGTCCGCCCCGGTGCCCTGCTCGAGCATGGTTTCGATATAGCCGATCTCTTCCGCGATGTCGAGTTCCTCCACCACATCGCTGACGAAGGCGATGTATTCGCGCAGCAGGTCGCGCTCCGGAACTTCGATCTGCTTGCCGAAATCGATCAGCATGCCGTCAATGCCATAGCGCGAAGCACGCCATTTGTTTTCCATGATGAGCGCGCGGTTGTAAACCCGGAAAGTCTGGTTCTGGGAATGCAGCTTGTGGAGCTTGGCCACCGTAGCCTGAATCAGAGCCGCGATGGCAATGGTTTCTTCGGCCCTCAGCGGTATGTCGCACACCCGGAACTCGAGCGTGCCGAAGAACGGATGCGGCCGCACATCCCACCAGATCTTTTTGGCGTTATCGATGCAGTTGGTCCGGATGAGCAGGTTGACGAAATTTTCGTACTCCGACCACGACTGAAACACATCCGGAATATTGGTTCGCGGAAACTTGTCGAACACCTTGCAGCGATACGATTTCAGGCCGGTTTCCATCCCCAGCCAGAAAGGCGAATTGGCCGAGAGGGCCAGCAGGTGCGGAAGGAAGTAGCGCGCCGCATTCATCAATTGGATGGTGGTTTCGCGATCCTCCATGCCTACGTGAACGTGCAGGCCAAAAATCAGGTTGGCTCGCGCCACCATCTTGAGATCGCGAACCAGCGTCTGGTAGCGATCGTCAGGGTAAATTTCCTGCGTCCGCCAGTCGGAAAAGGGGTGGGTACCGGCGGCAACCAGGAGCATGCCATGCTCGCGCGCCAGCGCGATCATCTGCCGCCGCAGTTCCAGCACGTTCTCCCGTGCCTCGCGGATGTTCCGGCAGACCGGCGTCCCGACTTCCACCACCGACTGGTGCATTTCCGGCTTCACGCTGTCGTGCGTGCGCAGCCGGCCCTTGGAGATGAGCTCGGAGTGAATATGCGATCGGAGGTCCCGGGTTTCGGGATCAATCGTCATGTACTCCTCTTCAATGCCGATCGTAAAGCTGGGCTTCACGCGCTTGTCCTCACTTGCTTCCCGCGGCCGTTCGGGATTTTTCTGCCGACTTCTTTGACCCGGATTTCCTTGCCGGCGAGGCTTTGGGTTCCGCGGCGGCGCCCCCGCTCAGGAACGCGCTCCAGCGCAACTGGGCAGGCGGCTGGGCGCCGGCGAGCGCTTTCCGCACCGCCAGTTTGGCCACGTGATCGACAATCCACCGGAAGTTGGCCTCACCCACGGAGTTCGCATCGGCGTCGGGCGCCGGATTCATGAAGTCGATGGCATATGGAATGCCGTTCTCCACCGCAAACTCCACCGTGTTCAGGTCATACCCCAGCGCGCGGCAGAGCGTGAGCGCATCCTTGTGCACCCGCTCGAGCAGCCGGGAATCCACGGGTGCCGGATTCTTCACATAGCGTTCGTGAAATGGCGCGCGCGGATCGTACTGCATGATGTGCACGTGTTCCTGGCCGACCACATAGCAGCGGAAGTACTCCTTGAAGTTCACCGCTCGTTGCAGCGTCATGCACAGCGTTCCTGACTTGTGATACGCCGCGAAGAACTGCTCGGGAGAATCCACCTTGTGGACATCTTTCCAGCCGCCTCCGTCAAAAGGCTTGAGAAATGCCGGAAATCCGACGTAGGCAAAAATTTCTTCCCAGTCCAGCGGATACATGAGGTTGCGATGCGAGCGCTCCGTGGTGTTCGGCGGATGCTGCTGGTGCGGAAGCAGCACGGTGGGCGGTACCGCAACGCCCAGCCGGGAAGCCAGCGCGTAATTGAAGAACTTGTCGTCAGCGCTCCACCAGAACGGGTTGTTGATGACCACGGTCCCGGTAAGCGCGGCATTCTTCAGCATGCCGCGGTAGAACGGAATGTCATGCGAAATCCGGTCTACGATGACGGCGTAGCCGCTCGGCACGGCCATTCTGACCCCGCCGACGCTAACGAACTCGGCGGAAACGCCTGACACCTGCATGGAATTGATCTTCTCCACCAGGGCCGGCGGAAAGCTGTTTTCCATGCCGAAAAGAACTCCGATTTTTTTCATCGCTTTACCTCTTCCAACAGGCTCACCCGATATACTGAACCGCCATCCGCCGCCACCACGGCCAGTCGTGGCCAGTATTATCTCCCCACACGTCCAGCCGGTGGTTCATATTTTTGCCGCGCATAGCGCCCGCCAGCCGCTCATTCTCGCTCCAGCAGAAATCCCAGTTCCCGGTGGCCAGCAGGTACCAGTTGCGGCGGTACCGGTCGAGGTACCAGGAATCACCCATATTGGGCAAAAAATCGTGCGGCGAATTGAAATAGCAGTCGTCGTCGTAATATCCGTCGAGAAACTGCTTGATGTCGAATGCGCCGCCCATGCTGCAGCAAGCCTGCACGATATCGGGATGGCGCAGCGCGAAGTTCATTGCATGGTAACCGCCGAAGCTGCACCCCGTAACCCCGGCCCGGCTTGACGGGTTCTTCTGGCGCATCAGAGGCACTACTTCGTGCAACAGGTAGGCGTCATACGCAAGATGCCGCTCCACGCGCCCCCGGGGATGAATACCGCGGTTGTACCAGCTCTCGGCATCCACGCTGTCTACGCAGAACAATTGCACCGCTCCGTGCTCAATCTTGTGCCACAGCGCTCCCACCATGCCGCGGTCTTCGTATTCGTAAAATCGTCCCTGCGATGTGGGGAACACCAGAACCGGCAGGCCGCCGTGCCCAATAACAAGCAACTCCATATCACGGCGAAGCCGGGGCGAGTACCACTTGTGATATTCGCGGTTCATGGGCCGCGACAGTTTAATACAGAATTGGGGGGAGCTTTAAGCTCTAAGCCGTGAACTCTGCGAGGATTAGGGATTTCAGTGATTTTTGAGGGTGTCATCCCCAGCGCAGCGAGCGATCTGCATTTGGGCGGCGCTCGAAATCCGTACGCGCTTCGGCTTAGAGCTTATGACTTAAAGCTTAAAGCTTAAAGCTTGCTGATGGCACCCGGCACACTGCACCGGCACACGCTAGTCAGCCGGCGGCTGCGCGCTCGCCGCGATCTCGTAGTGTATGTGCCCCCCGGGTACGCTGACGACGCCCGGCGGCGCTACCCCGTGCTCTACATGCAGGATGGCCAGAACCTGTTCGACCCTGCTACATCCTTCATTCGCGGCCACTACTGGCGAATGAACGCCGCGGCTGACGCTCTGATCCTTGCCGGCCGCATCCGGCCGATAATCATCGTGGGCACCTACAACGGCGGCAGGCAGCGCAAGGAGGAATACACGCCCGCTCGCGATCCCAGGCGCGGCGGCGGCGCTGCCGCAATCTATCTTGATGCGCTGATTGAAGAAGTAAAACCGCTCATTGAGGCCAATTACAGAACGTTGCGCGAGGCCCGGCATACCGGCGTAGGCGGCTCGTCCCTGGGCGGGCTGTTTGCCCTCTATGCCGGGCTGGAGCGCCCTGACGTGTTCCGCAGAATTTGCTGCATGTCGCCCTCGGTCTGGTGGGCTCGCAAAACCATTATCCGTAACGTGCTGGAACGCTCGCCCCGTCCGCGCATCTCAGTGTGGCTCGATATCGGCACAAATGAGGGCGCAGTGGCGTTGGAAGATGCGCGCCAGCTCCGAGCTGCACTCGAGCGCCGGGGATGGGCCGAGGGCCGCGACCTCCGATACACCGAAGCGCCCGGCGCCTCACATGATGAGGATGCCTGGGCTCAGCGCGTTGCGCCCATGCTGGAGTTTCTCTATGGCTAGGCGGTGGCAGAAATTATCATTCCGAGCGCAGCGAGGAATCTGCCATTCCGAGCGCAGCAAGGAATCTGGCGACCATGTCAGCACAACAGAAATTGTCATTCCGAGCGCAGCGAGGAATCTGTGGAGCCCGCCTGCACCACTCGGCGGTTTGCGCCCACCCACGCGCCTGCATTACCCCCTCGCGCTCGGGTGCAATGTCAAATGTGATTCAACATGCCCTGCCTAGTTCCCCGCTGACTGCCTCTTATCCCACTCCTCGCGTGTAAGGCTGTGCACGGGGTCGAGCTGTTTTTTCTGCAGTTCGGCGTTGATTACGTCAAACTGCTTGTTTAGCGCGGCATACTGGGCCGAAATGCCGTCCAGTTCGGTGGTGAGAGCCTCCAGGCGGTTCAACTGCGATTGCGTGGGCGCGCCTTCGTAACCGTTGATGCTGCCGTAAAGATCAATCATGTATTCGCGCAGCCTCACCTCGCCGGTGATGCCGCCGGCTTCGTTCACCGCCACCAGCTTGCTCCGCATGCTGTCGAGCGAATCGCCCACGTCCTGCACCTGCTTGCGCAGCGGATCGGTCGAGGCAAGCTTCAATACGCGGTCACGCGCCTGGTTGCGGCTGTCCACCACGCTATCGACCACGTACGTGAGCCGGGCCAGCAGGTTATAAGCCTGCATGGCGGTCTTGAACTGCGCTTCACGCTCGGCCCGGGTGTGGGTAGAGCGTGGATCGGGAACAACCTTGACTTCCGATGTGTAGGTTTCCTTGCCCTTGATCATCTTCACCGTGTAGGCGCCGTCGAGCACTCGAGGGCCCAGAATGCCGAAAAAGTTGGGCACGATGCCTCCGGCGGCTGCGGGAGATTTGGGAGGCTTCATCCGCATAGACCAGGTGACGCGATTCAGGCCCTTGCGTTTGCCGCCATCGACCGTAGAAACCAGCTTGCCGGCCGGATCGTAGATCTCAAGTTTCAGGTCGCCAAACATGTGGCGCTTTTTCAGGTAGTACGTAATCACGGCATCGTCAGCCGCCGGCTGGCCGGAAAACTCGCCATCCCCCGGAAAGCCGAAATCCGAGGAAGACGCAATCATTTGCACGGAATTGCGCGAAGGCAGGAATGCAACATCAGAGTTCAGCACCTTGGGAGTGAGCGCGCGCAGGGGCGTGAGATCATCCACCACCCAAACCCCGCGGCCGTGAGTCGCCAGGATCAGATCGCCTTCGCGCGGATGGATCGCAACGTCGCGAACCGCCACCGGGGGGAAATCGCCGCCGTGGAAGTGCGCCCAGTTGCCGCCGCCATCCACCGACACCCATAGGCCAGCTTCGGTGCCGGCGAACAACAGCTCGGGGTTCACCGTGTCCTGCCGGATTACGTGCGCATAGCCGCTCATGCTGTCATTGGCCAGCGCCTTCCAGGTCTTGCCGTAGTCGCTGGTCTTGAAGATATACGTCTTCATGTCGCCCATGGCATGCCCGTCGAAGGTGGCGAAGGCGGTGCCCTCGTCGTAGCGGCTGGCTTCAACGCTGGAAACCCAGGTGTTGCGCGGCAGGCCGGCAATGTTGCCTGCCACGTTGCTCCAGGTCCTGCCTCCGTCGCGCGTAACCTGCAGATTGCCGTCATCGGTTCCGGCCCACACCAGGTTCGCATTCTTCGGCGATTCCGAAATGGCAAAGATGGTGGTGTGGGTTTCGGCGTCGGAGTTATCCACCGTCAGCCCGCCGGACTGCTCCTGCTTCTGCTTTTCCGGGTCGTTGGTGGTCAGGTCGGGTGAAATCTTCTCCCACGAGTTGCCGCGGTCGCGCGAGCGGAAAAGGAATTGGCAGCCGATATAAATGGTGCCCTTCCTCGTGGGGCTCATGTAAATGGGCGTATTCCAGTTGAACCGGTATTTCGGCTCGCCGGCGCGCGGCGAAGGCATGATGTCGCGCGTTTCTCCGGTCTTCATGTTCTCCCGCTGGATCCTGCCGCCCTGGGTCTCGGAATAGAGGTAATCGGGATCGTTCGGATCCGGGTAAGCCCAGAATCCGTCGCCCGGATCGGCGCTCTTCCAATGGCGGTTATAGATGCCGCCCGGAGCTGTAGACGGGCCGTACCAGGTGGCATTGTCCTGCAGGCCCCCGTAGACGTTGTAAGGGCGCTCCATGTCATAGGCTACGTGGTAGAACTGCGCGATAGGCAGGTTGCCGTGGAAATTCCACGTGTTGCCGCGATCAGCCGACGAGTAAAACCCGCCGTCGCTGGCCGTCAGCAGGTGCTCGCTGTCTTCGGGATCGACCCAAAGCGCGTGGAAATCGCCGTGCGCGCTTCCTGCGATGGGGCTGAACGTCTTGCCTCCGTCGTCACTCACCGTGAGGCTGAATCCCGGCTTGTACACGCGGTTGTAATTCTGGGGATCGACCGTGAGCAGCGCGAAATAAAACGGGCGGCCCACGATGTTGAAGCTGCTGTTCACCTCGCTCCAGCTCTCGCCCATATCGTCGGAGCGGAACAGCGCCGAATGGGCAGCTTCCACCACCGCGTACAGCACGCTGGTGCGCGATGGCGCAACCGCCACGGCAATGCGCCCCAGGTCGCCGCCCGGAAGCCCATTGGTCAATTTGCGCCAGGTGGCGCCTCCATCGGTGCTCTTGAACAGCGCGCTTCCCGGCCCGCCGGAAGTAAATGACCACGGCGTGCGCCGGAACTGCCACATGCCCGCATACAGAATCCGCGAATCCTGCGGATCCATCGCGATGGATGAGCAGCCTGTCTCCTGGTTGACGAACAGCACCTTCTTCCACGTTGTTCCGCCGTCGCTGGTCTTGTACACGCCGCGATCAGGGCCGGCATTCCACAGGTGGCCCGCGGCGCAGGCGAACACCGTGCTGGTGTTCGCCGGATCTATTGCAATGCCGGCAATGTGTTCGGTGTTTTCAAGCCCCAGCTTTTGCCAGTTGTCGCCGCCGTCGGTGGTCCGGTACACTCCATCGCCCACCGAGACGCTGTTGCGCATCCACGATTCGCCCGTTCCCACCCACACCACGCTGTGGTCTTTCGGATCAATCGCAACCGCGCCGATGGATTGGGTGTATTTATCGAATACAGGCTTGAAAGTCGTGCCGCCGTTCGGCGACTTCCACAGCCCGCCGCCCGCCGAACCCACATACACCAGGGTGCGGCCTTTGTCCTTCACGGCCGCCACTGCGGCCACGCGGCCGCCCGTGGCGGCAGGACCAATCGAGCGGGCAGTCAGCCCGCTCAGCGTCTGGTCATCGACTTTTACGGCGTCATCCGCCAGCAGCGGAACCGCAATCAGAGTCAACAGCAGGAGGAGAGATTTAATGCGCATTCCTTTACCTTTTCCTTCAGAACATGTGGAATGTGAAATGTGAAATCTGAAATCTGCAAAGTCAGGGGCGTACTCGCCGCTGGTTCAAGATTTCGAACTTTTCACATCTCACATTCCACATTTCACATGCCTCTTCCACATTCCACATTCCACATGGCCCTACGCTCCGGGTTTTTTGTCCGCGGCAGGCGCGGGCGCCGCAGCCGGCATCTTGAACACTGAGTCGTCTACCGTGGGGTTGATTTCCACCTTGTCAATCGTGATCGATTGTTTCTGCGGGCTGCCTTTCATCCCCGCCTGCATCGAGAACGGGATCATCAGGCCTTCCACTTCCTTGTAGTCGCCGATTGTGCTCTCCACTTCCTGGTCTGCGCCGCGAATGGTCCGCTTGCCCTCGGTTTTGATCTCCAGGAAAGAATCGGGATCGATATAGATGTAGCGAACATCGCCGTTTTTCAGCGTCACTTTGAGTTTGTAGGCCTCGCCGCCCTCCACCGCATCCTTGCCCATCAGTTCGACTTTGTTGCCCTTTTCCTTGTAATCGACCAGCGGGCCGTCGAAATCGGCCTGCTCTTCCGCATCCTTCAGGTCGTCTTCCGCCATGGGCTCGGCATCCTTCTTGCCCTGGAACGGCATGATCGTCCAGCCTGACTTGCCGTCGTAGGCCTGGACGCCGGTCATGCCTTGCAGCGAAAACTCCAGCCGCATGTTGTGCGGGCGCTTTTCAATCAGCGTAATCGGCGCTTCCATGCCCGGCCCCACTGTCATCTTGCCGGTCATCCGCATGGATTTCACCGCCTTCAGCTTCTCCATTCCGCCGCGCGCCTGAATATTCTTCGCCAGGATCTGGTCGAGCGTCAGGTCAGCGGCCACAGCCGTAGCCGCTGCCCCCGAAAGCAGCAGCACGAACGAGCACAACGCAAGCTTGCGAAACATGAAATTCTCCTTTGGAATTCTTACCCTGGTAAGCAGGACGGTAATGGCCTGCTCTCGTTACGCACACGCAAGAGGGAAAGTTCCCAAACGTACCGTGGGCGGCAGGCCGGTGTCAACCGCAGGCGGGGCGGAGAAAGCAGGAAGTTTCTACTTTGCCTGGGCGCCGTAGCTCAAGCGGGTTCCGGGCGGTGGCGCAAGCGACAGCGTCACCACCACGGCAATCAGCATGGTGAGCGCTTCGAGCGCAAATGGAAACCACCCGGCAACCGCGGTGCGCGCCACCGAAAACAATTCCCACAGCAGGTTCATGGCAATATGCAGCATGATGGGGAACCACAGGTTCTGCCACCGGTACAGCAGCCATGCCAGAATCAAGCCGCCCGTTCCGGTAATCAGGAAAATCGCGAGCTTCTCCTGCGAGCTATGGCCCTGCTCCACGTGCCCCCATCCGAACAGCAGGGTGGAAGGCCATACTGCAACCCAGAAAGGCCAGCGGGTGCCTCGCGCCAGTTGCCGCACGCCGAATGCCCGGTATTCAATTTCTTCCACCATGGGCGAAAACACTGTAAGGAATACCAGCGCCCCGATCGTGTTGCTCGGCGAAAAGTGGCGCGTCACCGCCAGCCCGACCAGCATCGGAATCGAGCACGCCATGGCGAACATCAAACCGGGGAGCACCGGTTGGTCAAGCGCGAACTCGTGGGCAATCATATGGCGGGCGTGCCGGCGCAGCAGCCACACCACCGCGATGCACACCGCAATCCCGGCTAATTTGTCGATGCTTTCCGCTACATAGAAGGCATGGCGCCAGTGCAGTGACCTGTACCTCGGCCAACTGGTAAGCATCCAGTGGATGTTGTTAATTACCACCAGGGCCAGGCAGGTGCCGAGCGCAATTAGCCACGATGGGCGCCGTTGCAAAGTGCGGTTCCCCTCCGAAATTGATACTAAACGGCTGGGAGGAATTTTGTCTGCCTCAGGCTGGCTCCGCAAATAACCGCCGTGGCCACACCACCGCATTGCGCCATTCGGGTGTGGTTCCCTTGCCCGGAACTCGAACTTTAAACTCGGCTGGCGGTAACTACGCCTGCCCCGGTGTGATGCCCAGCAGCGAGTAGATCTTCTCGGAAACTGCTGCGGGCCCTTCGAGCTTGCTGATGAATAAGTCGGCGTCCTCGCAGTCGGCCGGCGCCTGGTTCACTCCCGAGACGATTACGACAGGGAAGCCGGGGCAGAGTGCCTTCACCTGCCGCGCGAGTTGCGTGCCCGTAACTCCGGGCATCAATTGATCCGATAGGATCAAATCGATCTTGATGGAATTGAATATCTTGAGCGCCTCAGCCGCTGAGGCGGCCGTAACCACAATGAACCCCAGCTTTTCCAGCACCAGCTTGCGCAGAAGCAGCGGGTTGGCTTCATCATCCACGCACAGAATGATTGGCTTACGCTGAACCAACGCTCCTCCTCGCCACAGTGGCAAGCTCCGGGACCTCGGGCAAAGGCGTCATTTTGCGCCGCGCTGAGGTCGGCTCTGCCGCGCCTGGAATGAACACCGAAAAGCACGTTGCCTTGCCGCCGGAAACCGCAACGCTGCGGCAGCGCAGCGACCCTTCATACTTCTGAATGATGCCTTTGCTGATCCATAGCCCAAGCCCGGTGCCCTTGGTGGATTTCGTCGTAAAAAACGGCTCGAACAGGTGCTTCACCAGGTGCGGCGGAATGCCCACTCCGTTGTCCGTTATGGAAACCAGGGCGCCCGGTGGCCGGCCGTTCGCCCGCGATGCACATACTTTTACCCGCAACCGCCCGCCCGTGGGCATGGCCTGAACCGCGTTCGCAATCAGGTTCAGGAAAACCTGCTTCAGCTCCACCGGGAAGCCTTCCACTTTGGCGTCGCTGCGGTAGTGTTTTTCCAGTTGAATCGCATTCAATTCCAGAGAGCGCGACTGCAGGTCAAGCACGTCGTCGAGCAGGTCGGTAATCGAAACCGGCATCGGATGCTGTGACTCGCGGTAGAAGCTGAGCGTCTGCCGCGTGATGTGGCACACGCGAGCCAGCTCCTGCTCGCCCATCCTGGCCAGCGTACGGGCCTCATCATTGAGCGACGGGTGGTCGCGCAGCAGATAAAACGTATTCGTAATCGCCTCAAGCGGGTTGTTGATTTCGTGGGCCACAATGCCCGCCACGCGCCCCATCGCTGCCAGCTTCTCCGAGCGGCGCAGCGCCTCCTCGGCCCTCAGTTGCGCCGTAATGTCGCGGTTGATCTCCAGCACTGCCTGCCGCTGCGGGCTCATCGATTTGCGACACGCCACCACGATTTCGCCGCCCCACCGCGTCGTCTGCACCAGGTTCCCGGACCAGGTTCCGGTGGTCGCCAGCGCCGCCTGAATCTCAAGGAACGGCGCCGGGAATCGGGTCTTCAGCACGTCGTGAAGCTTTCGTCCGAGTATCTCTTCGCGGCTCCAACCGTAGAGCGCTTCCGCGCCCGAATTCCAGAATTTCACCGCGCCCTCGAGGTCCCGAACCACAATGGCTTCAGAGGCCAGCTCGAGCAGTTCGGCACGCTCGCGCAGCTCCTCGCTCCGCTCCGCCACGCGAAATTCGAGTTCCTGGTTCAAACGTTCGAGCTGGCGCGTTTTGCGGTGCAATTCCGCAAAAACGCTCACCTTGGCCCGCAGCAGTTCGGGCACCACCGGCACCGATATGTAATCAACCGCGCCCCGCTGGTACCCCTTGATGCGGTCCACATCCGAAAGATGAACTCCCGAGATGAAAATGATGGCTGTCTTCTGGAACCGCGGATGCTGGCGGATCATCTCCGCCAGCTCAAAGCCATCAATGTCGGGCATGCTCACATCCATCAGCACGACCGCAATCTCCTGGCGCAACAGGTGCTCCAGGGCTTCTTTCCCTGAGGTCGCCTGGATCAGGTTTTCCCCCAGCTCGCGCAGGATCACTTCATAGCTGAGCAGCTTCGAAGGCTGGTCATCGACCATCAGGATGTTGACCTTATCCGCGTTTCTCATGTGTCACCACGGGCCTAAAAGAAGTAACCTGCCCCCGAACCCGCACTTTGCCGTGCCGCCGCTCCGCTCAATTCCGCAAGTCCGCACTTCGGCAATTCGGCAATTCCCCAACTCCTCTACCTGTGCAGCCACATTCTAAGCCCGGCCAGCAGTTGATCGGTGTTGACGGGCTTGGCCATATATTCCGACGCTCCGGCCTCCAGGCACTTTTCGCGATCCCCTTTCATGGCCTTGGCCGTTAGCGCGATGATCGGCAGGCGCCGGAACTGTGGCTTCTGCCGGATCACCTGCATGGTTTCGTATCCATCCATCTCCGGCATCATGATGTCCATCAGCACGATCGACAGATCCGGCGTGGTCTCCAGCATCTCGATGGCTTCGCGCCCGGTTCCGGCGGTCAGCACCGTCATGCCGCGGCGTTCCAGCACGCTGCTCAGGGCAAAGATGTTGCGCACGTCATCATCCACCACCAGCACCTTCTTGCCCACCAGCGCCTCATCCGAACGATGCAGGCGGTCCAGCATCTTCTGCTTTTCCACCGGCAGGTCGGCAATCACCCGGTGCAGGAACAGGGCCGTTTCATCGAGCAACCGCTCCGGCGATTCCACGTCTTTCACTACTACGCTGCGGGCCAGCGTGTGCAGGCGCGCATCCTCCTCGGGCGACAGCTCCTTGCCGGTGAACACCACCACCGGCAGCTCGGCCAGTTCCGGATTCTCGCGCACCCGCTCCAGCACGTCGAACCCTGACATGTCAGGCAGGCGCAGGTCGAGAACCACGCAGTCGAAATGGTCGTCATGAACCAGTTCCAGCGCCTCGTTCCCGGTGGCGACTACCGTAACGTCAATGTCGTCATGGGCCAGCAGCTCGCGAATGCTCATCTGCTCGGCAGGATTGTCTTCCACGATCAGCAGCCGCTTGCGGCGCGCCGTGGCAAACTCGC
Source organism: Acidobacteriota bacterium (assembly GCA_019236695.1). GTDB lineage: Bacteria > Acidobacteriota > Terriglobia > Terriglobales > Acidobacteriaceae > JAFAIN01. The sequence continues at coordinate 1,003 of JAFAIN010000220.1, read as the reverse complement.
GAATGCGCCCGAGCGCCGCCTCCAGGCCCTCGGTTGTGGTCGGCTTGGTCACGAAGGAGAACGCCCCGCGCGACAGCCCGTGGTGCCAATCCTCGTCCAGGGTCAGCATCTGCACCGGAATGTGCCGCGTGTGCGCATCCTGCTTCAGGTGGTTCAGTACCGTCCAGCCCAGCATGTCGGGCAGGAATACGTCGAGCGAAACCGCCGTTGGGCGGAACTCGCGGGCCAGCGCCAGCGCTTCCGAGCCGCGCATCGCCACCAGGACTTTGAAGCCCCGGTCGCGCGCCAGGTCGCAAAGCACCCGCGCGTAATGAGGATCGTCTTCCACCACCAGCAGAACCGTGTCCCCCGGCTCCAGGTGGTTGCGGTCGTCCTCAATGTGTTCCGCAATCTGCTCGGAGACCACGGCCTTGGCGATCTGGAACGTAGTCATGGCGGCAGTGGAGTCGGCCACCTTGGCCACCGCATTCGCCGGCCCCACATAGGTCTGCGGCAAATACAGCGTGAACGTGCTGCCATGGCCGGGGATGCTGCGCAACTGGATCTCGCCTCCAAGCAGGTTTGCCAGCTCGCGGCTGATGGCCAGGCCCAGGCCGGTTCCGCCGTACTTGCGGCTCGTGCCTGCATCGGCCTGCTGGAAGGCCTCGAAGATGATACGCTGCTTTTCCGGAGGAATGCCGATGCCCGTATCGGAAACCTCGAACGCAATCACGGAACCCGCCCCGGACAGAATCGGATGATCGGGACTCCACCCGTTGGTGACCGCCGAGATACGCAGGCTGACACTCCCCTGCTCGGTAAACTTGAACGCGTTGGAAAGCAGGTTCTTCAGCACCTGTTGCAGGCGCTTCGAGTCCGTGACCAGGCTGCGCCCGATGCGCGGATCGCTCGCAATTTCAAACGAGAGCTTGCGGTTCTCCGCTTCGTGGCGGAATGGCCGCGCCACCGTTTCGAGCAAGGCTCCAAAGAATATCTCTTCCGCTTCAACTGAAACAGTGCCCGA
>JAFAIN010000354.1 GCA_019236695.1 Acidobacteriota bacterium | reverse complement strand
GACGATAGCCTGCTGCATACCTACGAGTGGATCGAGCAGCAGGTGGCCCGGCGATTGCCAGCAGGATCGTAGGACGATCGCGCGAAGAACCGGCACCCCCAAACACAACAGTTGGCAAAGCTCCCGTCGATGCATAGGATTTCATTCCTATGGCCTCCCGTCGCGCTCGCTTTGCCACCTTTCTGCTTTTTGCCGCCTCAACTTTTGTTTCCGCCCAGGCACCATTCACGCTTGAGCAGGTGCTGTCATCGCCGTTTCCCAGCGGGCTGGTGGCGGCGGCTCACGGAAGCCGCATTGCCTGGGTCTTCGACTCGAAGGGCGTACGCAACGTGTGGATTGCCGATGGTCCCAACTTCACCCGAACGGCCCGCCAGGCTACGCACTACACCGCCGATGATGGCCAGCCAATTGCCGGCCTGCGGCTTACGCCTGACGGCGGCACGCTGGTGTACGCGCTGGGCACCGAGGTAAACGGCGCGCAGGAGAGCGCCAATCCGCGGAGCTGGAAGGACGGCGCCAAACAGCAGGTGTTCGCGCTTGACCTCGGCGGCGGCAGCGCGCAGCCGCGGCTGCTGGGGGTCATGGGCTGCGGCAGCGAAGGCTGCGAAGATATCGAGATCTCGCCCGACGGTAAATGGGCCGTGTGGGCGGCCAGGCGCAAACTGTGGCTCGCCGGCATTGATGGGAAACAGCAGGCGAAGGAACTGGCATCGGTGCGCGGCGCCGCCGATCAGCCCAAATGGTCGCCCGATGGCAAGCACATCGCCTTCGTCAGCGAGCGCGGCAGCCACAGCCTGGTTGCCATCTACGATTTCGAAGGCGATTCCATCCGCTACCTCGCGCCCAGCGTCGATAAGGACTCGCTGCCGCGCTGGTCGCCTGATGGCCGCTGGATTGCTTTCATTCGCACCGCCGGTGACGAAACCAAACTCCCGCTGATTCCCGTGCGCCCTGCGCCCTGGGCCATCTGGGTTGCCGACAGTTCATCCGGCAAAGGCCATGCCGTATGGCACAGCGGCCAGGAGCTCAACGACTCCCTTCCCGGGCTTACGGAAGATGCGTCGTTCAGCTTTGCGGCTGACGGAATGATCGTGTTCGCATCCGAGCAGGATGGGCGCAACCACCTTTACTCCATTCCGGCTGGGGGCGGCATTCCAACCCTGCTCACTCCCGGCTCTTTCGATGTGGAAGACGTATCCCTGAGCGCCGACAAAAAGACGATTCTCTACTCCTCGAACCAGGATGATGTGGACCGCCGCCACCTGTGGCGGGTTGCGGCGGCGGGCGGCACGCCGCAGGCTCTTACGGGCGGCGAAAGCATGGAGTGGACGCCCGTACAGACGGGCGACGGCGCGGCGGTTGCGTGCCTCGGCTCAACCGCCACCATTCCCGCCATGCCCTACGAAGTAACGCCCGGCCGGTTAAGTATGATCGCCCGCGATGCCCTGCCCGCGGATTTTCCCTCTGCGGCGCTCGTCACCCCGAAGCAGGTGATCTTCAAAAGCCAGGATGGCGTCATCTTGCATGGCCAGCTCTTCCTGCCGCGAAACGTAACCGGAAAGCTCCCCGGCCTGGTGTTCATGCATGGCGGCCCCATCCGGCAAATGATGCTCGGCTTCCACTACATGGACTACTACCACAACGCTTACGCCGAAAATCAATACCTCGCCAGCCGCGGCTACGCCGTGCTCTCGGTCAATTACCGGCTGGGCGTCATGTATGGCCGCGCCTTCCGCGAAGCTCCCAACACGGTCTGGCGCGGCGCCGCCGAATACAACGATGTGGTGGCCGCCGGCCGGTACCTGCAGGATCTTCCGGAAGTTGATCCCGGCAGAATCGGATTGTGGGGAGGCTCCTACGGCGGCTTTCTCACCGCCATGGGATTGGCCCGCAATTCCGATCTGTTCAAGGCCGGCGTGGATTTCCATGGCGTGCATGATTGGAGCGTATTCCTCACCGAGGCGCCGTTCTTCGGCAATCTGGCCACCCGGCCACCCGACGAGGCTGAGGCGGTGAAGCTGGCATGGCAGTCTTCGCCTGACGCTTATGTCTCCGCCTGGAAATCGCCGGTACTGCTCATACACGGCGATGATGACCGCAATGTGCCGTTCAGCCAGACTGTGGACCTGGTGCAGCGCCTCCGGGCACAGCATGTGCCGTTTGAACAGGTCATCCTGCCTGACGAAATCCACGGCTTCCTGATGTGGAAAACGTGGCTGCTAGCCTATTCCGCTACGGCTGATTTTTTCGATCGCGTCTTGAAGCGGGGCGAGGCCATACAAGCCGGGCAGTGAATCAGTGGGGTACTATGAACGGAGATGCTCGCCGGGATCGAAGCGCAGGCGCAGGAGCAGGTTCGGAAGCAGGTGGCCGCTGTGGCGGCCCATCGGCAGGCCCATTCCGCCTTTTCCTGGTTCCGGCAGCATGAGCCTGAGCTGCGGCAACTGCAGCTCGAAGTGGCCCGCATTCCCGCGCCTCCCTTCGGCGAGCAGGCACGAGCGCAATGGGTGCGGGAACGTTTTCTCTCCACCGGCCTTCACGACGTTCGCATTGATGCCGCGGGTAATGTGCTGGGCATCCGCCCCGGCGCTGCTCCCGGGGGCCGGTTGGTTGCCCTGAGCGCGCACATCGATACCGTGTTCCCGCCCGGAACTTCGACCGCCGGCGTCCGGTTCGAAAATGACCGGCTCTACGGGCCGGGCATCTCCGACAATGCAGCCGGAATTACCGCGCTGCTCGGAATCGCCGAGGCCATGGAGGCAGCCGGCCTGCGCACGCGCGCGCCGCTTCTCTTTGTCGGCAATGTGGGCGAGGAGGGCGAAGGCGACCTGCGGGGGATGCGGCACATCTTTGCCGATCGCAGCCTGCGGGAGCAAATCGGCGCTATCCTCGTCCTCGACGGCGCAGGCACCGATACCGTGGTTACCCAGGCGCTCGGCAGCCGCCGCTTCGAGGTAAGCATGCGCGGCCCCGGCGGCCACTCGTGGAGCGACTTTGGGATCGTAAACCCCATCCTCGTGCTCGCCGATGCCATTCACCACTTCCGCTCCACGCCCTTACCCGCCACTCCCAAGACCACCTTCAACATCGGCGTCATTAGCGGCGGGACATCCGTCAACTCAATACCCGAAACCGCCGTGATGCGGGTTGATGTCCGCTCGACCGCCATGGAAGAAATCGAGAGGCTCGAGCACGCGTTGCGGTCTGCCGTAGCCGCCGCCCTGGGCAGCGCCAGCCGCCACAGCAACGGTGAACCTCTTGCCATAACGGCCGACATTCGCATGATCGGGGAACGCCCGGCGGCCGAACTGCCCGCCCATTCACGCCTGCTGGCGGTGGTCCGGGCCGTGGATGACCACCTCGGAAATTTCAGCCGCATTCATCGCGCATCCACAGACGCCAATATCCCGCTCTCGCTCGGTTGTGACGCCGTCGCGCTCGGAACCGGAGGAACCGGCGGAGGCGCCCACACCGTGCAGGAGTGGTATGACCCAAAAGGCCGCGACCTCGGGCTCAAGAGAATTCTGCTGATCACGGCAGCTATGGCGGGAATGGCTGACTAACACTTGCGTTATCCATGTAGCCAGCCAGCCGCTCCGGCTGCAAGCTGAGAGCTGAAAGCTCCTGTGTGATACAACCGGATGAGCTATGCCGCAGCCCACTGCCTTCCGCGCTCCGCTGGCCTATCAGAACCAGGCATTCCTCGATTCTCCCGAGGGACGCATATTGCGCATCCTCTCGGAATACGCGGAGCCGCTGGCGCGTTTTCGCCGTGAACGCATCCAGGACACGGTTGTGTTCTTCGGTTCGGCCCGCTTCGCCAGCCAGTTCCAGGCCGAAAATCAGCTTCAGATCCTCGAGAAGCCGGCCTCGCTGGCCCCAGCGCCTCCGGGTGAGCAGCCGGCCCGGTCGCCGGGCCCGCGCCGTGGCACGGAAGAACTGCAATTGAAGCGAGCACGCGCGGCCGTGAAGATGGCCCGCTACTATGAGGATGCGCGCCGCATCGCCTTTCTTTTGACCCAATGGGCCAGCCGCCTGCAGTCGAAGCGGCAGCGATTCGTCGTGACCACCGGCGGAGGGCCGGGAATCATGGAGGCCGCCAACCTCGGAGCTCACGAAGCCGGCGGCAAGAGTATCGGCCTGAACATCCGCCTGCCTTACGAGCAGATGCCCAACCCCTACATCACTCCTGCGCTCAATTTCGAGTTTCACTACTTCTTCATGCGCAAGTATTGGTTCGCGTATCTGGCAAAGGCGCTGGTGATCTTTCCGGGCGGGTTCGGCACGCTTGACGAGCTGTTTGAGATCCTCACGCTGGCGCAGACTGAAAAGCTGGCCAAAAAAATCCTGGTTCTCATCTACGGCCACGAGTATTGGAACCGCGTGCTCAATCTCGATGCGCTGGTCGAAGCCGGCGCCATCTCGCCCAACGATCGCAATCTCTTTCAGATGTGCGATAACCCTGACGACGCTTTCGAGTACCTGAAGGAAGGCCTTACCCGCCATCACCTGGGCCAGCAGCCCCGAGCCAAGGTGCCCGACATTGCCCGTACCCACGGCTGATTCACGCCGCCGGGCGTTCCAGCTTGACCGCAGGCGGCTCGCCTTTCACCTGCTGCTCGGCTGCTGCGATCTCCACGCGCTCCTTCTTGATATCGAGCCGGAAGTGCGAGTACAGGTTCATGTAAACGTTGGCCACCCATACCGTGCTGAGCCAGGAAATCAAATAGCCGCGCCAACCCGCGAACAGCAGGTGGAATTGGGCAATCCCGATAAAAAATGCCGCAACGTAGTGGCTGAAGCAGTACTCGCAGGTAAACAGAAAAAAGAACTTTCTGCGGATCAGGCTGGGCGCGCTGCGGCTGCGCTCTTCGCAATATTCCCGCGGCTCTCGGAGTACTTCTTCGTGAGTTACGGTCCAGGCAACCGCCGCCACCGGCATGGCGAGCAGGAAGAGCCAAACCGCCTGAGTGCCAAGGCCCACAGCCTTGAGATGAGTTCAAGCAGCCTCGGGTGGGCACAGTCCGCCCGATACTCTTTCAGGTCTTGCGCCGAACCGCGCGCCAACGGCCAACCCAACAGCCGTCCCCAGCGGATGCTCCCGGCTGGGAGATGAAAGCTGGAGTAACGCCTACATCTCCAAAGGCGCCAGCCCTTCAAATTTGCCCGAATTCGCAATCTGCTCTGCAACCTCCCGGGCCCGGTCCATGCGCCTCTGCAGTTCAGCCGCGTATTCCAGGATTCCGGAGTCGTCCAGCCCGGCGGGAACACTAAATGGAGCTTCCAGCCGGAGTACGCCGCGGGTGAAAGGCTTCGGTATCATCAGCCCGTCCCAGGACCGCAGGATCCAGGCCCGCTCCAGAGCAAAGTGATAAGCCACGATCGGGGCACCGGTATTGGCCGAGAGCCGCACTGCTCCGGGTTTGGCCACATATCTCGGGCCGCGCGGCCCGTCAACCGTGAATACTGCGCTTGCGCCTCTGGCGATTTCATCATGAAGCTCCAGCAGCGCACCTGCGCCGCCGCTCGAACTTGATCCCCGCACCGGAACATACCCCAGCTTCTGCGTAAGACGAGCAATGATTTCACCGTCGAAGCTACGGCTGATCATGACTCGCAAGGCCTGGTTGCGATACGCATAGGCCGCCGCCACTACGCACCGGTGCCACATGCAGTAAATAGATGGATTGTGAGGCGGATTGGCCAGCGCGCCCTGGGCGAGCGAAACCCGCAGCCGCAGCGTTCGCCCAACCAGCCGGATTGCCACGTTGCCGGCCCACGTAACCAGGCACAGGAGAGCACGCTGGCGCAATGAGAATGCCCGTCGGGTCTTATGCGCGGTCATGTGAGCCTTCCCCATTGGGTTCCCCAATCCCTCCTTTTTTCTTGGCCTGCCGGCGCGCACAGTAGAATAGCCCCAATGACCTTCACCTCTTCCTCAGGACCGGCGGGCGACACTCCTGAGGCGCGGCGCTACAATCGGATTCATCGCAGGCTTTCGATCGCCGAACTGGTGTTGAGCTTTGCGGCACTGGTCGCGCTCCTGGCCACCGGCTGGACCGGCATGCTGCGCGATTGGGCCCTCGGCGGCGCCCGCTCCCACTACAGCCTGGCCCTGTTCCTTTACGTCGCCATGCTCGCCGCCCTGACCAAGGCAATTACGCTCGGCCTTGATTATTACGGCTTCCGGCTGGAACACCGGTTTCACTTATCCAACCAGAATTTTGCGGCCTGGGCCTGGGATGAGGCAAAGGGCTGGTTTCTCGGCCTGATTTTGGGCGTTTTTGCGGCGGAGATTATCTATGCGGCAATCCGCGCCTGGCCTGATTTCTGGTGGCTCGCCGCCTGGTGCGCTTTCCTGGTCCTCATGATTTTTTTTGCCCAGATTGCACCCGTGGTGCTGCTGCCGATTTTTTATAAGTTCAAACCACTCGAAGACGAGAACCTGAAAGCGCGCCTGGTCGCGCTGGGGGCGCGAGCCGGAGCGCAGGTGCGTGGAGTGTACGAATGGAAGCTGTCGGAGAAAAGCAGAAAGGCGAATGCGGCGCTAACCGGCCTGGGGAATACGCGGCGCATTATTCTGGCCGACACGCTGCTCCAGAATTATTCAGCCGATGAAATTGAATCCATTCTGGCGCATGAGCTCGGTCACCACGTGCACAAGCACATCCTGAAGGGAATTGCTGTTCAGGCGGCAGTTACGTTTGCCGGCTTCTGGGCTGCGAACCAGGTGCTTCGCTATGCCATTTACCAGCGCCACACCTTTGGCATGCTCTCCGATTTTGCCGACCTGCCGCTGCTGGTGCTGGTGTCATCCCTGCTCTCGTTGCTGCTCGCTCCCGCTCTGAATGCCTGGTCGCGCCACAATGAACGCGAGGCCGATCTCTACTCCTGGCAATCCACTGTAAGCGTTGAGCCGTTCATCACATCCATGAGCAAACTCGCGGAGCAGAACCTGGCTGAACGCGAGCCTTCCCGGATCGTTGAGTTCCTGTTTCATTCCCATCCGCCCATCTCCAGGCGAATCCGCGCGGCAACCGAATTCGCCCGTTCCCGAAGCGGGGCAGGGGGCGGATGAAGAGGGAGAAGCGTCGCTGAAGCCGGCCACCCAAAAAGCTCGCAATCAATCCCCTGCTTCCAGCCGCGCGCAGCAAATCATCGCATTTTCACTGCTGGGAATCGCGCTGGCCGCGGGGGCGGCGGCTTACTCGCCGGAAATCTCGATTGGCCGGGTGGATCTCAATGACAACGTTTTTCACTACACGCTCATTGAGCGCATTGTTCAGGCCGTGCACGATGGCGAGAACCCGCTGGATTGCTGGTCCGCAGAATGGTCGTTTGGCTTTCCGGTGTTGCGCATCTATCAGCCATTCGCGCACCTGCTGGTGGCGGCCGCGTATTTTGCCTCGGGCAAATATCTCACCCTCATGACCGTGTTCGCCTGGATCCGATTTCTTGCCGTGGTGTTGTTGCCTCTGACTTTTTTCGCCGCAGCCAGGCTCCTCGGCTTCAGCCCGCTGGTTGCAGCGGCCGCCGCTGTCCTGGCTCCCATGGTTTCAACCAACTATCTCTACGGGATGGAGTACGGCAGCTTCGATTGGGCCGGCAGCGGCCTCTTCCCGCAGGCGGTGGCCACGCACTTCATGCTGCTGGCCCTGGGTTTCGGATATGTCGCTCTCGCTACCGGAAGGCGCGCGGTGCCGGCTGGCCTGTTTGTCGGCCTTGCCCTGCTTTCGCAATTAATTTATGGCTACATGGCGGCCTGGAGCATCGCCCTGCTTGCCTTGATTCCCCACCCTGCAGTGCACTGGCGGCTGCGCCTGCGGCGGGCCATCGTCGTCGGGGCAACCGCATTACTGATTTCGGCATTCCAGCTTGTCCCGTTGTTGACGGATGCGAAACTGATTAACCACAGCCGATGGGAGGCAGCCTGGAAATGGGATTCTTACGGAATAAAGCAGGTGCTCAACTGGCTTTTCAGCGGCGAGTTGCTTGACCATGGGCGCCTGCCCGTCCTCACCATCCTGGCTGCTGCCGGCTTAGTCCTCTATCTGTGGAGGCGTCGCCGCCAGGCAAGCCAGGCCGAGTCGTTTACGGTGTTGGGAGCGGCATTCTGGCTGCTGATGTACTTTGGCCGGCCAGCCTGGGGTGTAGTCCTCGAATTCTTCGGCGCAACCGCGGATATGCACTTGCATCGCGTAATCGGCGGCCTGCAAATCTTTTTGGTTTTGCTTGCTGCCTCCGCCCTGGGAGCGCTGTGGCACGAATTCTCCCGGCCTCCGCTGAAAACGCCGCTCGCCGCCGCAGCCGTAACCATCACACTGCTGATGTTCTATCCGATGGTTCGTGAACGCGGACGGCATTTGGCAGCTAACGCCGCCCAGGGCAGGCAGAACCTCGCCGCGTATGCGGCCGCAAGCAACTCGCTCCCTCCGGCGGTCCGCGATGCCGCTCAACATCGTGGTCGCGCTTACGCCGGGCTCGCCGGCGGCTGGGGTGCGTCGTTCAGGATCGGGAGCGTACCGGTTTATGCATCTCTCAGCGAAGGCCAGGTTCCGGCAGTCTCGTTCCTTTACCATGCCATGGCGCTTACCGGCGACATCATGGTGCTTTTCAACGAGCAGGCGCCGGCCCAATACCGCCTGTTCAACATCCAAACCGTGATTTCTCCTGCCGCCTCCCAGGTGGGGCCCCCAGGCCTCTTGCGGCAGCGCGCGCGCTTCGGCGATTTGCAGAATCTGGATGCCCCGGGCGCCGGATATTTTGATCTGGTTGACGTTCCGCGGGTGGTGAATACCGACCGTGCCAATTCTTATGACGTGAACCAGCGCTGGTTGCAAAGCGATGGGCCGGCCAGCAGGACCCACTGGCTTCTGGACTTCAATCGCGATTCCGGAACAGCGATGGCGCTGACCTCACCAGGCTCGCCCGCGGGCGAGGTGATAAATGAGGCGCAGCAAGGGCAGGTTTATCGGGCGGAACTTGACGTACTCCGTCCGGCTTACGTGCTGTTCAAGATGACCTGGCATCCCAACTGGGTGGCGTACCTGGATAGCCGCAGGCAACCGGTCGTAATGCTTTCTCCTGGCTTTTCAGGCGTGAGTGTGCCGGCGGGTCACCACCGGATTGAATTTCGATACATGCCCGGCCCGCTCAAGCCGCTTCTGCTGCTGGCCGGCCTGCTTGGCGTTGGCCTGATCAGTATTCCGAGGCGACAGCGGGTGTATCCTCTCGTCCCCCCGCCGCCTGCACGAGCCAGCAAGAGACCGCAACGTTAGCGCTACTTTTCCACGTTTACCACGATCGCCACCAGTTTCCATTGGCCCTGGTCAAAGAACATGAACCCGCGGGCCATCACCCTTGAGTGGCTGGTGAGTGCGCTGACCCCGTTCGCCCCATCGATATCGGTTTGGTTGGTAGTGATCACCGTCACCGTGCCGGCTCCCGTCAACCGCGCGAAAGCCGAGTCATGAGGCAGCGTGAGCGTGAACGTGCCGCCGTTCTCATTGCTCGGAGTCCCCGATACAGTCTGGGGTTGCAGCTCCACACCGGAGGCGGTCAACGTAGGCGGGGCGCTCGGGTTGGCCGTGGCGGTGGCGCTCATTTGTACTAACTGGCCTTTGAATACGTTGCTCGAATCAAATGTCGGAGTGAATGGCAGGCCGGCCAGGCTGAAATCGTCGTTATCGATCGAGTACTGGGCGCCCGCCACATTGAACTTCACCTTTGACCCGATCTCAGGAGCATCGTCCATCCCAACCGAACTGCGCGAAATCACAGTCAGTTGCGTCGCCGGGTTCCCGGTTACGATTGAGATCGTGCCGTCGAGCGTAAACTTCTTTGGCTGCTTCAGCACGGTCACCGTCACGGCAAGCACTGAACCATCCGGCTGCACTCCGCCATCCACCGCAACCACCATGCCGGAACTCAGGCTGCTCAAGTCTTTCACGCCTTTGTAGCGGGTCGAACTATTGACTGTAATGATCAGGTTCTGGGTGCCCAGCGTAATGGTGAAGCTGTTTACGCCTTTGCCGGTCACGGTGCCCTGGAAATGAGCAAGATTGCTGTTGGTGGGCGCCTGCTGGCCAGGGCTCGCGGCGCCGCTAGGCGCGGGCCCGCCGTTCCCGCGAAAGTCAGGAGTAAAAGTAACATTCCCATTGGCATCGATGGCGATGGAACCCAGCACCTGCAAATCAAATGTGATTGCACTTGCCGAGTTGCCGGTCGTGACCGGAGCGTCAAAAGTAACTTCGATCGTCAGCGGCCCCGGAGGCAGCGTCTGAGTGGTTGTGCTTCCGTCAGCATTCAAAATCGCAACCGTCGGATTCGAGACCACGACCTCGGCGCCCGTGTATGTGCCCTGCGGCACCGTCGCCATGCCGAGTGCCAGGCTGGTTCCCGCAAGTTTTGTGACTTCCACCTGTGCTGGCGCGCTCAGCACAGTTACAGGCTGGCCACCACCCTGCGGCAGCAGGCTTATGGAATCAATCGTTAGCGTGAACGAGACCACCTGGTCCCCGGGATCATCGCTCAGGTTGATCAGTACATTGCTGCTTGGCGAGCCGCCCGGTGCGCCGGTGCCCGAGGAACTGCTGGTTGAACCGCAGCCCGTAACAAAAATCTGGGACAGAGCAACCAGCAACAGGGGGCCGAAGACCTTCGCGCACTGGCGCATGACTCCTCCGAAAAGCTTGGTTCGGAGTCATTGCACCACGAATGAGGCAGATTCCTTCCGCCAACCTCGATCGAGTATGGTCCTTTAGTACACTCGCCCTCGCCCTACCGGACATGCACTCCGGTAACGAATTGCCACGCCGGCGGGTCGCGCGCCGGGATGAACCGTGCCAAATACAGCTCAGCGGATCAACTCGATCAGGAACCACTCGGGCACGAACGAGTCCAGCTTGTTGCCGCTGTTAAACGTCAACTCAAGCAATTGGTTCGTGCTGAAATCGTTTGTCAGCGCGGCGGTTCCCGTGTGGTTCGAAATTTTCTCCAGCGAGTCGTTCAGTTGCGCCTCGCGCGTCCAATAGGTGGTTGACGGAGCGTTGTTGCAAAATTCGAAAACGAACCGGTCATCGTCGCTGTTGTTGGTTGGTGTTGCGCTGATGCCGTCAACTTTCACGCCGCCAATCTTGAATGTGTAGGTCGCCGCATCGAACAATGAAGAGTGCAGGGCCTTGATTTCGACCCGCATGCACCTCCCCGGTATGAGCGTTCCGCCCGCCAAAGTGTAGGTGAACAGGTCCTGGTCAGTGCTGTTGCCCAGGCCCGTGACGGTCGCTCCCGGACCAATCCAAGCGATCAGCGTAGTGCCGTTTGCGCCGGCGGGTCCTGAAGGGCCGGTTGGCCCTGTGGGTCCACTGGGACCGTTCGGTCCGCTTGGGCCGCTCGGACCCGAAGGGCCACTCGGGCCGGCCGGGCCGGCTGGGCCACTCGGGCCACTTGCGCCAGCCGGGCCACTCAGACCGCTCGGACCTTGTGATCCAGTGGGACCAGCAGGTCCGGAAGGACCCGATGGCCCACTGGGCCCTATTGGTCCGGTTGCGCCTGTAATTCCCGTGGGGCCTGGCGGTCCGGTCGCACCGCTAGCTCCTGCAGGGCCGCTTGGGCCTGCAGGCCCCGTTGGGCCGCTTGGGCCTGCCACCCCTTGCGGACCAGTTGGACCGCTCGGACCGGCGGGTCCGCCGAGTCCCTGTGGTCCCGTGGGCCCGGTTGGACCTGGGAGCCCCATCGGACCAATTGGACCGGTTGGTCCGGTAGAACCGGTTGGACCCATCGCCCCCTGCCGAGCCACAAGGTCCCAGGTTCCCGGGTTGAGATCAGGCTCAAGATTGTTGTTCGGGCCGAGCGCGATGTAAGTCGATCCGTTGAAGTTCACCACGTCATTCTGGTTGTAGTTAAAAGCGGGACTCCAATCGCCTCGCCAGGTGAACCCAGGGCCCGTGGGGCCTATGGGACCTGTAGCTCCGGTAGGCCCGAATGGCCCGCTGGGGCCGCTCGGGCCAGTAAGACCTTGCGCACCCGTGGGACCAATGGGGCCAGTGGCGCCCGTCGCTCCCGTCGGACCTTGTGGTCCCGTCGCTCCCGTCAAGCCGATTGGACCAATCGGGCCGCTCGGACCGCTCGGACCCTGTGCACCCGCCGGACCAATAGGTCCCGTAGCCCCCGTCGCGCCTGTCGCCCCCGTCAGACCTTGTGGGCCCGTCGCCCCCGTAGGACCTGTGGCGCCCGTTGGACCGGTTGGACCTGTGAGTCCTATCGGACCGATTGGCCCGGTTGCGCCTGCAGGACCGACTGCGCCTTGCCGCGCCACTAAGTCCCACGTGCCCGGGTTCGTATCCGGCTCCAGGTCCATGTTCGGACCGAGCGCGATGTAAGTCGATCCGTTGAAATTCACCACGTCATTCTGGTTGTAGTTCGTGCCGGGATTCCAATCGCCACGCCACGTGAACCCAGGCCCGGTTGGACCTGTCGGTCCAA
>JAFAIN010000338.1 GCA_019236695.1 Acidobacteriota bacterium | reverse complement strand
GCAAATGACGACCAGACCTTGCTTCTCGTTCGGTGTCGTGCAACGTTGCGCATTCCGGCTTCAGGCAATCCGGCCGCTGCCGGCACGGTCGAAAGCTGACCCGCCCCGGCCCGCAACACCACCGCCATGCCCCCTTTCATCCTGGTCCACTTGACAGCGCCGCCTTCTCAGGTAGAGAATCTACTACATTATGGGTAGCGAATCTACCAGAGGTGCCCGCCGGCTCGGCCTGATGCCGGGAACGCTCGATATGCTCATTCTCAACGTGCTTCGCGCCGGCCGCCTGCACGGGCAGGGCATTGTGCGCGCCATTGAGCTGACCTCCGAGGAAGCTCTGCGCATCGATCACGGCTCGCTGTATCCCGCTCTGCAGCGCCTGCAGCAGCAGGGCTGGGTCGTAGCCGAATGGGGCATTTCGTCGAACAACCGCAAGGCCAGGTTTTATTCCCTCACGCGCGCGGGCCGGCGGCAGTTGCTGGCCGAAAGCTCGCGATGGGAGCGGCTTACGCGGGCGATCGCGCTCGTAATGGAGCCCCGGAGCCAGGAATAGCACGGGAGCGGCAAAGGAGTACGGCTGTGGATTGGAAGCGTTTATTGCCTCGGTTGCGCGGCTGGCGCAGCCGCAATGCCCGCCAGGGCGAACTCAGGGATGAAATCCGCAGCCACATCGAACACCAGGCTGAGGAGTACGAGTTCCACGGAATGCCCTCAGCGGAGGCCCGCCGCAAGGCGCTGGCGGAATTCGGCAGCATTGCCGTCGCGCTGGAAGACAGCCGGGATGCCTGGCGCTTCCCCGCCGTCGATTCCATTCTCGCCGACCTGAAGTTCGGCTGGCGCGTTCTGTGGAAGGCTCCGGGGTTTGCCATTGTCGCGGTGCTTACCCTCGCCCTGGGCATTGGGGCCAACACCGCAGTGTTCACCGTAGTCAACGGCGTGCTGCTGCGTCCGCTGCCCTACCCGGCCCCGGAGCGGCTTTATGCGCTGGATGCGAGCAAGCCGAATTTCCCGCGCGGCTCAATTTCGTTCCCCAATTTTCTCGATTGGCAGGCGCGTAACCGCGTATTCAGCGCGCTGGCTCTTTTCCGCGGAACCAGCTTTATCCTGGCCGCCGGCGGGGAGCCGGAACGCGTCCGGGGCGCGTGGATTACGGCGGATTACTTTTCGCTGCTGGGCGTGGCGCCGGTCCTCGGCCGCAATTTTTTGCCGGGCGAGGACGCAATCGGCGGCCCGCCACTGGCTTTGATGAACGAAACATTGTGGAGGCGGAAGTTCGGCGCCCGTGCAGATGTGCTGGGCAGCGCCATTACGCTCGATGACCGCCGTTTTACCATCATCGGCATTGTCCCTTCCAGCTTTGATTTGCTGCAGGTAAATTTTGCCGCACCCGAAATTTACGTTCCGCTCGGCGCCTGGCCCAACGGGGCGCTGCGTTTGCGCGCCGCCGGCCTTGGGCTGCACGGGCTCGCACGGCTCAAGCCCGGCGTAACCGCCGGGCAGGCGCGAGCCGATATGGAACGGGTCACGCGCGAGTTAGGTTCCGAATTTCCTGACGTTGATCGCGGCGTAGGCGCAACCCTTACGCCGCTGGAAGAAGCTGTAGTGGGAGCCGTGCGGCCGACGCTGGTTTTTCTGTTCGCCGCCGTCGGCTTCGTCCTCCTGATTGCCTGCGTCAACGTGGCCAGCCTTTTACTGGCCCGCTCCGCTGCCCGGGTGCGTGAGTTCGCGGTTCGCACAGCGCTGGGGGCGCGCCGCCGGCGCATGATCCGCCAGCTCGTTACCGAATCCCTTATTCTCGGCGCCACCGGCGGCGCTGCCGGCCTGGCCATGTCGCTCTGGCTCACGCGCGCCGGCCTGGCTGCGCTTCCGCAAGCCCTGCCCCGCGTGCAGCAGGTGCACGTAGATGGCTATGTTCTCGCTTTTGCTTGCGGAATTTCCATCTTCTCCGGAGTTCTGTTTGGGCTTGCGCCCGCGTTCCGCATGGCAGCGCATTCCATGCAGGCGGGCCTTGCGCTTGGCCGCGGCGCCGCCGGCCGGCGGCTGCGCACCCATCGCGCGCTGGTCGTGGTGGAAATTGCCACGGCCTTGCTGCTGCTCATTGGCGCCGGCCTCAGCCTCCGCAGCCTCATGCGTTTGTGGCAGGTCGATCCCGGCTTTGATTCCCGCAACCTTGTGGTGTTCAACATTGAACTGCCTCCGGCCATGCGTGCCGCGCCTGCCGCCACCGTCATGGCGGAATGGCGCGAACTTCATCGCGCGCTCAACGCCACCCCCGGCGCCGTTGCCGCCTCGCTCCGCGACGGATCTACCCCCTTCGGCGGTGATGATGAGTTGCTGTTCTGGAAGGCCGGCGAACCTCACCCCGCTAGCGCAAGCGAAATGAACTGGGCTCTGCGTTATGACGTTACCCCCGAATACCTGCGTGCCATGGGCATACCGCTGCTGCGAGGAAGGTTCTTCACTCCTCAGGAAAACAACAAAACGCCAACCGCGGTTGTGGTGGATGACGTTTTTGCCGCGACGTTCTTTTCCGGCCAGCAGGCCATTGGGAAACGCATCCATTGGGAAGGGCTCTACGGGCCGGGGCAGGAAGCTTCAAAACCGGTGGTCGAGGGCGAAATCGTAGGCATTGTCGGCCATGTGAAACATTGGGGTCTTGAAACTGATGACCGCCAGCAGCTTCGCGCCCAGGCCTACCTGAACATCTGGCAAACACCCGATAACGGCGCCAGCTCAAATCTGGGCGCAGCGGTCCGTACTGCAGCCTCCCCGGCTGCAGTGATTGACGCGCTGCGCGAAAGCATGCGCCGCGTGGATGCTGAGGCCCTGCCTTACGGCTTCCGCACCATGGAGTCTGTGATTGAACAATCACTCCGCACCCGCCGCTTCAGCATGATGCTGCTTGGGGCATTTGCCGCGATTGCGCTGCTGCTGGCCTCAATTGGTATTTACGGCGTTGCTTCCTACCTGGTCCGCGAGCGCACTCAGGAAATTGGTGTGCGCATGGCGCTGGGCGCGCGCCCCGCTACCGTCTTGCGCATGATCCTGGGCGAGGGCCTGCAACTTGCCGGAGCTGGCCTTCTGCTGGGCATGATTGCGGCCGTTCCCGGCGTGCGCGCCATCCGCTCGCTCCTGTTTGCCACCCGTGCGGCCGACCCGCTGACCTTTGTTCTGGTCGCCGCGGTGCTGCTGTTGGTGGCTCTGGCAGCGGCATTCATTCCGGCATGGCGCGCCACTCGCATTGACCCCATGCTGGCCCTGCGCTGCGAATAGCCACCAGCCGCGGCGTGCCGCATCCCCGTTGCCCGAACCCGGCAAAACTGGAACCATTAGGCTGAGGCTCCGGGGGGGAGCGCTGCACATGAACCCTTTGCTGCTAAGGTTTTTTGACTTTGAGAATTGGGCGAACCAGCAGACCCTGCATTCGCTCGAGGCAATGGAGCACCCGCCCGAGCGCGCCGTCGCCCTCATGGCTCATGTCGCCGCTACCCCAAGGGTGTGGCTTGACCGTGCGTTCTCCCTGCCGCAATCGGTTCCGGTCTGGCCGCAGTGGACGCTGGCCCAGTCCCGGGAAGAATTGCTCACCGTGCTGCGGGAATGGACCCGCGTCATTGCAACCGATGACCTGTCGCGAGCCTTCGCTTATACCAATACCCGCGGGCAACAGTTCTCCAGCACCCTGGGTGACGTAGCGCTGCACGTTGTTTTTCATGGGTAGTATCATC
>JAFAIN010000249.1 GCA_019236695.1 Acidobacteriota bacterium | reverse complement strand
GGCCAGGCATTTCCTTCGGTTCGCACGCTGGCCGCCGAACTGAAGATCCATCCCAACACAGCGCACAAGGTGATGCAGCACCTGCAGCAGGAGGGCTGGCTTGAGGTGCTGCCGGGAATTGGAACGGTTGTGGCGGAGCGGCCGGAGGCGCGGGCGGGAGACAGGAAGCGGCTGCTGCAGCACGAGGTGGAACAACTGGTGGTGGAAGCCATAAGAGTTGGTCTCGACCTGGGCGAGTTGCAGGAGGCGGTGGAGGGCCAGTGGCGCAAGTTGCAGCGGGCAGTGGAGGTAACGCGCAGATGATTGAAGTGCACCGATTGTGGAAGCAGTTTGGCAGGCTGGAAGCACTGCAGGGGTTGAGCTTTGCCGTGCCGGAGGGCAGTGCGTTTGCGTTGATCGGGGCGAACGGCGCCGGCAAAACCACGACCATCAAAGTGCTGATGAACATTCTGGAGCCCTCGCGCGGGCACACTCGTGTTCTTGGAGTGGATTCGCGGAGGCTCACGCCGCAGGAACTGAGCCAGATCGGCTACGTGTCGGAGAACCAGGACATGCCGGCGCGGCTGACTGTGGCGGAGTATCTCGACTACCTGCGGCCGTTTTATCCGGAGTGGGACCGCCGTCTGGAAGGCGAGATGCGCAGGCAGCTCCGGCTGCCGCCCGAACGGAGGCTGAGCGATCTTTCCCACGGCATGCGAATGAAAATGTGCCTGGTGTGTGCGCTGGCATACCGGCCGCGGCTTCTCGTGCTGGATGAGCCGTTCAGCGGGCTCGATCCGCTGGTGCGCGAGGAATTCATGGAAGAACTGCTGAAGCAAGCGGGCGGGACCACCATCCTGATCTCATCGCACGAACTCAGCGAAATCGATGGCGTGGCTACGCACGTGGCGTTTCTGGATGAAGGCAGGCTGCTTTTCGAAGAGTCGATGGCGGAACTGAGCGGCCGCTTCCGCGCCGTGCGAGTAACGCTCGACAGCCTGGCGAGCGGAGACGGGCGGAGCGAGCGGCTTCCGGAGTCATGGCTGAATGTACAGGCCCGGGGAAGCGTGGTCAGCTTCGTGGAAACGCGCTTTTCGGAACCGGAACTCGGCGAGCGTGTGCGCGAGGCCCTGGGGCCGGTGCGGGCAATTGATGCTGAGCCGATGGGGCTGCGCGCGATCTTTATCACCCTGGCGAAATGGAAGCGCGAGGGAGCGGCCGGCGAGAGCCGGGGCGCGCTGGCGCAATCGGTGTAGGAGGCAGGAATTGATCTGGCACATTCTGAAAAAAGACTTCAAGCTGCTGTGGGGGATTACGGCGGGTGTGGCGGCATTGCACCTGGGCCGGGCGCTCGCCTGTTACCGGATGGGCCACTTCAGCGGAAATGCCACGCTTGTGCAGTTGCTGAACCTCCTCATCATTGCCGAGTATCTGGCGAGCGGCTTCCTGATAGTGATGGTTGTCCACCAGGATGCCATCCCCGGAGTACGGCAGGACTGGCTCATCCGTCCGATTCGGCGGCGCGACCTGCTGGCCGCAAAGATGCTGTTTACGGCGCTTCTGGTGCTTGGGCCCATGGTGGCCGCCGACTTCTTCGAAAGCCTGCTGTTTGGTTTTCCGGTCGCTGCCTCTGCGGGTGCAGCGTTAGACCGGGGAGTTTTCCTTCTGCTCTTCACCGCCATCGCAATTGCGGCGTTTGGCTCGCTTACGACCAACCTGACGCAGACGATTGCAATCGCCATGGCCGTGTTCCTGGCAATCGGCGCCTTCATCGTGATCGCGAATGCTTTTCGAGGCCCAGGCCGGCCGCCGTTTGTAGTGGACGCCAGCGGCCTGGAATGGATCACGGAGGCTGAGCGCTCGGCGGTGTGCGCGGTTACGGCCGCCCTGGTTCTCGGGCTGCAGTATTTTCGCAGGAGAACCAGGGCGGCTTACTGGGTGTTTGGCGGCGGGGTTCTGCTGTGGCTGCTGACGTTGATGACGCCCTGGCGGGCGGCGTTTGCGCTGCAGGAAAGAGTGGCACCCGGGTCGCCAGCGGCCGCAGGAATCAGGCTCGGCTTCGACCCTACCGCGGGCCCGAAGCGCTCCGAGGTTGGCGGCGCCTCTCGCTTGCCGGATTCACGGTCCAATCGATTTGTGGAGAGTGCTACGGTCGCCCTGCCGGTCAGAATCACAGGCCTGCCCGATGACGTGGTGCTGAATGCCGACCATTACGAGTTGCGGCTGCGGCGAGGCGACGGCAGCACGATCCATCACGATTACGGCGAGAACCTCCAGATTTTCCAGGAAGGAGCGGGCAACGGGTCAAACGCCAGTTACCAGGTTCTCTGGATTCCACAAACGCTTTACCAGCGAATCAAAGAGCAGCCGCTGGAGGTGGAACTCGACTACTCGTTCACGCTCATGCGGCTGGGTGGAAGCTACAGCCTGGCAGCCTTTGGCGCAGACGAGCGGTTGCCGCAGTTGGGCTGGTGCAAGTCGCGCATCAATGCAGGGCAGACGGCCGTCCAGGTGCGCTGTTTTCAGCCCGCAAGCGCCGTCGATTGCGGCAGCGCGTTCCTGGAAGATACAAGCACCGGCTTACGCAATCCGGCCCGGCAAGCGTGCCAGCCGAGTTACAGCCCTTACGTGGACAGTATTTATGATTCGACGGGCCGCATGGGGATGACGCTCCCGTTTCGTGATCCAGCCGGGCTGGCGCATTATCCGGTCAGCGGCGAACAGCTTGCGCAGGCACGCGTTGTTGTCAGAGCCTACAAACCCGCGGCGCACTTCACGCGGCAGCTTGTGATTCCGAACGTAAGGCTGGGGGAGTGGAACGTTCCGTGAGGGAAAGTGCGGAAGTGCGAAAGTGCGGAAGTGCGAAAGTGCGGAAGTGCGGAAGTGCGAAAGTGCGGAATTTTGTCCCGGCGAACATACGACCTGGCTCAGCAGAAAAGCCTGAGGGGAGGATCTCCGAGCCGCGCTACTGGTGCAAGCCTTGCGGGGATCCTTCGTCCGCCGCGGCGGACTCAGGATGACAGAGCGGGTTATGGATACAGCAGCTTTAGTATTGCTCTAGTCGGCGGCTTCTGATTTTGCCGGGCGAATGGCGCGCGCCAAGTCGCCCTGGCCATGGGCGGCGAAGAACTCGAACAGCGAATCGGGAAAACGCTCGCTGCCGGCGGTCTGGCCGCCATCCACCACCAGGGTGTGGCCGGTAACAAAACTTGACGCATCGGATGCGAGGAACACCAGCGCGGGCGCCAGTTCCTCGGGCCGGCCTACGCGGCCCAGCGGCGTAGTGCGGTGCACCCAGTCGAGGAAGCCGGGCGCGGCAAACACCGGCCCGGTCATCTCGCTGGGAAACCAGCCGGGGGCAATGGCATTGACGCGCACGCCGCGGTCTGCCCAACTGCACGCCAGGTTGCGGGTGAGATTGATGACCGCGGCTTTGGTAGCCTGGTAGGCAGGCGGGAAATTTGCAACTCCGCCCAGGCCGGCGATGGAAGCGATGTTGATGATGGAGCCGCCGCGGCCGCCACGCAACATCACCTCGGCGGCCGACCGGCAGCAATACCACAATCCCAGCAGGTTCACGCGCACGGTTTCGGCGAACGCGGCATCGGGAACGCGCTCTGGCACCATGGCGGCTTCGGCGACGGTGCCGGCATTGTTCACCAGAATGTCAATCCGGCCAAAACGCTCGACCGCCGCCGCCATCAAGGCTTTCACCTGCGCCGGATCACCGACATCGCACTTCACCGCAACGGCTTCCGTGCCGCCATCCGAAAGCCTTCCGCACAAATCCCGGAGCTTGTCTTCCGAGCGGGCTGCAAGCGCCAGGCCGGCGCCCTGCGCGGCCAGCGCTTCGGCAAACGTTACGCCGAGGCCGTGCGAGGCGCCGGTGACGACAGCCGTTCTGCCGGCGAGGGAAAAAAGGCTGGCGATATCCATGGGGTCTCCTAACGCAAAGCAGTGCGAAACTGCGGAAGTGCGAAAGTGCAAAATTTCAATGCGTGCTGCGATCAGCCAGTACAAATCGCCAAGGAGACGGATTCTACTATTCCGCGGGTGAATGTGTTCCGGCACTGGGCGCGAGCTGCTGCATTACGCTCTGGATCAGCGCCTTGGCGTCGGCGATGTTCTTCATGATGATCTGAATGTCCATCACCGGTTTACCCGGCCAGCGCTGGCTTTGGCAGTACACCCCATGCTGGCCAACGAATGCCATGGCGTCGGTCAGCAGGTCGAGCGTAACGGCGAGGCGTCCGCGTGGTGCGCCCATCATGGTTTCGTAGTGGTCGAGCTCGTCGCGGCGGTCGTGAAAGACGTCCATTCCTCGATTGTAAAGGCAGGTTGCTGTTCCCAGGCTGAGGGGTGCAATTTCAGAGCAGGGCATACCTCGCGAGGCAAATGCCCGGAGCTGTGGGTTATTCTTTTGTGCTGCAAAACCACGGTTTATCGAACAGGAGAGTTTTGATGAGAAGAATTCAGATTACGCTTGCGGTCCTTTCACTCGTAGCATTCATGGCTGCCCAGG
>JAFAIN010000347.1 GCA_019236695.1 Acidobacteriota bacterium | reverse complement strand
ACCGAAGCCACGGTCGGAGCGATCACAATGTGGTTGGTGGCAGTGGTGGTGGTGGTGGTGCTGCTGCCTCCTCCGCACCCCGCGAGACCAGCGGTGGCGATGGCGGCCACCAGCAGAAATAAACTACGCATTCACCCTCTGAATCGGCATACCGGCGCTTTCCCGCTGCTGCGCTGGCGGGAAAACCAATTTTGTTGGATACATCAGTTTAGAAGGCCGGCTTGGCTTTCGGCAAATCGGCGGTCGGGATTCAGATGCAGGTTTGAGCCTGAGTCTGCCATCTTCCGGTGGCATGCCTTCACGCAGCCTGGGCATTGAGCCGGGCATTCAGCGTGATTTCAGCATTCAGCACCTTGGAAACCGGGCAACCGGCTTTGGCCGCATTCGCCAGTTCTCGGAATTTGTCATCCGAAATGCCGGGTACGCGGGCATTCAGGTCAAGCTCTACGCGGGTGATGGCCCAGCCGCCATCCTTCTGTTCCAGGCTTACGCGCGCCGAAGTGCGTACCTCATCCGGAGTAAAGCCGTTGCGCTCGAGCTGCGCCGATAGCGCCATCGAAAAACAGCCGGCATGCGCCGCCGCAATCAGCTCTTCCGGGTTTGTGCCCCGTTCATTTTCGAATCGAGTGCGATACGAGTACGCCAACTGGTTAAATGCGCCGCTCGCGCCCGTCACCGTACCGTTGCCCGACTTCAGGCCTCCGCTCCATACCGCTGTTGCTTCGCGCTGCATGAATGCTCCTTCCTTCCATCAATTACGAAACTAAACATCATACCAAGCCGCTGGGGTGGGAGCACCGGGCTGGGTGGGAGCACCGGGCTGGGTGGGAGCACCGGGCTTCAGCCCGGTGAATTCTCGACCTTGAACGATAGGGCTTCAGCCCCGGCCCGAACAGCGACGGGTGGGAGCACCGGGCTTCAGGCCCGGCGGCCCACTTCCGCAGTTTCGCACTCCACTCATTACGCCAGCAGGGTTCCGATGCCCTGCCGCGCCGCAATCTCCAACACATGCCGCGCGACCACTACGTCATAAATGCCCAGCCCCAGGTTCGCACACACGATCCTCTCCTGAGCATGCTGCCTTCCAGGCAGCGTGCCGGCTACTACCTTCGACAGTTCGAGCGGGTTGGGCCACTCGCGAAACACGCCACGCTGCCGGTGCGATTCGAAAGTGGCTACATCATCGGCGAAAAATCGATCGGCGGCTTCTACCGCCTGCGCGGGTACGGTGCTGTCGAGATCCAGCGCGCAGGTGAACGGAAGCGCATCGAAGGTGCCCGATGGGGCCGCGGATTGTCCGGCCCGCGGCGGCCACGGCGCGGCCGCCACTGCCGCTTGCGCACCGTCCAATGCCTCAACTACAGATGCTGCCGGTTCCACCCGCAACCCTGTGCCGCACTCAATGTCCTGAGCAAAGCGCTCCACTGTCTCGCGTTTGGGAGCGTAAGCACGGACCTTCTTCAGGTTCGGCAACACTTCGCAAAGTGCGGCGACATTGCTTCTTCCCTGCACTCCGGGGCCGATGATGGCCAGCGTTTCCGCATCGGGCGGGGCAAGCTTTCGTGCCGCTACGGCTGTCGAGGCAGCCGTACGCATGGCGGTGATCCACGCCCCATCGAGAATCGCTTCGGGAAGGCCCGTTTCGGGATCGTTCAGCAGGATAATGCCGGTCACGGCCGGCCACCCTCGAGCGGCGTTGTCCGGATATGCCGCTACCCACTTCATCCCCGCCGCCCCTGCCGCCGCCACCCACGCCGGCATGGCGTGCAGCAATGCGCCCGCGCGGGGATGTACGCCCAGCTTCGCAGGCATCTCGGTGCGGCCGTGCCCGTGCTCCGCAAGCGCGAGTTCCACCAGCCCAATAACGTCGCGCATCGGGATCCGGCAGAGCTCTACATCGGTGGCTGACAGGAACAGCATGCGCTTCGGGTTTCGCTACAGGTTGAACAACTCGCGCAGCCTCTTGGTCTGGGCCCGGCTAACCGGCACTTCCGCCTGTTTCTTATCGTCCATGCGGAGCTGGTATGAGCTCTTGAACCAGGGCACGACCTCGCGGATGCGGTTGATGTTGACCAGATACGAGCGATGCGTGCGCCAGAAGAGCTTGGGATCCAGCAGTTCCAGCAGTTCCTCCAGTGTCCGGCAGTTCGATTGGCCTTCCGCCCCCGAGTGCAGCACTACGGTGATCACGCCGTCTTCGATCCACGAATAACAGATTTCGTTCTGGTCAACCAGAACCAGTCGGCCCGATGACCGTAGCACCACCTTGTTGCGGCTCGACTGCTGCGACTCCAGCATCTTCACCAGAGCGTCAATGCGCTCGCCCGACACGCCGGGCTGGTCGCTTTGCAGATTTCTGCGGGCCCGCTGCACCGAGTTGGCCACCCGCTTTTTGTCAAACGGCTTCAGCAGGTAGTCCACGGCATTCACTTCGAACGCTTTCACTGCGTACTGGTCGAATGCTGTCGCGAAAACCACCTGGGGAACGCGGATCTTCCGGTCCATCAGCTTCTTGATTACCCCAAACCCGTCGAGCCCCGGCATCTGGACGTCAAGAAATACCAGGTCGGGGCTGTGCTCCTTGATGAGGTTGAGGGCTTCAACGCCATTCTTGCCGCTGGCAACCAGCTCCACGTCGTCCACGCTCTTCAGCAGGTAGGCAAGCTCATCGCGCGCCAGTTGCTCGTCATCCACGATTACGGTGGTCAGCGGCATGGTTCCTCAATCCCGGGCATGTTCCGGCAATTTCCGCAATTCTCAATTCCGCAGTCCAGCCCTATGCCTGGCTGTGTGCGCGATTCTGAAATGCTTCCCTCGCGCGGCGCTCAACTTCCTCATTGCTTACGTCTTCGAAATGCGTCCCCATCCACCACTGCGTACCCTGCTGGTCGGTTACCCCGCCGCTGCGGTCGCCATAGAACTGGTTTTCCGGTGCGCGCACTTCGCTGGCGCCCGCGGCCAGTGCGCGCGCATGGGCCGCATCCACGTCCGGCACGTAGACATAGACCATTGCCGGCATGGCGGGATAGGCTCCGCCCGCGCAGCCCATCATCAGCATCGAATCGCCGATCTGCAT
>JAFAIN010000329.1 GCA_019236695.1 Acidobacteriota bacterium | reverse complement strand
AATCTCGCACTTCCCTCCTATAATCCCCCTTCATGTCTGACGCCGCAAACAGCCTGGCCAAGCCTCTGGAGGCTGCCGACATCGAACGCATCATTCCCCATCGCTATCCGTTCCTGCTGATCGACCGGGTAGTGGAACTGGTGAGGATGAAGCGCATTGTCGCTCTGAAGAACGTAAGCGCCAGTGAGAACTTTTTTCAGGGACACTTTCCCGGGTTCCCGATTATGCCGGGCGTTTTGATCGTAGAGGCCATGGCGCAGGCCGGCGCGGTGCTGCTGCTCGATGAGGTCGGCCCGCAGGACAAGCTGGTATTTTTCACCGGAATCGAGCGTGCCCGTTTTCGCCGGCCTGTGCTTCCGGGAGATCAGCTCCGCATCGAGGTCAATGTGCTGGCATTCCGGCAGGTTGCGGGCAGGATGGAGGGCAAAGCGTTCATTGGCGACAAGCTGGCGTCGGAATCGATCATCAGTTGCCAGGTGGTGCCGCGCAATCGCCCCGCGAAACCGGCTCCTGAAACCCAAGTCGCTGGGACCGTAACCGAGGGCTCTATCGCGCAGCCCTGAGTATACAAAATGCGGCGCCTTAGCCTTTTTTTTGCCTTTTGCCTTTTCTCCTGACCTATGCCCATCCACCCCACCGCCATCATCGATCCCGGCGCGCGAGTCGCCTCCTCGTGCAGCGTGGGGCCCTACAGCTTTGTTGGGGCGGGGGTGGAACTCGGAGAAAACTGCCGGCTTATTTCGCACGTTGTCATTCATGGCCCGGCCCGCATTGGAGCAAATAACAGCTTTTTTCCGTTCTGCGCCATCGGCCTTGAGCCGCAGGATACAAGCTTCCGGTGCGAAGAAACGGCTATCGCGATCGGGGACGGCAACGTCATTCGCGAAGGCGTCACCCTCAGCCGCGGCACCAGCAAAGGCGGCGGCACCACCCTCATCGGCAACCATACCTTCATCATGGCGTACTCGCACGTGGGGCATGACAGCGTGATCGGCGATCACGCCATGCTGGTGAACGGAGCCACGCTCGCCGGCCATGTAACCGTCGAGGAATGGGCGGTGGTGGGCGCGCTCTGCCCGGTGCATCAGTTTGTTCGCATCGGCGCGCACGCATATATAGGAGGCGGCACGACCATCACCCAGGACGTGCTTCCCTTCGCCCTGGTGAGCGCTGCGCGAAACAATCGAACCTACGGCATGAACAAGGTCGGCCTGGAGCGCCGCGGCTTTTCGCGCGAGCGGATTCGCAAAATCCACCACGCCTACCACGTGCTGCTCTCTTCAAAGCTCAACACTTCACAGGCGCTGGAGAAACTGCGGGGCGAAGGCGATCCGGGAGAGGATGTCGAGCTCCTTTTGCGGTTCATCGAGTCCTCCCAGCGAGGAGTCATCAAGTAGATGAGTGGCAAGCTGGGGCTGATCGCCGGCAACGGTCGCTTCCCTTTCCTGGTGCTCGATGCCGCCCGCGCTCGTGGATACGAAGTGGTGGTTGCCGCCATCCGCGAGGAAACGTTTCCGGAAATCGAAGAGCTCGCTGCTTCGAAAGGAAGCGCCAGCGTTCACTGGCTCTCGCTCGGCGAGCTCTCGAAATTGATTGAGACGTTTCGTCGCGAAGGCGTTACCCAGGCCGTAATGGCCGGCCAGGTGAAGCACCGGCAGATTTTCAGCAGCATTCGCCCTGACTGGCGGCTGGCCAAGCTACTGCTCAGCCTGCGCACGCGCAATACCGACGCGCTGATCGGCGCGGTGGCGAAGGTCCTGGCCGATGAAGGCATCGAACTGCGCAATTCCACCGAACTGCTCGAGCCTCTACTGGCCCGCCCGGGCGTGCTCACGCGGCGCGCGCCCGCGGACTCCGAGCGCGACGACCTGGCCTACGGCCGCGAAGTGGCGCGCCACCTCGCCCAATACGATATTGGCCAGACTGTGGTCATTGCCGGGCGCGCCTGCGTCGCCGTCGAGGCCATGGAAGGCACCGACGCCTGCATCCGCCGCGCCGGTGAAACCGTGCGCGACCATGGCAGCCAGCCGGGCGCGCTGCTGAGCCGCGCCCTCACCGTGGTCAAGATTTCAAAGCCCGCACAGGATATGAGGTTTGACGTTCCGGTGGTGGGCATCGCTACCATGGAAGCCATGCAGCAGGCCGGGGCTGCGTGCCTCGGTCTCGATGCCGGCAAATGCCTGCTCATCGATGGCGATGCGGTCATCGAATGCGCCGACCGCGCCGGCATCGCTGTGGTCGCGGATCCGGCATGAACAACATGAACGCTGATGAAAAAATTCGCGTGGCGGTGGTCGGCGCAGGCGCATTTGGCCGCAATCATGCCCGGATTTATGCCGAGCTCCAGCGTGCCGGCGAGCCGGTGGAACTGCTGGCGCTGGTGGATCAGAATCGTGCGCGCGCCGAGGCGGTTCTCGGGGAACTGGGGCTCAGCGGAGCGATTCGCGCCTACTCCCATGTGGATGACCTGCTGGCCGATCCCGCCAACCTGCACATCACCGCGGCTTCCGTAGCGGTACCCACCGGCCAGCATCTCCAGGTCAGCCAGACGTTAATGCAGGGTGGAGTGGATGTGCTCATCGAAAAGCCCATCGCCGCAACCCTCAATGACGCCGGGGAAATGATTGCCACCGCGGAGCGCACCGGTCGTATCGCCATGGCCGGGCACCTCGAACGCTTCAATCCCGCAATCCGGGCGACGCTGCCTCTCGTCACCCGGCCCATGTTCTTTGAAGTGCATCGCCTGAGCGTCTTCACGCCGCGCTCGCTCGATGTGGATGTGGTGCTCGACCTGATGATTCACGATCTTGATATCGTGCTCTGGCTGGTTCGCTCGCCGATTCGCGAGATCCGAGCCGTAGGCATTCCGATTCTGTCTTCCAAAGTCGATATCGCCAATGTGCGCGTGGAGTTTGGCACGGGCTGCGTAGCCAACTTTACCGCCAGCCGGGTTTCCACCGAGCGCGTGCGCAAGCTGCGCTTCTTCCAGCCGCGGCAATATGTGTCGCTCGATTATGGCCGCCGCGACGTGTTCTCGCTTTCCGTGCAGCCCGCCGAACCGCCTGCTAACGATGTCGCGCCGCCGGTTCCGGGCTTCGATATCGCGCTTCCCAGCGGTTTTCGTCTGGTTCCTTCCCGCCCCAGGATTGATGATGAAGAGCCTCTGCGCTCCGAACTGCGCGCCTTCCTGGATGCGGTGCGCACCCGCTCGGCCCCGCCCATCACCCTGGAAGAAGCCCGCGCCGCGCTGGCCGTAGCCCTGGAGATTCAGGAACAGATCGCGAATCACACGCGCCGCGCCGGAATAATCTAGAGCAATACTATAAGGTGCTGTATCCATAACCCGCTCTGTCATCCTGAGCACCCACGGCAGAGAAGCCGCCGGTGTACGAGCAGAAACTGCCTGGCCCATGCTGGTTCCAATCACTCAGCAAAAAATCACTGTCATCCTGAGCCCGCCACGGCGGGCGAAGGA
>JAFAIN010000127.1 GCA_019236695.1 Acidobacteriota bacterium | reverse complement strand
GAATCGAAAGCGCTGGCGCGAGGATCAAGGTCCTCCGAATACACCATGCGCGAAGACGAATCCTTGGCTGGAATCGCAGCTTTCTCCGCCGCCTCCGCTGCCGCGGCAATTTCAGCATCCACCTGGCGCTCGATCTCGTTGATCGCGCTTTCGTCGGCAATGCGCTCGCGGATGAGGAACAGTTGCCAGCGCGACACCGGGTCGCGCTCCGCCTCCGCCTGCCGCTCGCTCTCCGGCCGGTACAGCTTTTCATCGTCGGAAAGCGAATGCGAGTAGGGCCGCACCACGTGCCCGTGCACGAATGCCGGGCCATTGCCGGCGCGGCAGTGGTCCACCGCCACCTTGAATGCCGCATAGCTCGCAATGGGATCTGTGCCATCCACTTCGGCAAAATAAAAATTCGGGAAGTTGCGCACCAGCGTGCTGATGTTGCCGCCCGCGGTTTGCGCCTCAACCGGAACCGAAATCGCGTACTCGTTGTCTTCCACAACGAAAAGCACGGGCAGCTTCCTGAGCGCGGCGGAATTCAGCGCTTCCCAGAACTCGCCCTGGCTGGTGGTGCCTTCGCCAAGCGAGCAGTACACAACTTCATCGCCGTGAAACACCACATCCTTAAACTGGCGGTAATCTCCGTCGTGCTTCTCGGCGGCTTCCGGGTGGCGCGTGAAATAACGCCCCGCCTCGGCGCAGCCCACTGCCTGCAGGCACTGGCTGCCGGTGGGCGAAGATTGGGTTACGATGTTCAGGCGCCGGCTGCCCCAGTGCGAAGGCATCTGGCGCCCACCGGATGCCGGATCGGCCGCGGCGCCCACCGATTGCAGGAGCATCTCTTCCGGAGTTACGCCCAGCGCCAGGCACAGTGCGCGGTCGCGATAATAAGGATAGAACCAGTCATAGCCGCCGCGCAGCGCCATCCCGGCCGCGACCAGCAGCGCCTCATGCCCGGCTCCGGAGATCTGGAAAAAAATCCTCTGCTGCGATTTCAGCACGATTTCACGGTCATCGGTGCGCCGCGACAGATACATGAGCCGGTAAATCTCGATGAGTTGCTCGCGGCTGAGGCCCTCATAGCGGGCGGCGGATTCGCGGACAGCGGTGGCTTTGCCATTTCGCGCGGCCTTGGTGGGCGGCATATCAACCTCGGGTGGGGTACACGCCATTCTAAACGACCGCCAATGCGTCATACTTGACTCGGTTCAATGCTCAGCGAGTCGGAAGCAATCGTGCTGCGCAGCTACTCGCTGCGTGAAGCGGACCTGCTGGTCAGCTTCTTCACCCGTGCGGAAGGCAAGGTGAAGGGCGTGGCGCGGTCCGCCAAAAAGTCGCGGCGGCGCTTTGGCGGCGCGCTCGAGCCGCTAACCTACGTGCGCCTCTACTGGGAGGACCGTGAACGCGCCGAACTTGCCCGCGTGGACTCCTGCGAAATCCTGGACTCGCCACTGGCCCACTCCATCGACTACCCCCGTGCGGTCGCGCTCGGTCACGTCGCCGAAGTGCTCGATGAACTGTTGCCGGAGCGCGAGCCGAATGACGCCGTGTTCCGCCTCGCGCTGGCTACTCTGCAGCGCCTGCAGGCCGGCTCAATATGGACACCTTTGACCTACTTCGAGCTCTGGATGGCGCGGCTCACAGGCCTGCTGCCTTCGCTTTCAGAATGCGTGGTGTGCACGGAACAACTTGGCCCGGCACGGGCATTCTTCCATCCAATGGCTGACGGCCTGTTATGCAGCCGCGACAAGCGGCTCGCATCCACCGAGATCGCCCAACGCTCGCGCCAGCTTGGATTACAGATGCTGCGCGCACCCATCGAATCGTTTTCGGCAATGGACAAAACCGCCGCGGCCGACCTCCGCAGGTTCCTTGTCCAGTTACTCGAGCGCCACATGGAAAAGAATCTGGTGACAGCCACAATGCTGGACCGGTTGGAGGACTAAACCGCTGAGAGCGCGACTTAGTCTCAAAGAATATATCGGCGTTCCTTCCCGTCGCCGGTCCATCCGCGGACGAGGTCGTCTGGCTGCAGCCCGGGATGGGCACCGCCTGCCCTCCGTCGAACTGCCATCTCGCCCACGCGCCACGAAACCGGGAGGCGGCCGGCGGTCAACGGCCAACCGGGTCTCCGGGTCTCCGTGCCTCCGCTGTGAACTTTAGCCTTCGAAGCGAACATTAATCGAAAATTCACTTGCTTTCCACAGGGTCCAGGCCTTACCTTAGACATGCAGGGTTTTGTGTGCGCGGCCACACCTGTTAACCAGAAAGTAAAAAACGCGCAAAAACCCCTCTCACTGCTTTTTCTCACTGAGTGCAGTGAGGATTTGTTTACCACTTGGTAATAAAAAGCGGCCGAAATCGAGCGGCCGCCCGTCCCCCGAGGGCGGCCGGACCCGCCTGATTCCGCTGCACCGGCCTCCGACCCCGCTGCTTCGTTTAATATGACGTTTCGCATGGCGTCGTCGCTCACCTATCAAGAGCTGGTTCTCCGTCTTCAGTCCTTCTGGGCCGAGCGAGGATGCGTGCTGCAGCAGCCCTATGACGTCGAAGTCGGGGCCGGGACTATGTCGCCCGAAACCTTTCTGCGCGTGCTGGGGCCGCGCCCTTATCGCGTGGCTTACGTGCAGCCGTCGCGGCGCCCCGCCGACGGCCGCTATGGCGAGAATCCCAATCGCCTTTACAAACACATGCAGTTGCAGGTGATTTTGAAGCCGCCGCCCGAGGACGTTCAGCAGCTCTACCTGGAATCCCTGGGCGCCATCGGAATTGATCTGTCGCAGCACGACATCAAATTTGAGGAAGACAACTGGGAAGCGCCAACGCTCGGGGCCTGGGGCATTGGCTGGCAGGTGATGCTCGACGGTTTGGAGATTACGCAGTTCACGTATTTTCAGCAGTGCGGAGCGCTCGACCTGGACCCGATTTCAGCGGAGCTGACCTACGGTCTCGAGCGGATCGCCGCGTTCCTGCAGGACGTCGATTCCATCTATGACATCGTCTGGACACGGGCGGCCTCGGGAGAAGCCATAACGTATGGGGATGTGCGCCTGGCGGATGAAGAGCAGTTCAGCGCCTACAACTTTGAATATGCAGACGTGGAGCGCCTGTGGGAGCACCTGCGCTTATATGAAATAGAATGCCGGCAACTGATGGAGCGTTTTCACCAGATTGCCGGGCCCGCCGAGAGCGGCGGCCGGCCGCCCGCTGTAGCGCGCTTCCCGGTTCTTGCCGCTTACGATCTGTGCCTGAAATGCTCGCACTTATTCAACCTGCTCGACGCCCGCGGGGCAATCTCGGTGACTGAACGGGTAGGGCTGATTGCCCGCATCCGGCAGCTTGCGGTCGGCGTTGCCAAAGCCTGGTCTGCGCAGCAGTTCGAGCAGCAG
>JAFAIN010000174.1 GCA_019236695.1 Acidobacteriota bacterium | reverse complement strand
GATTTAACCTGTAGGGTTCCACTCCATCCCTGCAATCAAGGCAAGAATGTTCTCGCCGCGCATTCTGTCCGTATCATTTGACATTTCCCTCGCCCGGGCACGCCAGATGCTGCTCGAGAACGAAGGTTATGTCGTGGTGACTGTTTGCACACAGGCTGCCGCCCTGCAGCATTGCCGGCGTCCCGATTTCGACCTTGTGATTCTGGGACACTCTCTCCGCGACTCGGAGCGCGACGAAATAATCCGCTCCCTACGGAGCCGGTCTTCCCTGCCCATCCTCGCTTTGCTCCGGCCGAACGAATCGCCCATCCTCTCCGCGACGCGCAGCGTGAACGCCATGGAGCCTGGCGAAGTGGTTTCGACGGTGAGGGAAATGTTGCGGAAGCGCCCACAGGCCAGGAGCGCCTCAGGCAACTGCGGGTCTTCCTCTTCGGCCCGATCGGGCTAGGATAAGACGCCGCGCCTGCTGCCGTAACTTCGAAAGGCTGCACTTGCGGTACGGCATTCCATGGCGTACACGATTCGTCCCGCGGTTTCGGCCGACATTCCCGCGTTGCGCCGGCTCATTGAGCTGTCGGTTCGCGGGTTGCAGGCGGCGGACTACTCCCCAACCCAGCGTGAGCGCGCCCTCGCGGAGGTGTACGGGGTCGATACACAGTTGATCGCCGACGGCACTTACTATGTTGCGGAAACGCGCGCTCCGGAAGGCGTGCTCCTGGTCGGGGCGGGGGGGTGGAGCCGCCATAAAACGCTCTTCGGTGGCGATCGCTGGAGCCGGCGCGAAGACGAATTGCTTGATCCGGGAAGCGATGCGG
This sequence comes from Acidobacteriota bacterium, assembly GCA_019236695.1. Classification (GTDB taxonomy): domain Bacteria; phylum Acidobacteriota; class Terriglobia; order Terriglobales; family Acidobacteriaceae; genus JAFAIN01. The sequence goes on along the minus strand of JAFAIN010000174.1, from coordinate 7,615 downwards.
CTCGCATCCGCGCGTTTTTTGTTCATCCGGAATGGGCCCGGCGCGGTGTCGCCACACTGCTGCTCGAAGCCTGCGAACAAGCCGCGCGCCGCGCCGGGTTCAGCGCATTCGAGATGGGCGCAACCCTGACCGGTGTGCCAATGTACAAAGCGCGCGGTTATGTAGAGCTTGCAACCTCAGACGTCCCTCTCGCCGGTGGCGAGGTGCTGAGGATTGTCCATATGCGAAAGGAAGCAGGGTGAGAATTGTGAGACCTCGGAATTGACTCGGACTCCCGACCGCGCGAGGCATTCCGGGCCGGCACTCGGATATGCGGGTTGCCATGAAATGAAGATTGAAACCGGCGACTATCCACGTGGGTCCGGCCGCCCCCCGGCCCGGGGTCCCCGGCGCGCGCCTGTTTTTCCGCGCGTGCTGGGGTGGTGGAACGGACAGGGCGAGCTAAGCTCGCCTGGCTGCCCTTCAATCAATCTTCGCCGGCCAGGAACGGCGGGCGGCCTTTCAGGCCGCCTGGCCGACCGAGGGCGGTCGGCCCCACGTCATTCAGTTCCGCTCGTTGGCGCTTCATCCCGCCTTCGCGCCGTGGTGGAACCCGCTATCTACGTAACGTCGAACTGCTCCTGGTGGATTGTGGGATCGCTCTTCACGATGAGGTTTCGACCGGTGAGTTCTTCCAGCTCCTGAATCCAGCGGCCATTGTTCTGTTTCAGCGCTTTGGCCACTTCCGGGTTCACGCGCAGCATGACATCGGGCTTCTCGAAATGCCGCGTCATCTTGCGCATCTCGCCCCAAATTTCGTTGCACACCGTGGTGACGGATTTCACCAGCCCGGTAGCCGAACAGTAGGGACAGGGTGTCCCTAGCGTGCGCTCCAGCGATTGCTTCACCCGCTTGCGGGTGATTGCAACCAGGCCGAAGTCGTTGAACTGCAGCACCTTTGAGGGCGCGCGATCCTGCCGCAAAGCCTCTTCCAGAGCCTGCATCACCCGCTGGCGGTTGCGGCGCTCATCCATATCGATGAAATCGATCACGATGATGCCACCCAGGTCGCGCAGCCGAATCTGCCGAACGATCTCCTTAATGGCATCCACGTTGGTCTTGACGATGGTGTCTTCCAGCCGCGCCGTCTTTCCCACATACTTCCCGGTGTTCACGTCGATCGCCACCAGGGCTTCCGTCTGATTGATGACGATATAGCCGCCCGACTTGAGCCACACCTTTGACTTGAGCGCCTTATTGATTTCCTCCTGGATGTTGAATTGTTCGAAAAGCGGCGCTTCTTTGGTGTAGAGCTTTACGCGCTTCACCAAGCCGGGCTGAAACCGGCCGACAAAGCGCACCACGCGTTCATACTCCTGCTCGCTGTCGACCCAGATGGTGGAAAAATTCTGGTTCACCTGGTCCCGCAGGATGCGCTCCACCAGGTTCAGGTCGTGATAAATGAGGGCCGGAGGCTTTGCCTTCTGCGCTCGCTCGCGAATCTCATTCCAAAGGTTCTTCAGGAACTGGATATCGGCGCGCAGCTCTTTTTCGTCGGCACGATCGGCGGCGGTGCGAACAATAAAGCCGCCATGGCCATTCTCGCGCTCGCTGAGCACAATGCGCTTCAGCCTCTGCCGCTCTTCCTCCGAAGAGATCTTTCGCGAAACTCCAATGTGATCCACGGTTGGCATGTAAACCAGGAAGCGGCCTGGCAGGGCGATGTGGCTGGTGATGCGGGCGCCCTTCCTGGCGATCGGCTCCTTGGCAATCTGCACCAGGATCTCCTGCCCTTCCTTCAGCAGTTCACTGATCTGCGGCAACTGGCGCGGCTCGTACCTCCGCATGGGGCGGCGCGGCCCGCCCCCGCGGCGGCCAAAACGATTTGCGCGCCTGCGGTCGAAGAATGGCCGCTCCTGCCGTTGCTGGAATCCCGCAGTGCCTGCCGGCCCGCGCACTTCGGCTCGGCCATTCGAGTCGGGCTCCTCCGAATGCGGCTCCGCCATTTCGGCGTACTCGCCCGCTTCCGCAAACTCGCTCTCAACGTCGGCTGTTTCGCCGGCGCTCTCCAGGCCTTCGCAGCCCTGCTCGGAGCGGCGCTCCGTCTCTGTTTCCTCGACCTCCTCGGTGAGTTGCAGGCCGGCGGCAACCTCCCCGGCCCGATCGGCAACGCGATCGATGATGTGCTCTTCGAGTTCCTCGAAATCTTCGTCGTCGAATTCTTCACTCAACGGAAGAGCTTCGGCTTCCTCTTCTTCGATCTCCTCTTCTTCCAGGTGTCCGGTGCCGGGCGCGAACTCGGTTTCCACCGGCCCGGCGCCAACCTCCGGCTGTGCGGCGCCTTCCTCAAATTCCGCAGCAGGCGCCGCTTCTTCCATTCCACTCGCCGTGCTGTGCTCTGAGTTCTGCTGAGAAGAAAGGCCGGGCTGATGCTCGTCGGCGGTTGCGTTCCAGCCAGTGGGCTGGAATTCGGGTTCGCCGGCAGGAATCGTCTCACTATCTGCAGAGTGGCTGCGTGTTTCGGGGCCGCTGGCGAATTCTTCGTGCTCCTGCCAGCGAGCCTGAGCTTCGCCAGCCTCCGATGAGGCTGCCGCGGCCGCCGTTTCCGCTGCTTCCATTTCTTGCCGGTTTTCCAGATGCGCCACACCGGCGGGCGCCCCGGAAAATTGCGCCTGCGGGGGGCCTTCCGGGCCCGCCGACGCGGTTCCCTCCAATGACCGTGGCGGAGCCGCTTCCTCTGCGCTCCCACGCGGCGGAGCCGCTTCCTCTGCGCTCCCAGACGACCGGTATTTGGCAATCGATTCGCCCGGAAGAACGATGGGGACGTACCCGGGCGGCGAGCTGGCGGGAGCTTCATCGAAGTCGCGGCGAGGCCGGCCTTGCTCGCGGTCCCGATGCCAACGGTCACGCCCGCGGTCACGCCCGCGATAATCGGGGCGATCGCCTTCGCGCCTTGGCCGCGGATAACTCTGATTGCCCGCCTCCGGCGCGGGCGCGCTCGTTTCAGACTGCGATGGCGCCGGCGCCGCCGTGCCGCGCGAGAACTTGGCAATGGATTCGCCCGGCAAAATCATGGGTTCGTAGCCACTTGGTTCAGCCGCGGCGGCCGGGGCCGGTGCAGGTGGCTTTCCAGGGTGCTCGGAGTGGGTGGCTTGGCTCTCGATTTCCTTCGCTGCCGCCTCTTCGCTGCGTTGCGGCTGCTCCTCGGGGCCGCGCCCCTTCCTCCGGCCCCCGCGGCGTCTGCGCCCGCGCCAGCGGCGCACCCCCTCGCCCTCGGCGCCCGCTTCCTCCTCTGTTCCACCTTCTTCTTCAGCTTCCGATTCTTCCTCGTCGCCGCTGTCAGCGGGTTCGGCCACGGCTTCGTCAAAATCACCGCCGCCTTCGAAAATCGCGGTGGGCGAGCCATTGCCGCGCTCCTGCGCCTGCGGTAACCGGCTCTCCTCGTTGCGCTCACGCGGTTCCTGCGGCGAACGGTATGGCTTTGCGCTGCCCGATGGCAGAGGAGACGTTTCCAGTTCCTCGTCGGATTCGTGCTCCTCCATGAAATCGGTGACGTAGAGGAAAGCGTCACGCTCCAGCCCAATATCCACAAATGCAGATTGCATCCCCGGCAGCACCCGCGTCACCCGGCCCTTGTAGATCGAGCCGGCAAGCGTGTACTCGTTCTCACGCTCAAAGTAAATTTCGGTAAGCTGGTCGTCCTCAACGATTGCCAGCTTGGTCTCGTGGGGTGTTGAAGAGACGAATAGTTCCTTGTCCATGGTTTTCCTTCAGGCCGTGGCAGCGAGCCCGGAGGAAGCTGGAGGGCTTGAAATCAGCAGGATGGGAATCGGTTCCGAGTTCTGGCGCGATTGCTTTCGCTAGGAAGTCGAAACACGTCAGCCGCGCCAACGCGATGCACCGCGGCGCCAACATACGTGCGCTGCGGAATCTGCTTCGGTTGTAGGCGGAAAATCGAAATCTTGCACCTGCCGCGCCTTTTCAAGGTTTGTGGCCACACACCGGAATCGTACCGGGGGCCGTTACCCGCCTTGAAGCGCAATCCCTCCGGCCATCTCCTTCGGCCGGGTCAAATCTTAAAATCCTCCCCACACCTCGTGGGGCATGTTTCCGGCCCAAACAGGGCCGCAATAATTTGTCAGTTCACGAACCGGCGCATTCGAATGTTATTCACAATGCCCAGCGCCAGGAACATGAACAAAACTGAAGAGCCGCCATAGCTCATGAGCGGCAACGGAATACCGGTAACCGGCATAAAGCCGACCACCATGCCGACGTTGATCAGGACGTGGAAAGCCAGTACGGCAACGATCCCCATCACCACAAACGTTCCGGCGCCGTCTGACGCCGTCTGAGCGTTGTGGATCAAACGCATCAGCACCAAAAAGTATAACAGTAGCAGGACCACGGCACCGACAAAACCGTGCTCCTCAGCGAAGGCGGCCATGATGAAATCGTTGTGCGGTTCCGGAATGAAGCTCCCCTGGGTCTGGCTGCCTTTGGTAAGGCCGCGGCCCCAAATGCCCCCGGCTCCCACCGCAATTTTGGCCTGCTCCACCTGGTAGCCGCTTCCCTGAGAGTCTTCCTCGGGGTGCATGAAACTCGTAAGCCTTTGCCGCTGATAGGGTTTTATGTGCCTGTAGGCGATCGGCGCGGCCATGCCCACCAGCAGCACCATCACCAGCGCGTGCTTCAGCTTCATGCCGCCAAGGAACAGCCCCATGAACAATGGAGGCAGGTATGTGAGCGCCGTGCCCATATCTGGCTGCTTCATGACCAGCGCAAAGGGAACCAGGATGATTAACCCCGCCTTGGCCAGTTCACCGAGCGACAGCTCGCGATGGCGAAGCTCCATGAAGAACCGCGCGATGGCGAGCACCAGAATGAGCTTGACCCACTCCGAGGGCTGGAAATGCACGCCCCCGGGTAGCGCAATCCAGCGGCGAGCCCCCAACACCTTTCTCCCGAGCACCAGCACCGACATGAGTGACAGGATGGCAGCCAGGTAAAACCACGGCGCGTTGTCGAGCAGCACCTCATAATTGACGATGCTTATCAAGAACATCAGCGCCAGGCCGGCCCCGACCCAGTACATTTGCTTTATGTGAAGATGCGCTTCGGCAAATTTGGGCGCATTGATGGTCGCGCTGTAAATCTGGGCCGTTCCGAGCGCGCAGATTACCAGGCACAGCGCCAGCAGCACCCAGTCAAAGTCACGGAATGAAATGTTCTTAGCCATTAGTAATACGCTGCATGGCTGCGTGGCCAGAGGGCTGAATCGAGAGATGATGCATCGCTATCCAGCCATTCAGCTATGCAGCCATTCAGCTCATTGCATTCCCGGGGCTGCCTTGGCCGGCCGCGCGGGCGGCCCTTTCGGCAGCGTGAAGCTCCCGCTGCCGAGTTGATGTTCGTCGCCGGCATCCTCGTGCCACACACCGGTAAAGTCAAAATCGGAGCCGCGGTTTTGAGCAATGTCGCCGCTTGCCGCCGCCGCGACCTTCTGCGGCTGCGACCCCTGCTTCGGGGGCGGCGAATACTTGTCCTGAATCGTCGCCAGCGTAGGCGCCGGGCCGTCGTCGCCGGCCTCAGCCTTGCGGATTTCCAGCTCGTGCCGCCGTTGCTTATCGACGTATGCCTTGATGACCTGCGCAGCCAGGCGCGCGGCCAGGTAACCATGGTCGCCGCTCTCAAACAACACCCCGACAACGATGTCCGGGTTGCGCCGCGGAGCAAACCCAACGAACCAGCCGTTATCGCCCACGGTGTGCGAATGCCCCAGCTTCTGCGCCAGCGCATTGCTCATGGTTTGCGCGCTGCCGGTTTTGCCCGTCAGATCGATGTTCTGCAGATGCGCGCTGGGTGCGGTTCCTTCCGGCAGCGTCACGCGCGCCATCGCGTCCGTAATCGTCTCCCAGTTCTTCGGATCGAGTTCCACACGGGTTTCCCGCTTGTGCTCCAGCGCCGCCTTCTTCAGGTCGGGATTCTGAAGGTCATCCATCATGACCACGTGCGGCGTCTCCAGCAGGCCGCCCATGGCGATGCCGGAAATGGCGCGGGTCAACTGCACGGGCGTCACCGTTACGGCTCCCTGGCCGATCCCGACCGAAATGGTTTCGCCCGCAAACCACTTCTGCTTGAAGTTCTTGATCTTCCACTCCTCCGAAGGCATGAGGCCACTGGCTTCGTCGTTCAGGTCGATGCCCGTCTTGTGTCCCAGGCCAAGTTCATCCGCATACTTCGCAATCTTGCCGATTCCAAGCTTCTCAGCCAGCGTGTAGAAAAACACGTCGCACGACTGGTAAATCGCCTTGGTGACATCCACGGCGCCATGCCCGCTTTTCACCCAGCACGCGAAGCGCCGGCCGTAGAAAACTGCGCCGCCGGCGCAATGCACGTTCATGCTCTGGGCCACGCCTTCCTGCAGCCCGGCCAGGCTCATGATGATCTTGAACACCGAGCCCGGCGCGAGCTGAGCCTGGATTGCTTTATTGAGCAGCGGCTTGCCCGGGTCGCTTACCAGCCGGCTCCATTCCTGCCGGGAAACGCGCACCGCGAAGGCGTTGGGGTCGAAGGTCGGGCGGCTGACCATCGCCAGAATCTCGCCGGTATGCGGATCCATAGCGACGATGGCTCCGGGTTTGTCGCCGATGGCTTGTTCGGCCGCGATCTGGATGTCGAGATCGATGGTGAGCTTCAGCGGTTGCCCGGCCACGGCGGGCGAGTCGCTCAGGTGCCGCAATTCGCGCCCCCGGCTGTCAACTTCCACGCGACGCTGGCCATCCTTGCCCATCAGCAGATCGTTGTAGGATTTCTCCACGCCCGACTTGCCCACGATCATTCCCGGCTCGTACAGCTCATACTGCGGCTGGTTCAGCATGTCTTCGCTGACCTCGCCAACGTAGCCGATCAGGTGCGCCGCAAATCCGTTCTTCGGATACAGGCGACGGTGCACCATGATGGTCTCAATCTCCGGCAATTCCACTTTGTGCGCTTCGATGAAGGCCAGGTCGTTTGGCGTGATGTCGTCTTTCAGCACGATGGGCTGCGATTCCGGCGCGTGGCCGAGCGCGGCCTTGCGAATCCGCGACCGGATTTCCTCCGGGCTCAGACCCAGGCCTTGGGAGATCAGTGCGGCATCGGCGTTGAGGTCGCGCTTCTGGTCGCGTAGCAGCAGCACCGAAAACGAAGGATAGTTGTCGACAATAATGCGGCCTTCGCGGTCGAGGATCTTGCCTCTCGGCGCCAGGATGGGCACTTCTCTTACCCGGTTTCGCTCGGCCAGCGACTCGAACGTCTCGCTGTGCAGCACCTGCAGCCGCCACATGCCATAGCCCAAAACAAGAAGCACGGCCAGCAGACAGTACTGCACCACCGTGAGCTTGTACTGCGGAACCTTGTCGTCGCGATTCATCGATCCATCTTCACTCCCGGTTGCGATCCCAACCGGCTACTCTGATTATTGGATTCCCGCCGGCCTCAATCCGATCACCTGCCGGTTCGCACGAAGCTTCGCAGTTTTGACTTTCCCTCGTGCATTCCTATCCCTTACGCCTTCCGCCGAAAACGATCCAGGAAGGCGAACAAAGCCACCGCGATCACTCCGTTCGCCAGGCCCACAAGCAACTCTCGATTC
>JAFAIN010000163.1 GCA_019236695.1 Acidobacteriota bacterium | reverse complement strand
TTCAGCATCCTGCTAGGACACTACCCGCCCGGGACAGGCTGCAGGGGCCGTGCCCTATTCTGCCGTTCGCCCTTCCTGCTTTTGCCTTTTCCGTTCCCGGGTTATGATACGGATGCCGATTCTGCATGCTTTTCGGGGGAAAATCTTCAATTCTGCCGCGCGCTGCGCTCCTGCTGCCTTTTCTCGCGGCAGGCGTTTCCCGACCCGCCTTCGGTGCACAATCCGGCGATGAAGCGCATTATGTCGGCGCCCAAGCCTGCGCTGCCTGCCACAGTGATGTGGCTCATGAATGGTCTGAATCCCGCCACAGCAAGATGGTTCAGCCGGCCTCGCCGCACGGCGTAGTGGGTGATTTTTCGCAGGAGCGCGTGGTTTTGCGCGGCTCGGTTTACCTGCTGAAACGGGAAGGCGATTCCTATTACATCACCGAAAGCTACCTCACCGGAAAGCCGTGGCGGCACAAGATTGAATACACGCTCGGCAACCGGCGAATGCAGCATTACCTGACTACGCTGCCCGATGGCCGCATCATTCTGCTTCCAGCAACCTGGGACAATGTTCGCAAGCGCTGGTTTCATAATCTCGATATCAACGATCCCGAGGAGGCTCCGGGGGTGCAGATTCAACTCTGGAACAAGACCTGCTACTCCTGCCACGTCAGCCAGGAGAAGAAGAATTACAGCCTGCAGGCCGCGCACTACGACACCAACTGGCAGGATTTCGGCATCAATTGCGAGCGCTGCCATGGGCCCGGCAGCGAGCACGTCAAGTGGGCCAGTGAATCCACGGGCATGGATCCCGAAACCCGGGCTATCGTGGATGCCACCATCGTGAATTTCAGCCGGCTCGATGCGGCGCGCAGCACCATGGTTTGCGCGCAATGCCACTCCTTCCGCGATATTTATGTTGATGGGTTCCGGGCCGGGGCCAACTACTACGACTACTTCGTCCCGGTGCTCGATTATCGCCTTCCGCGGCAGGAGGACCCCGCCTACTGGCCCGACGGGCGCACCCGGCGTTTTTCCAATGATGCGTTCGGATTGTGGCAGAGCCAGTGCTTCCTCAAGGGAGGAGCCACCTGCCTGACATGCCATTCGCACCCGCACAACACCAACGTTGACCTGAATTCCCAGTTGCGGCCCGCGAACAATGCCCTGTGCACCCAATGTCACCAGAAGATTGCGCAGAACCTGGCGGCCCACACCCATCACGGCGCGAAGAGCACCGGCAACTCCTGCGTCGGTTGCCATATGCCGCATACCGTGATCAGCATCAAGGCGAAGATTCGCGATCACTCGATGAGCATTCCCGCGCCTGAAAACACCATTGCGCATGCCATCCCCAATGCCTGCAACGAGTGCCACAAAGACCGCACTGCCGCATGGGCTGTGCAGCAGATGAACAAGTGGTATGGCAGGCAGTCGCGGCAAAAATTGATCCTGCGGGCCAATGCCTTCACGGCGGCCCGCAACGGCGATCCTGCCGCTGTGCCGGGGCTGGTCGCGATTGCGGCTGACGCCGCGGGCGGGCCGATTGTGCGCGCCAATGCGCTCGGCTACCTGGGAAAGTTCCCCAATGCGCCGGCCGCGCGCGAAACCTTGTGGGCCGCCCTGCGCGACCCCGAACCGCTGGTTCGCGCCACTGCCGCATTCGAACTCAGGCCGCGCGGCGATGAGCGGCAGGCTTTCGTGGAGCAACTGGTTTATCTGCTCCGTGATGATGCGCGCATCGTACAGATGACTGCCGCCATTGCGCTGGTGAACACCGGAGTGCAACAAGTTCCGGGCGAGGACGGCGCACGGTTTGAAGAAGCCAAGAGGCTTTATAGCGCGCGCGCCGCGTTGAATTCCGACGATGCCGACCAGGACCTGGCCGCCGGAAAGTTCTTTTTTCTTTCCGGCGACATGGATCGCGCCGCCGCGTCGTTTCAGGCCACTCTCAAGCTCGATCCCGGCATTCCGGCACAGTACTACTTGGCCCGCGCGTTGGCCGAAAAAGGCGATTTCATCGGAGCCCGCCACGTCCTCGCCACCATCTCGAAGGGCGATCCCCAGTACGTTGCCGCTCAACGCCTGCTGGCCGAGCTTTCCGGCCGCAACTAGCGGGGGTTACCAGAAAGTAAATTTTCTCCACTGCTAACAGTGGAGAAATCAATTTTTCGCGAGGGGCGATCATTGGCGCAAGAGTAAACATAAGCTCTATGCGGTAGGGCCGGGGAGTTTGGGTCGCGCCTACGGCGCTCGAAATTCGGTCGTGGCCATTCCCAGCGCTTCCGGGCTGGGCTAAATGTGGGTCGCGCCTACGGCGCTCGAAATTCGGTCGTGACCAATCCCAGTGCTTCCGCGCTGGGCTAAGTGTGGGTCGTGCCTACGGCGCTCGTTGTTTCGGGGTTTTCAGCGCGGGCTAACGCCATGGGCTTGTTCAAACGCCTTTGACGCGGCGGCGAGCGTTTCAGGCAGGCTGCCGCCGCGTGTCGGTGTCAAACGCTCTTTATCGCGGCGGCGTACGTTCAGGATTGGCGCCTGCGGCGCCTGCCTGGGATGTCACCTCCAGAATCGCGAAAGAAACAAATCGGCGCAAGGGGAAATATGGGTTTTGGGGAAAGTCATATTACAATCCGGCAAGTGCAATGGGGAGAACAGGGTAAGAGGGCGCAAAAATCCAGAATGTAACGAATTACCAGAAAAACAACAGCGACCGCAGCGAAACTCGCAGAGTTTGGCTGGAAACGGGCAGAATATAAGCGCTGTGGAAAACTCCGGTAAGCGAGTGCGCGGATTGCAAACTGGTAAACCGCAACTGGCTGAGAGCTGAGAGCTCAAAGCTCCCGCCTACCGCAGCAGCGCCAGCAGCCTGGCTTCGCCTTCGCTTGCGCCACCCGTAATGGCGGGCGCTACCAGCAGGATTGCTCCCGATTCAGGAGAGAGACCCAGGTTCGAAACCCCTGAAAGCTCGTAGGCGCCTGCGCGCGCCAGGGCTTCACGGTCGGCCTGGATTGTGGTGATGGCTGCGGCATCCGTCCCCAGCGCCAGCGCATGCCGCCCGTCGGCGAGGAAGTGGATGGAATCGGATGAATATGCCGCGAAATTGCCGCGATTGCCGGGAGTGAGCCGCCCGGTGAGCGCGACCACGATGGCATAGGGAGGAATTTCGCCGTGAATGCGCTCCCAGTGGTCAATATCGTCAATCGAAACCGCGCAGGAAGAGTTGCCGGCTGCCTTCGCGCGCACGTCCAGAACCACCAGCGCGCCCACCAGGCGCTGCGGCGGAATGTCGTCCACCTTCCAGGCGCCCTGGATGAACTGTGCCGGAGCGGTAATGCGCGTGGTCAGCGGCGCGCCGGTTCGCCGCCGGGCCGCGCTCAAATCCATAATGTTGCGGAATTGCGCCGAGCGCTCGGGAGCGGCCGCTGCTGCTGCTGCCGCTGCCCCGCTGCGATGCTGCACGAAACCGAACAGGCCCAACGCCAATGCCGCGCCCAAAACCAATGTAATGAACTTCATGCGGATACCGAATCCTCAACCTTACAGCACCTGCCATTGGCAGGGCAGTGACGAAGGGGCTGGCACTACCGGGTTAGACGCGGAAAGCTGCTGCAGGTTTGCGTGGGCTTATATGCTGATGCTGAACGTCAAGTCGTCGCGGAGCACAGGGCGGTAAAGGGTATCGCGCTCGATGGGCTGGCGCCCGGCGGCTTCAATCAGACGGACGAGTTCCTGGCGCCGCATTCCCTGCGGCGTAGTCGCCCCGGCATCGTGGTAAATCTTTTCTTCAATTACGGTACCGTCGATGTCATCAGCGCCAAAGCGCAGCGCGATCTGCGCAATTTTGGCCGTCAGCATCTGCCAGTACGCCTTGATGTGAGGAAAGTTATCGAGCACCAGGCGCGACACCGCAATCTGGCGGATATCGAGCATGCCGGTGGTGCGCGGAAGATGGCGCAGTGCGGTATTGTCAGGATGAAAAGCCAGGGGAATGAACGTTTGGAAACCGCCGGTTTCATCCTGCAGCGCGCGCAACTTCAGCAAATGGTCAACCCGGTCTTCATCATTTTCCACGTGCCCGTAGAGCATGGTGGCATTCGATGGCAATCCCATCAGGTGCGCGGTTCGCGCCGTGGAGAGCCATTCGTCTCCATCGATTTTGTGATCGCAAATGATGTGCCGCACCCGGTCGGCAAAAATCTCAGCTCCGCCGCCGGGAAGGGAATCGAGGCCCGCTGCTTTGAACCGGCTCAGCGTCTCCTCGATCGAAAGCTTTGCGCGGCGGGCAAGGTACGCCACCTCGACCATGGTGAACGCTTTGAGATGGACCTGCGGAAAACGGGCCTTCAGCCCGGCAATCAAGTCCACGAAATACTCAAGCGGAAGGTCGGGGTGCAGCCCACCGACAATGTGGAACTCCGTCACCGCTTCAGAATAGCCGGAAGCCGCAGTGTCAAACGCCTGCTCGAGCGCCATGGTGTAGGCGCCGGGCGCGTCCTTTTTTCGGCCGAAGGCACACAGCCGGCATGCCGCCACACACACATTTGTGGGATTGATATGCCGGTTTACGTTGAAGTAGGTGCGGTCGCCGTGCAGGCGCTCCCGCACCGAGTTCGCCAGCCAGCCCACCGCCAGGACATCGGGCGAGCGGTACAGCGCCATGGCATCAGCCGAATCCAGCCGCTCCTGCGCCACTACCTTCGCGTGGATGCGCGAAAGCGCCGGATCTTCGGACTGAAAGCCATGCAACGGCATAGCTGATGATGATAGCAAACCGCCCTCCAGCGCCGGTGCGGGCGTCTCCCTGGGCTGGTTAAAGGGGAAGTAAGGTTGTTATATCTCTCTGCCCTACATACGACCTGGCTCAGCAGAAAAGCTGAGGGGAGGATCTCCGGGCCGCGCTACCGGTGCAAGCCTTGCGGGGGGCCTTCGTCCGCTTCTTCGTCCCCCGCGGGGGACTCTGCAGAAACTCAACTCGCAAGTGCTTTCGGTAGAGGGCCCTGGAACTGGACGGCGAATCGAACACCGGGGTGAGGGGGCGCGGCGGTTGGATCTGCGTGCGATGTCGCGGTGTAAGCACTGTGGGGATCCTTCGCCCGCCGTGGCGGGCTCAGGATGACAGTGATTTTTTTGCTGAGTGATTGGAACCAGCATGGGCCAGGCAGTTTCGGCCCTTCAGCGCCGGTGCAAGACGTCGGCGGCCACGAACAAAAACAGCACCATCGAAATGATGCCGTTCATGGTGAAGAAGGCCGCGTTCAGGCGGCTCAAATCCGTCGCTGTTACGAGGGAATGCTCCCAGGCAATCAGGATCGCCACCAGCAGCAGGCCCGCGAAAGCCACGCTGCCGAGATGAAAAGCTGCCATCGTGAGGGCGAGCAGAATCAGCATGACGGCGTGAAAGAGCCGGGCAGCAACCAGTGCGGCGGGGATGCCGAACGCCCGCGGAAACGAATACAAACCGGCCGCGCAGTCGAAATCGTAATCCTGGCAGCTATACAGCACGTCGAAGCCGGCGACCCAGAACGCCACGGCTGCGGTGAGCAACAGGATACGAACGTCCATCGATCCACGCACGGCGATCCATGCTGCAGCGGGCGCAATACCCAGCGCCAGCCCGAGCGCCAGGTGCGACCAGCGCGTAAATCGTTTGGTGTAGGAGTAACCCAGGACAACGGCGAGCGCCAGCGGCGATAACGACAGCGACAAGCGGTTGAGCTGTGCAGCCGCAAAAATCAGGAGCGCCGAGGAGAATACAACGAAGGCAGCGACGAAGCGGCGGCCCAGCAGGCCTGCCGGCAACGCTCGCGTGCGGGTGCGGGGATTGGCGGCATCCATGGAGTGATCCGCAAGCCGGTTAAACGCCATGGCAGCGGAACGCGCTGCCACCATGGCGACGACGATCCAAAAAATGGTTCGCGGCGCGGGCCAGCCGTTTGCGGCCAGCATGGCCGCTGCCAGAGCAAATGGCAGAGCGAAAACCGAGTGCTCCCACTTGATCATCTCGAGCGTGAGTCGGACATTCCGGACGAGCGCCACCCCAACATTTTACCTACCGCTTGCGATGGCGCAGCCGCACATCAAAACTGAGCACGCCAAACTGGTCGCGGATTGCCACGATCGAGATGTTGCGGTTCACGTTGTACTCCACCTGGATCACCTGTTGCGTGGCCTGCGCGACGTCGGTGACGTAGGTGATGGTCACGTTATTCGAAACCTGCTGCTCCACGGTGATGCGCGCGCTGGGGTTGCCGATCACCGTAGCGATTTCCGGCGAGATCTTCACGCGGCTGATGCCGAACAGCCGCTGCACCCGGTTGCTCAGGGTGGCATTCAGCGCCTCACCCAGGATCTGGTTGGAAGCCGTTTCGCTGAAGCTGGGGTTCACCGAAGGGTTGTAATTTTCCGCCTGCTCGATGGCGCTTGGCGAGCAGGTAAATTCTGCCGAAGTGGGGCACTGCCGGAAGGCCAGCAGCGAAATGATGTCGGTAGTCGGTAATGGCGGATCGGAACGATACATCGTATGCAGCCGCTCTACCGGACCATCGAGCGAGAGGTTGATGTCGTAACCGGCAATACGCGTGGTGAATTCCAGGTTCAAAACCGGCTGAATGGTGGCGGGATTCGCAAACGTTATGTCGCCGCGCTGCAACTGATAGTTGGTGCCGTTGAAGAACACGGTTCCGCGGAGGATGTTCACTCTCCCCAGCACCGCCGGGTCGGCTACGGTGCCGCGCAGGCGCAGGTCGAGGTCGCCGGAGAGCTTGGCGAGCGACGTGGATACTTGCAGGGCCGGTGCGGAAGCCACATGCACGTCAAGGCGGATGTTGCTCAATGCCGAACTGACGTCTAACTGCGAAATGGGACGGACCGAGCGCTCCAGGTAGGTCGTAAAGTCAAACTGCGGGCTCACGGTGAATCGGGTCACCAGCACCTCGCCGGTTACGGTGGAAGCTGCGGGCGTGCCGGTCCAGCGCAGGTCCACATTCGCAATGGAACTCACGCCCGGCGGATAGCGCAGCCGCATGGCCTCCGCACGGCCGGTAATCGCGAATGAAAAGCCGCTGGAATACGCAATGTAGCCCCCAAGCGTCAGAGCGCCGCCGCCCGATTGCCCCGTGAGCTTTTCAATGACAAGACGATTCTGGTTGAAACGCAGCGTTCCGTTCACGGCGGAAAGCCCATTCGGCAGGTCAGAGTACGATACGCTGGCGCTGGCCACGTCAACCTGGCCGCCGAGCAGCGGATGCGCCATAGTTCCCTGTGCGCGCAGGCTCACCGTAACCCGCCCGGCAGATGTGAAGTTGGGGTCGAGGGTTTGGACCAGCGCCAGATCTATGGTCCCGTTGGCGCTGAGATTCAAGGCGCCAGTCCCATTCAGCGCCGCGGATCCGGTGGCGGTGAAATCCGTGTCGCTGCCGGTAATGTGAAACTGATCCACTACCAGCGTTTGTTTCGAAACGCGAAAGCGCAATGGCGAGGCGTTGCGCAGGTTCAACTTCTCCACCGAGACGGAAAACTGGTCCACATTCGCGGTCAACAACAGTTTTTCGGGGCTGCGCAACGGTCCACTCAGTTGCGCGACTCCGGCAGCCAGGGAGTGCCCAGTCAGCCGCCCTCTCAAATACGCGCGCAGGAGCGGGTCAAAATCCAGCCGCGGAAATGCGATCGTCAACTCGGCCGGAAGATCACCACGGAGCTGCACATCTCCGCGAATCGATAGCTGCGCAGTGGGCGCTGTAGTGGATGCCGTAACGTGCATTGTGCCGGCCCGGCTCGCCATTTCGGCGTCGAAATCGCCCACCGACTCGCCATTCAGCACCAGATTCGTAATGTGCACGTTGCCATTGATGTCGGGAGCGGCGGGGGTGCCGGAGCCTTGTGCCGTGAAAGCAAGTTTTCCTGCCACCGAGACTCGCGGATTCTGCAATTCAGGTATGGCGCCCACATTCGCCACCGCCCCGGTGAGCTTGAATGAGAAAGCGGAACTGAGCAGGTTCCAGGAGAAAGCCCCGGAAATCTGTGCCGCTCCCCGGGCAGCGGTCAGATTCGTGAAAAGGATTTCGTGCTCGCGAATGGCGAAGTCGGCGGCAATCGATACAGGCTCGCGGCCGAATGCGGCTTTTTCCAGGTGAAGGCTTCCGGCGCCCGCCGGATTCCCCGCGGTTCCGGCCAGGCGAAGGGAGCCGCTCAGCAGTCCGCCATAGCGGTAGTGCATTCCGATCAGCGTAGCCAGGTGCTCGGCGGATTCATTTTCGATGCGAGCCTGCCCGTCGATCGCGCTCTGGGGAACAACGTGGCCGGCTTCGAGGCCTGCCGAGCCGTTCAGCGCCACCCGCCCCGAACCATCCTGCAGAGTGGCGTTGCGCAGCGAAACCGCCCGCGATGAGTACTGCAAGTCGGCTGTGATTCGGTCCCAGTGGACTGGAATGGGCGCCGCGGGCGCCGGGGCCGGCTGCATCAGCAGCCCGCGCGCTGTGAACTCTTGCAGGTAATCAAAGTCAGTGGCCATCACATGGCCGTTGATTTGTGGGTCGAGCGCCGTGCCCAGCACGTCGCCCACGAAGCTGAGGCGCCCGTGCACGTCGGCCGGCAGCACAACGTCGATGCCCACATCGGCAAGCGCGGCTCGCAACTCGGGAACGTTGGAAGTGCTGACCGTGACATGCAGCGAGGCGCGCGACTGCAGCGTGCCATTCGCCCGCACATCGGAAGAGGGAGTGGACATTTCAAACTGCTGCAGGTTGACGCCGCCAGTGCGGCCGTTGTATGTGCCGCGCACGGCAGCCCGCACAGGAACTTCGCCGGGCGCGGTGGCGGCGGGCGGAGTGATCGCCATTGCCACTTCCGCGAGGGCATTTCCGGGCGTCCCCGTCCACTCCGCACCCACCGTGCCCGAAGCGCGTCCGCGAAAATGAACCTGAAACTCCCGATTGTGAGGAAACGCGGATTCGATGCGTTGCACGTCGAGGTTTTCGAAGCTGAGCGCTGCCGTCCCTCGCTCTTCCACCGCGTGCTCGTGCCGGCGGCCGCGAGTCACGCTGGTGACCTTGATGGCGGCGCTTCCTGCAAACGTTCCGCCGAGCGCTTCGCCGCGAATGCCAGTCAACTCCACACCGGCGTTGCCGGCAACGAAAGCGGCGGAGCCATCGACGCCGCTGAAGTCGGCCAGCCCGGCACGGTAGGCGCCCGCGGCCATCCTCAATTCTCCGTGGGCCGCGTAAACGCCCGAACTGTAGGCTCCGTCGCCTTGGAACTGCACGGTGCCGGCTCGAAACCCTGGGGTACGGGTCACG
>JAFAIN010000130.1 GCA_019236695.1 Acidobacteriota bacterium | reverse complement strand
CCACCACTTCGAGCGCGCCGCTTTCTTCATGCAGGAGAACCACGCCTGGATTTCGGCGCCGGCCATTCGCTACCACGTGGTGCTCGATGGAATTTCTATCTGGCTCGTCATCCTGACCGCTTTCCTTACGCCGTTCTGCATCCTGATTTCATGGCGCTCGGTTCATGACCGCGTGCGCGAATTCTTCTTCCTGCTGCTGGTGCTTGAAACCGCGCTGACCGGAGTGTTCGTCGCCTTCGATCTTTTCCTGTTCTACTTCTTCTGGGAAGCCACCCTGATTCCCATGGCGCTGCTCATCGGCATGTACGGGCACGAGCGCCGCATTTATGCTGCCGTAAAGTTCTTCCTTTACACTGCCATCGCCTCGGTGTTCATGCTGGCGGCGATCCTCTGGCTCTATGCCCATACCGGCAGCTTCGATTTCACGGTGATTCAGCCGTGGCTCCGCTCGCATCCGGAAATCGCCGGGGGAACGGCGGGAACCTGGCTTTTCCTCGGCTTCTTTATTGCCTTTGCCGTCAAGGTGCCGCTGTTCCCGCTGCACACCTGGCTGCCTGACGCGCATGTGGAAGCGCCCACCGCGGGCTCGGTGCTGCTGGCCGGCGTGCTGCTGAAGATGGGCA
Organism: Acidobacteriota bacterium; assembly: GCA_019236695.1. Taxonomy (GTDB): domain Bacteria; phylum Acidobacteriota; class Terriglobia; order Terriglobales; family Acidobacteriaceae; genus JAFAIN01. The sequence continues at coordinate 2,958 of JAFAIN010000130.1, read as the reverse complement.
CCTATGGCCTGCTGCGCTTCTGTGCCGGCATGTTCCCGGAAGCGGCGCGCGCCCAGGCAGGCTGGATCAATGCGCTCGCCATTACGGGCATCATCTACGGTGCTCTGGTCGCTATGGTCCAGCCCAGCCTCAAGAAGCTGGTCGCCTATTCTTCCGTCAGCCACCTGGGATTTGTGGTGCTCGGGATTTTTACCTTTACGGCTGCGGGCACCAGCGGCGCCGTTTACCAGATGCTGAATCACGGAGTTTCCACAGGAGCGCTGTTCATCCTGGTGGGCATGCTCTACGAGCGCCGGCATACGTTTGAGATTGGCGAATTTGGAGGGCTGGCATCCAGAATGCCGGTGTTCGCGGCTTTCTTCGTGTTCATCACCCTCTCTTCCATCGGGCTGCCGCTGTTAAACGGCTTTGTGGGTGAATTCCTGGTGCTGAGCGGAGCGTTTCGCGATCGCGCCATCTACGGAATTTTGGGCGCGAGCGGCGTCATCTGGAGCGCGTGCTACATGCTGTGGATGGTGCAGCGCGTCTGGTATGGCGAGAATCGCAACCCCGCTAACGCTTTGCTGCCTGACGCCACCGCCCGCGAGAAGCTGGCCTTGTGGCCGCTCTCTGCCGCTGCCCTGGTTATGGGCGTTGCTCCCATGATCTGGCTCAGCCACATCAACGCCGGCCTGGCGCCCATGGTCAACGCTTCGGTGGAATCAGCCGGCGGCGCCGCCCACGTTATCTACCCTCTGGCTCAGGATGGCGCTGCGCCGGGAGGCGCCCGATGATTCCCTACCAGGACTATCTCCGCATCCTTCCCGAGCTCATCTTCACCGCTTTCGGCATTCTGATTATGGTGCTGGAGCCGGCGCTGCCCGAATATGGCAGCCGCAAAACCAGCGGGCTCATTGCCTTTGCCGGTTGCTGTGCCGCCCTCGCAGCCTCGTTTCTGCAGGGGGGCTGGCAGGGGGAAGCGTTCTTCGGCATGGTGCGGGTGGATGCGTTCAGCATCTTCTTTCATGCGCTCATCGCCATAATTGCCGGGCTCGTCGTGCTGGCATCACTCGACTATCTGGACGCGCAGCAGATCCATGCCGGCGAATACTATGCGCTCATCCTCTTCGGCTCGGCCGGCATGGCCCTCATGTCCTCCGCGGTTGAGCTGGTGCTCATCTTTATAGCCTTGGAAATTTCCTCTATCTCCACGTATGTGCTGGCGGGATTCCGCCGCCGCGTGGCCATTAGCGCCGAGGCTTCCATCAAGTATTTCCTGCTGGGCTCGTTCGCCACGGCTTTCTTTCTTTACGGCGTGGCCTTGGTCTTCGGCTCGACCGGTACCACCTACACTGATGCCATTGCCGCCGCCATGCCGGGCAACGGCGAGCCGCTTATCTACGTCGCCGTCGCGCTGATGTTTGTGGGAATCGGCTTCAAGGTTGCGGCCGCGCCATTCCATATCTGGACGCCTGACGTGTATCAGGGCTCCCCGGCGCCCGTGGTCGCGCTGATGTCAACCGGCCCCAAGGCTGCGGCCTTTGCCGTGCTCCTGCGGGTGCTGTTCGGCGCTGGATTGCCGGGCTGGTTCTGGGTGGCCTGGATTCTGGCAGCGTTGAGCATGACCATCGGCAACCTGGCGGCGCTGGTGCAGACCAACGTGAAGCGCCTGCTGGCGTATTCCTCCATTGCGCACGCCGGTTATCTGCTGGTGGCGTTCTGCGCGGCAAGCAGCGGCATTGGCGCGGCCATTTTCTACACCGCGGCCTATGCCGCGATGAACGTGGGCGCGTTTGCCATCGTCAGCCATTTCGGCTCAGTGGGCGAGCGCTACGTTACGGTTGAGGATTACGCCGGCCTGGGCCGCAAGCAGCCGCTGCTGGCGGCGTGCTTTACGCTGCTGCTGCTCTCGTTGATCGGCATTCCCGTCACCGGTGGGTTCTTCGCTAAGTTCTACGTGTTTAGCGCCGCGCTGAACGCCAACCTGCTTGGCCTCACCCTGATCGGGGTCATCAACAGCGCCATCGCTGCCTACTACTATTTGCGCATCATCGTGGTGATGTATATGCGTGACGATGATCGCGCGCACTCGCCGGCTGCGCCGGTGCCGCTCAGCCTGGCTGTAGCGCTGGTTATAAGCATCGGCCTGACGATTTACCTCGGCGTTCAGCCCAACGCTGTGTTGAATGCCGCCGGCCAGGGCGCCTCCGCGCTGGTGCATCCCGCGCCCCCCACCCGCGCTTCGCTGCGGTAGCGCATTCACAGTTGTGCTCGGCCCATCGTGGCATGCACGGTCGAGTGAAGGAAACGACGTGGGTCCGGCCGCCCTCGGCCCCGAGGTCCGCAGCGCGCGCTTCGTTCCCCGCGCGTGCTGGGGTGGTGGAACGGACAGGGCGAGCGAGGCTCGCCTGGGTTGACCTTCTGGGTTCTCCAGCCAGCCAGTCAGCCAGAAAGCCAGTTAGCCCCTCCAATCAAGGGGGCACGCGCGCAAGCTTCCGCCGCCGGAGTGCCGGGAGGCGCTCAGTTCACTGCCCGGGGCGGCGGCGCGGAGTGGTGGCTGTGGCCGGCACGTTGAGCCGCTTCAGCCGGTCTTGCGCCGTCGCCGCTTCCAGCGAGTTCGGATAGCGGTTGATCAATGCGCGCAGCTCGCGGATGCCGGCATCCTTCTGCCCCAGCTCGAGCAGCGCAAACCCTTTCTTCAGCTCGGCCGTCTTCGTTTTGTTGCCGCTGGGATACTGCTCCAGCACCTTGTCGTAATCGGCCACGGCCGCGTCATATTTCTTCTGCTGGTATTCGATGTCGGCCAGGTAGAACTGCGCATTCCCGGCCAGTTCGGTGTTGGGATAAAACTTCATGTACTGGCCGAACTCCTGGAAGGCGAGGTCATACTGGCCGAGGTTGTAGTCGCGCAGCGCATTGTTATAGAGCACGTCAGGCGGAGGAGCTTGCGCCAGCGCCTGCTGTTGGGCTTGCTGGGCC
>JAFAIN010000038.1 GCA_019236695.1 Acidobacteriota bacterium | reverse complement strand
GTACTCGTTCAGTGTGGTCGCGCCGATGCAGCGCAGCTCGCCGCGGGCCAGAGCCGGCTTCAGCATGTTCGAGGCGTCAATTGCGCCCTCGGCCGCGCCTGCGCCGACCAGCGTATGAAGCTCGTCGATAAAGAGAATGATCTGCCCCTGCGACTCCTCAATTTCCTTCAGCACTGCCTTCAGCCGGTCTTCAAATTCACCCCGATACTTCGCCCCCGCCAGCATCGATCCCAGGTCGAGAGCAATGATGCGCTTGGAGCGCAGCACCTCGGGCACATCGCCCGAAACAATGCGCCGCGCCAGCCCCTCCACAATGGCGGTTTTGCCGACGCCGGGCTCGCCAATGAGCACTGGGTTGTTCTTGGTGCGCCGTGAAAGTACCTGAACAACACGGCGGATCTCCTCACCGCGGCCAATCACCGGGTCAAGCTTGCCGCGGCGCGCGAGTTCCGTGAGGTCGCGCGCGTAGCGCTCCAGCGCCTGGTACCTGCCTTCCGGATTTTGATCCGTAACCCGCTGCGAGCCGCGGATCGAGGTAAGGGCCTTGAGAATGGCGTCGTGAGTGGCGCCATGCGAAGCCAGGATGCGCTGCGCGGCCTCGCCCTTTTCGTCGGAGATGGCAAGCAGCACGTGCTCCGTGGAAACGTAATCGTCCTTGAAGTTTCCGGCCTCCTTCAAGGCGCTATCGAACAGCTTGTGCACCGCCGCGCTGAAGCGCGGCTCCGAGCCCCCTGACACCTGCGGCAGGCGCGCAATCTCCGCGCGCGCTTCCGCAGCCACAGCCTGCGCGTCCGCGCCAATTTTCGACAGCACCGGCGCAACAATCCCTTCCCGGTCCTCGGCCAGCGCGGCCAGCAGGTGAAGCGGCAGGACTTCGGGATTGCCGCGCTCGCCCGCGAGCTGCCCTGCGGCCTGCAGCGCTTCCTGCGACTTTACGGTTAATTTGTCAGGACGGATTGCCATGCCATGCCCCTCGCTTTGAAAGTTTTTGGATGTTCAGGAAACGAAGGGGCCGCGAGCGGCCCCTTCGAAATCCCAAAAATCCATTGTTGATCCCAAAACTGACGATGCCAAGCTGCATTGCCGCTCAGGCGGCCTGCGTCTTCTTCTGCCCTTCGATGGTCTTCGCCGGCGCAGGCGAAGCCGTTACGCCGACTTTAATCTGCTTCGGCTTGGCTTCCGCGCGCTTTGCAAGCTTGATTTCGAGCACGCCGCTATTGTAGTTGGCGTGGACGTCATCGGTGCTGACCGTGTTGGGCAGCGTGAGGGCGCGCGAGAACGCTCCATAACGCCGCTCCACGCGATGGAAGTTCTCTTCCTTGTCTTCCTTGTTCCACTTGCGCTCGCCACGCACCGTCAAAACGTTGTTCTCCACCCGGATATCGAGGTCGTTGGGGTCGATGCCCGGGACTTCTACTCGCAGTGACACGTTGTGCTCATCCTCATATACATCCACCGGCGGGATGAAGGCGCCGGCCGTAAGAAAGTCATCGCCGCTCTGGCTGGACTGCTGCCCCATGCTGTCCTGGAAAAGACGGTTTACCTGGTTCTGCAGGCTGTAAAGCTCACGAAACGGATCCCAACGGGAAATTGCCATTTTGGCCTCCAAGAGATTTGGTTGATGGCTCGGCTCATTGCCTTAGCACAGTCAGATAATAAAATCTTAGTGTGTGATTGTCAAGTACCAGATTGATTATTATAATGTTTTATTTTCAATCACTTATGATAATTCTAAGGGTGAGAATACCGACATAGGTCCGGCCGCCCCCGGGCCGGACAGGCGGCCTGAAAGGCCGCTCCGTTGTTGCCGTCACAGCTCTGCCGATGGTCACGTCAGGCGCGCTTCGCACGCCCCGTCCGGCCGAGGGCGGCCGGACCCACGTGATTCACGCGGCGTCATTGGCACCGCTCGAACTTCCGGGGCTTAGATGACCGAGCCAATAATGCATTTCAGGTAAGCGGTTTCGGGAATGGTGAGGATTGCCGGGTGGTCGAGGGAGGCGCCGCGGCGTTCCAGAATGCGCACCGTGCGGTGCGCGTCAAGGGCGGCGGAGGCGAGCACGCCCAGCAGATCGGCTTCGCTTACGTGGTGCGAGCACGAGCACGTAACCAGAATGCCGTTGGGGCGAAGCATTCGCAAAGCGCGGAGGTTGAGTTCCTTGTATCCGCCGAGCGCGGTGGGCACCGACGCGCGGTTGCGCGCGAATGCCGGCGGGTCAAGCACAACGGTGTCATATTCCCGGCGGGCGGCGGCGTAATCCTTCAGGAGGTCGAAGGCATTCGCTTCGATCCACTCGATTTCGCAGCCGTTGAGTCGCGCGTTTGCCTCAGCGCATTCCAGTGCCGCGCGGGAGGAATCCACGCCCGCCACGCTCGAGCAGGCCCGGGCCAGGTGCAGGGCAAAGCCGCCGTGGTAGCAAAAGCAATCGAGCGCGTTCCCGTGAGCGTAGCGGGCCGCCGCGGCGTAGTTTTCGCGCTGATCGAGAAATGCGCCGGTCTTCTGCCCGGCCATCGGGTCAAATTGAAACCGCACGCCGTTCATGCAGAACGCAAGCGCGGGAACCCTGGCCTCCGGCGCATTCGCCCCAATCGCCATGCCATCGGCCCAGGCCACGCGAGTTGGAAGAGCCGGAAGCTTTTCGAGCTCGCGGATCCTTGGGTCCACCCGCTCGATGATTGCCGCCGGGGCGAGCCGTGAAACCAATGCGTCCAGAACGGAATGCCGCAGCTCCGGCGAATCCATCCCCTGGGTAAGGATCTGGAGTGAGAGAATTGCGCCGTAGCGATCCACAATCAGCCCCGGCAGGCCGTCGGCCTCGCTGAAAACCAGCCGATAGGCGTCGCTGCCGGCCACCACTCTTTGCCGGTAATCGATCGCCGCGCCCACACGTTCCGGGATAAGCTGTTGAATGGCGGCCGCTGCCGGGAGCGTTTTGGGCGACAGCAGGCGCAGCGCAATCTGCGAAGAGCTGCTGTAGAAGGCGGTGCCAAACACGCGCCCGCGCCCATCCATAACATCAACAATGCTGCCTGGCCCGGCTGCCGCCTTCAGAACATCTGAGCTGTAAACCCACACGTGCCCCGAACGCAGGCGCTCTGCGCCGCGCGCACTGATGGTGATGGCCGGATTACCGGTCGAAGGCTGCGATGAAGGTTGCCGGGTCAAACAGTGGATTGTAAATCCCGGCTACGCCGAGGCTTCCGTGCCGGGGCGGTGCCGGGGCGCCGGCAGCGGCGGCATTTCAACCGCCACTAGAATGCGGGTGCACGAACTGCAAGTCATCACGCTCGAGCCGGCGAGCGCCTCCTGCAGCTCCTGGGGGCGCAGGAGCACGTTGCAGGCAGAGCATTTTCCGTCGCGAACTTCAGCCACCCCGGTTCCGCGCAATCGAGCCACGCGGTCATAATGCGAAACCACGTCGGGGTTGATTTGCGCGCGCAAGCCGTCGCGCCTGGCAGACCACTCGGCCAGTTCGCGCTCATCCTGTTCGGTGCGGGAACGCACTTCCGCCTTCTCCCGCTCGATGAATGCACTCTGTGTTTTGAGCTCGCTTTCGGCGGCCCGCAGCCGCTTCTCCTGCTCTTCACTCTCGAGCATGGTCTCGAGAATGCTGTCTTCGGTTTGCCGGATGCTCTGTTCGGCAAAGCCGATCTCCGCCAGCAGCGCCTTGTACTGTTCGTTGGTCTTTACTTCGAGCGATTGGTCCCGGTACTTGGAAATCTTCTGCTGTGCGGCTTGAATATCGGCTTCAAACTTGCGGCGGGCGCTTTCCCCGGCTTTGATTCGAGCCTTCGCCTGTTCCACAGCTTCGTGAGCTGAATTGAGTTTAGCCTCAACGTCGGAAATCCGTTTTGGCAGAGCGGCAATTTCCTGCCGAATGCGCAGGATTTCCCGGTCGGCCGCCTGCAGGGCCATCAGTCTTTCCAGATCAGGATTCATCCGCTGGGAACTCTGTGCACTATTCTAGCACCCGCCTGGAACGGAGCTGAGCTGGGCACGTCCGGGGCACTTCCTGGCCGCAGCGGAGGAGTTTCCGGAGCCTTCCTCCCCTCCACCCATACTCCCTGTGGCCTTCGCATCCTTCGCGCGAAGGAGGGACGAAGACCGCTCTTAGCTGTGCCGTGCGGCGGTGCGGTCCACCGTCTCCCGCGCGGCCGCCACAGTATTGCAGTGGATCGTAACGGTGTCCTCAACATTACGGGCGTACCCGCCGGCATACGTCACCATAACCGGTATGCCCCGGGTGCGGGCTGCGCGGAACACCAGTTCGTCGCGCCGCTTCAATCCATCAATGGTGAGCGAAAGGCCGCCCAGTTGATCTTCGGCGTAGGGATCGGCGCCGGCGATGTAGCAGATGAGTTGCGGCTCCGAGTGGCGGAAGGCCGAACTGAGCGCCTGATCGAGCCAGGCCAGGTATTCGTCATCGCCAGTTCCATCGGGAAGGTTCACATCGATGGAAGAAGGCGGCTTCCATGCAGGGTAATTATTGTGCTGGTGGAGCGAAACCGTGAACACCTCGCCGGCCGCTCCGAGCGTCATGGAAGCTTCGCGGCGGCGCTCGAGCGGCCTGGGCGCTGCCGAAGGCAGCGGCGCTCCGTTGGGAGAATGCGCGGCGAATATGGCGGCGGTGCCGTTGCCCTGGTGCACGTCGCAATCGATGGTCATGGCATGCCGGATCACGGTATCGTGAATGAGCTTGCGGATAGCCACCGCAACATCGTGAATCATGCAGAAGCCCTCGCCGTGGTTGGGGAATGCGTGGTGAAATCCGCCGCCGATGTTGAATCCGATTCCATCCGCCAGCGCACGCTGGGCTGCCAGGATTGATCCCCCGGCGGCAAGCCAGAATGCCCGCACCAGCTCGGGCGAATAGGGAATCTCCATCGCCAGTTCTTCCTGCGGCGAAAGGCGCCCCTGCTTCAGCTTGCCTACGTATTCAGGGGTATGTACTCGCAGGATGTCGTCATCCGACGCGGGCTGCGGTGTGAGGAAGTCGGTTGTGGATGCAATCCGCTCAGCCAGCAGCCGGTCATGAATCAGCTTGTATTTCTGCGCGGGGAATACGTGAGGTCCGATCGGCAGGTAATACCCGTCGGAATATACCAGCTTGAACGGCAGCATATGGAGGCAGCAGCTTCGCAGTTATTGTAGTCGGCATCCTATGAGTTGGGTGCCCATTGCGGCATAGGGTTATGGGTTTCATGGACATCATCCGTCGGGCTGAGGAGCAGTCGCTGAGGGCGGCACGCCGGGGACGCGACCGCGCGAGAACGGCGCTCAACGAAAGCCTGCTCCGGCGCAGGATGCGGGTCAACCCTCCCCGGTCAGCCGGCTCCGAGCCTCTGCCCTCGAGTTTTCACTCCCCTGCAAAGAGCGTGCCCGGCGCCGGCCGCAAGAGAATAGTGTCAATCAACGGCCGCGATGTGCCATCGGAACATTTGCGGAGGGAGGATCTCCCGCCCCAACAGGCAAACCCACGAGGCGCAGCTTAACTGGAATTGGAATCCGCGGCGCGGGTTCCCGCATTCCGCCGCGCAATGGCCTGCCGCCGACCGCGTTTTCAGTTCTCTTCCATGTACAATGCCCGCGACCAAATTCAGCAGTACTGGGAGGAGCTATGTCTCTCGGGAAGCGTGCGGTTGCGGAGTTCTTTGGCACTTTCTGGCTGGTATTCGCGGGCTGCGGCAGCGCAGTGCTGGCGGCTGCTTTTCCGCAGCTTGGCATCGGGCTGCTGGGGGTTTCGCTGGCCTTCGGCCTGGCTTTGATGACCATGGCATTCACCATTGGCCCGGTTTCAGGGTGCCATGTGAATCCGGCGGTATCGATTGGGCTGTGGGCGGGGAAGCGTTTTCCCGGTTCTGATCTCATCCCCTACATTGTGGCCCAGGTGGCAGGCTCGCTGGCCGCGGCTTGTGTGCTCCTGGTTATCGCGGTGGGCAAGGAGGGGTTCCTGGGAATTGGGAGCTTCGCCTCGAACGGCTACGGAGCGCATTCCCCCGACCATTACAGCCTGCTTTCCTGCGTGGTGGCGGAATTTGTGCTGACGTTCTTCTTCCTGCTGATTATTTTGGGCGCAACCGATAAGCGCGCGACGGCCGGATTTGCTCCTATCGCCATTGGCCTGGGGCTGACTGCCATTCACCTGGTGGGCATTCCGGTAACGAATTGTTCGGTGAACCCGGCGCGCAGCACCGGGCCGGCATTGCTGGCGGGCGGCTGGGCCATCGGCCAGCTCTGGCTTTTCTGGCTGGCGCCTATTGCCGGGGCGGCCGCCGCCGGCCTGGTCTACGGGGTGGTTGCCGGAGAGGAAGCCCCCAGGGCGGCAGGTGCGGCGGCACAGTGAGAGCGCAGTTCGGAATTGCCGGGTTGCAACACGCAGCGACAGAGCCGCGCTAGCTGAATACAGGCAGGGCGACAATATCGTCTTCCGGCACCTGCTCGACCGGGTAGCCGGCCTTGTTCCATTCGCGGAGGCCGCCTGCGATTACGAACGCCTGCAAGCCTTGTTCCCGAAGTCGCTGCGCCACCCGGGCGCTTGTGGCCTCGCGTATTCAAGTGCAGTAAAGATAGATTTCGCGGTCGCGGGGGAGTTGACCGGGATCACGCAGAATCTCTGAGGGTTCGAGCCGCTCCGAGCCGGCGATGCGAACCGCCCCGCGATCGTAGTACCCGTGGCTGCGTACATCTGCGATCAGCAACTTGCCGGGAGCCGTGCGTGCCTGCTCCGCCAGTTCGTGCACTGTAATTCGCGGGGCCACATCGCTGCGTCGATGTTTCCAGAAGAGAAACACCCGGTACCCAAAGTATGCTGCCAGCCCGGCGACCACGATCACTCCCAGCGCGTGGCCGGCTGCCTGCGTCCTGCGAAACAGGTTTTCCAATACACCGCCAAAAGCAAAACCAAGTACGGCGTAAGCGCCCGCGTAAAGAGCCGCGCCGGCGAAATCGGACAGAAGAAAGCGCCAGAACGGCATGCGCATGGTGCCTGCCATGGGCGGCGCCATGGTGTTGATTCCGGGGATAAACTTCGCAAAGAGCAGCGTGAGGCGGCCGCGCCGGTGGAACTGCTCGGCCGACCTCAGGATGCAGGTTTCCGGATTGAGCGAAACGCGGCAAAGAATGGCGAGCATCCACCATCCGGAGAGCCGCCCAACCGTAAACAGAACGAGATCGCCAAGCAGCGTGGCCGCAATCGCCACTCCCAATGCGGGCCCAAGGCGCATGGAGTGCGCAGCCGCCGCGGTTCCTGCCGCGATAAGAGCCACCGCCGCAGGAACAGGTATTCCGATGGATTCCAAAAAGACCACGACCGCCAGCGCAGCGTAATCATGGTGAGCGATGTCGGAGAACATGTGCATGAGGATGCAAAAGCTTCAACCACAAAGGACACAAAGGAACACGAAGGAGGCGAATTGCGGGGCTGCATATCTCCAGATTCCCTTTGTGCCCCTTTGTGTCCTTTGTGGTGCAGGTTCAATGCCCGTGGCCGGCCACCTGGATGCGGATGAGGGCGCGCTCGAGGGCGACCTGGGCGCGCTCGAAATCCGTTTCTTCTTGTGCTTCGCGCAGGCGCTTTTCGGCGCGGTCGCGGGCGCGTTCGGCCCGGGCAACATCAATTTCTTCCGCGCGCTCGGCAGTCTCCGCCAGAATGGTCACTTTATCGGGCAACACCTCGGCAAAGCCCCAGGCCACGGCGAGGTGCCGCGCCTCGCGTCCGCGGCGGCACACAATCTCGCCCACGCCCAGTTCGCTGAGCAGAGGCGCGTGCCCCGGCAGGATCCCGAGATATCCATTCTTGCCGGGAATCTGGATCTCATCGGCCGCGCCTTCCGCTACCTGGCGCTCGGGAGTCACGATTTCGAAGTTGAGTGGCATGTCAGTGGTCGATCGTCACGGCTCGGCTATGCAGCAGCTTTCATCTTCTCCGCCTCTTCCAGAACTTCGTCCATTGTGCCCTTCATATAGAACGCCTGCTCGGGCACATCATCGTGCCTGCCTTCAATGATTTCGCGGAAGCTCTTGATGGTGTCGGCGATTTTCACATAGCGCCCCTGCTTGCCCGTGAACTGCTCGGCCACGTGAAAAGGCTGGGAGAGGAATTTCTGCAGCTTGCGCGCGCGCGCCACGGTCAGCTTATCGTCATCGCTTAACTCGTCAATGCCCAGAATGGCGATGATGTCCTGCAGATCCTTGTAGCGCTGCAGCGTGCGCTTTACTCCCTGGGCAACGGCGTAATGTTCCTCGCCCACCACATGCGGATCGAGAATGCGCGAAGTGGAGGCCAGTGGATCCACGGCAGGGTAGATGCCAAGCTCCACAATCTGCCGCGAGAGCACGGTGGTGGCGTCCAGGTGGGCGAAAGTTGTGGCCGGGGCGGGGTCGGTGAGGTCATCGGCCGGAACGTATATAGCCTGGACAGAAGTAACCGAGCCCTTCCGGGTTGAGGTGATGCGCTCCTGCAGCTCTCCCATCTCGGTTGCCAGGTTCGGCTGGTAGCCCACCGCCGAGGGCATGCGGCCCAGCAGCGTCGAAACTTCGGAGCCGGCCTGCGTGAAGCGGAAAATATTGTCGATGAACAGCAGCGTGTCCGCGCCTTCCGCATCGCGGAAGTATTCCGCCACAGTCAATCCCGTAAGCGCAACGCGCAGTCGCGCCCCCGGTGGCTCCGTCATTTGTCCATAGACGAGCGCGGCTTTGGAATGTTCGGAATCGCCCGGCTTGATAACCCCCGATTCCGACATTTCGAGCCACAGGTCGTTGCCTTCACGGGTGCGCTCGCCCACCCCGGCAAACACGGAGTAGCCGCCGTGCTGCTTGGCGACGTTGTTGATGAGCTCCATGATGACCACGGTCTTGCCCACGCCGGCTCCGCCAAACAGCCCGATCTTGCCGCCCTTGACGAATGGCTGGATGAGGTCAATGACCTTGATGCCGGTTTCAAACATCTCGGCGGTGGTGGATTGATCTTCGAAGCTGGGCGCCGGGCGGTGAATGGGGTAGCGCTTATCCGAATTCACCGGGCCCAGGCCATCCACTGGCTGGCCGATAACGTTCAGAACACGCCCCAGCGTGGCATGCCCCACCGGAACCGAGATGGGTCCGCCGAGGTCGATGGCTTTCATGCCGCGCACCATGCCGTCAGTGGGTTCCATGGCGACGCAGCGCACGCGGCTTTCGCCCAGGTGCTGCTGTACCTCGAGGACGACGTTGATCGGCACCGGCACTTTAAAGCCCTCGCTCACCACTCGAAGCGCCTGGTAGATGGGCGGAAGTTGGGCGTCGGAGAATTGCACATCCACTGCCGGACCGGAAATCTGGATTACACGTCCTGCGTTTTCGGGCATAGCTTCCTCACAGCGCCGCGGCGCCGCTTACGATTTCGATAATTTCCTTGGTGATGGCCGCCTGGCGGGCGCGATTCATGGTCAGCGTGAGCGCGTCAATCATGTCACTCGCATTGCTGGTTGCGGAATCCATTGCCGTCATGCGCGCGGCATGCTCGGCGGCCACCGATTCCAGCATGGCGCGAAACACCTGGATGGCAACGTACTTGGGGAGCAGGTCGCGGAACAATTCCTGCGGGGGCTGCTCATAAATGTAATCCTGCGACGCTACGCCGAATTGGGCGGCATGTTCGTCCATGGCGGCAGTGTCGGCTTCCTGCGTGCTGATGGCTGCGCTCGTGGCCACCCGCGCGGCGCGCTCCCGCTCTTCCCTGGTCATCTCTTCGGCCTGGGCAAACTCATGCGCGCCCAGTTCGCCGATGGGGAGCACGCGCTCGACCACCAGCCGCTGCGCAATCACCGATTTGAACTCGTTGTAAAGCACGTACACGGCGTCAATTTTCTCCTCCGTGTACTGCGCAATCAGGCTCTCGGCCAGCCTGCCTGCGTCAGAGAACTGCAGCTTGCCCAGCACGCCTACGTGCTCGGCCACAAGCTGAACCGGCCCGAGGCGCATGAGCGGATCGGGGTTCCACGGATAGCGCCGGCGGAAAAAATCACGCCCCTTGCGGCCCACGGCCACAACATCAATGCTGCTGCCCTGCTTCTCGCGCAGGAACCGCAGCGCGGCCTTCGTAATGTTGGCGTTGAACGCGGCCGCCAGGCCGCGGTCGCCCGTAACCACAATCAGCAGGATCCTCTTCTCCGGCCTGCGTGCCAGCAGCGGGTGTCGCGGTTCTCCGGTTTCCGGATCGTAAATTTCGGCTCGGCTGACCAGCGATTTCAGAATGTTGGTCAGCATTTGCCCGTATGGGCGCGCTCCGAGCGCGCGCTCCTGGGCACGGCGCAGCCGCGCAGCCGAAATCATCTTCATGGCTTTGGTGATCTGGCGCGTGTTGCGCACGCTCCGGATTCGCCGCCGGATGTCGAGAACGTTTGCCATTGCCTGACGCTTTTACTTTGCCGCGGCCGCCATCTGGCGGTCGCTCACGAATTTGTCTTTCAAATCGGTAATCAGCTTCGCCATATCTGCCTTGAGCTGATCATCGAGGGCCTTCTTCTCCGAAATGCTTTTCAGCAGCGCGGGGTGCATGGCTTCCACGTACTTGTAAAGCTCGCTTTCGAATTCGCGCACCTGTTCTACCGGCAAATCGTCCAGATAGCCGCCGGTTCCCGCGAACAGAATCAGGATCTGCTTGCTGAACGGCAGCGGTTGATATTGATCCTGCTTCAGCACCTCCACCAGATGCTGGCCGCGATTGAGCTGTGCCTGCGTGGCCTTGTCGAGATCGCTGCCGAACTGGGCGAAGGCGGCCAGGTCGCGGTATTGCGCGAGGTCGAGCCGCAGCGAACCGGCAACCTGGCGCATGGCCTTGAACTGCGCGCTGCCTCCCACCCGGCTCACCGAAAGGCCCACGTTCACGGCCGGGCGAACGCCGGAATTGAACAGATCGGTTTCCAGGTAGATCTGGCCGTCCGTAATGGAGATGACGTTGGTGGGAATGTAAGCCGACACGTCGCCCGCCTGGGTTTCGATGATGGGCAAAGCCGTCAGCGAGCCTTTGCCCAGCTTGTCATTCAGCTTGGACGCGCGCTCGAGAAGGCGCGAATGCAGGTAGAACACGTCACCCGGGTAGGCTTCGCGTCCGGGCGGCCGGCGCAGCAGCAGCGAGATTTCGCGGTAGGCTGCCGCGTGTTTGGAAAGATCGTCGTAGAACACCACCGCATGCCGGCCAGTGTCGCGGAAGTATTCGCCCATGGCGCATGCCGCATAAGGGGCGATGTACTGCATGGGCGCGGGCTCCGAGGCTGAAGCCGATACCACAATGGTGTAATCCATGGCGCCGTTGTTGGCCAGCGTCTGCACAACCTGCGCAATAGTCGAGCGCTTCTGGCCAATGCCGCAGTAAATGCAAATGAGGTCGCCGCCGCGCTGGTTAATGATGGTATCGAGCGCAATGGCCGTCTTGCCGGTCTGGCGGTCGCCAATGATCAGTTCGCGCTGGCCGCGGCCGACCGGGATCATGGAATCAATAGCTTTCAACCCTGTCGCCATGGGCTCGCGCACCGGCTGGCGGTCAATCACGCCGGGCGCCAGCCGCTCCACCGGGTTGAACTTTTCGGTGGCGATGGGGCCTTTGTCATCGATGGCCTGCCCCAGCGCATTCACCACGCGCCCGATAAGCTGTTCGCCCACCGGCACGCTCATGATGCGCCCGGTGCGCCTGACCTCATCGCCTTCCTTGATTTCCGTGTAGTCGCCGAGCAGGACCACGCCCACCTGGTCTTCTTCCAGGTTCATGGCCAGCCCCGCCACGTTGTGCGGGAACGAGAGCAGCTCGCCGGCCATGACTTTATCGAGGCCATAAACGCGGGCGATTCCATCGCCCAGCGACATAATGGTGCCTACCTCGTCCACGGCGATTCGCGATTCGTAGTTTTCGATCTGCTCGCGGATGAGCTTGGTTATTTCGTCTGCTTTGATCTGTGCCATATTTCCCAGCCAATAACCTCGAAACTTTGTCTTGAACGAGCGCGCGGGTTCAGTCGCGCCGTAAGCCGTTCCAGTATGTGCGGGCTTCAGCCCTTGAAATCGAATTAGCCCGGCCAGCCCATTTTAGGGCTGGCGACGAATTTTCAACGACTTGCGGATTTCCTTTTCTCGTACTCTCGTTCCCATATATATCTCGGAACGAGAAAACGAGAAACGCCTGCGAGCCATCACGCGGAGCTCAGGCTTTCCCTGATTTTCCGCAACTGGCCTTTTACGGAACCGTCATAAATCGTGGAGCCGATGCGCACGATGGCGCCCCCCAGGATAGCGGGATCGGTGCGGTAGGTGGCGCGCACGCCGCGCCCGCCTGCCGTCCTGGAAATGTGCAGCTCAAGGTCGTGTTGTTCTTCGGGCGGCAGCGGCCGCGAAACCGTAATTTCAGCTTCCGTAATCCCCATCCGCCGGTCCAGTTCCAACTGCAATCGCCGAGCAATTTCCGGAAGCATGCTGATGCGGCGGTGCTCGGTCACCACCGCGAGGAAATGCAGCGTCTCGGGCGCCCAGGCGGCGCGCTGTGCGAGCGCGGCGAGCAGGTTGCTTTTCTGCTCCAGGGATATCGAGGGATTCTCGAGCACGCGGCGCAGGCCGTCGCTGGAGCGCAGCATCTCGCGCGCTTCGTTCACTTCGTTAAGGCAACGTGCGGCGTCAAGGCCGTGCTGCAGCAGCACATCGGCAAAGGCGCGCGCATACCGGATGCTGACGATGGCCATCAGGCGCTCCCGTTTTCGCCAAACTCCTCGGCAAAGCGGCGCACGAGGCGGCGGTCGGTTTCGGCATCCACGCGGATGCGGCGTTCGGCGAGTTCCACCGCCAGCGAGGCGGCATAGGCCTTCAGGTTGCGCTCGGCCGCGCGCTGCGCCGCGGCGACCTCCTGTTCCACCGCCCCCAGAATGCGCGCCTTATCTTCCTCCGCGGCCGCCTGAATGCGCTGCATCTCGTTGCGCCCTTCCGACTCGGCGGCCTGGCGCATCTGCCGGACCTCTTCATCGATCCGCGAAAGCCGCGCCTCGATTTCACCCAGGCGCGCCCGCGCCTCCTGCGATGTTCGCCGCGCCTCTTCCATGCTCATCTGAATGGTCTGGGTGCGAACCCGGAAAAACGAAGGCAGCTTTGATTTGGCGAATGCTCCAATCAGGATCGCAATGGCAGCGAAGTTCAGTGAAATCAGCAACCAGTAAGCCGGCACCCGCCCAAGCCCGGTATGGCGGGCCAGCCACAGCACCGAAGGCGAATACTTGAACTGCGCGTTTTCTTCCTCGCCGGCGGCCTCGCGCGAGCTTTCAGCAAGCTCCTGGCCGGCGCTTTCGGGGGGGGCGGCCTGTACCTGCGGCTTCGCCGGTTCGGCCTGCGCCTGTTCGCCTGATTTCTGAACCGGCGTAGCGGTCAAAAGAGGCGCTGCGCTCAGAATGGCAACCATCATCAGCAGCCGCAGGCGATGTTTCATCAGCTTGCACCTGCCTGTGCGCTGGCCGGGCTGAGCACGGCCTTGATGATGTCGCCTGCAGTCTGTTCGGCGCGCTGCTGAAGTTCGCCGCGGGCAATCTCCGCTTCGCGCTCGAGATCCGTGCGATATTGGCGGAGCCGCCCTTCGGCTGCGGTGCGAGCCTCGGCGGCAGCGGCGTATCGCGCTTTCAGCGCGGCCTCACGCTGCTGCTCCTGCGCTTTGAAAATGGCAATCCGGGCTTCGCGGAGGCGTTGCTCGTACTCCTCGGTGCGCTCATCCGCGGCTGCAATGTCGGCCTTGGCCTGCTCGAACGCTCCCTCGGTCAACCGGTGGCGCTCCTCCAGGGTGCGCACCAAAGGCCTGTAAACCAGCACCCGGTACGCTGCCACCGTAATCAACAGGAAGATAATGGTGGGGACGCTGCCGAGCAGTAATTCGCCTAGTTGGTCAAGTACCTGGTTCATTTCACTTGTGCTGATTCAGGCTGGCTGGAACTATTAAATTAGCACTCGGGCGGCGAGCCCGTCAAACCGGAACGGCCGCTATGCGTCTGATTTCGTGATGGTTATTTCAAAAGGATGAGCCATGGCCGAAGTGCTGATCGGGCCCGCAGGCTGGGCTTACAAGGACTGGGAGGGCATCGTCTATCCGCGCGGGCTGGCGGCCGTGCGCCCCGCAAAACGGCGCGAACACCCGTTGGACTTTCTGGCGCATTACTTCGACCTGGTGGAGATTAATACGTCTTTTTACGGGCACATGAAGCCCGAAGTGGCGCGCGGATGGGTGCAACTGGTCTCCGCGGTGAACCCGCGATTCCGCTTTACCGCAAAGCTGAATCGCGCATTCACCCACTCGCCAGTGGCGGTCGTCGAACCGACATCGGCGTTAACGATCAGGCCGGGAAGCGATGACGAACCGCTCGCCAAAGCCGGGCTGGATGTGCTTGCGGGCGAAGGCCGGCTGGGTGCAGTTCTGGCTCAATTTCCCATTTCGTTCCGGTGCACTACCGCCAACCGGCAGTACGTGGCGGAGCTGGCATCGCGCTTCAGCGAATATCCGCTGGTTGTGGAACTGCGGCACGCGAGCTGGAATAACCGCGAAACCCTGGCCGAGCTTGCGGCCCTGGGCATTGCCCTCTGCAATATCGACCAGCCGCTCATCGGCAACGCGCTCGGGCCGGAGACGCACGTGACATCGCGCATCGGCTACGTACGATTGCACGGCCGCAACTATGCCCAGTGGTTCGCACATGAGCACGCGCATGACCGCTACAACTATCTGTACACGCCGGCAGAATTGCGGAAATGGGCCGCGCGCATCCGGGAAGTCGCGGGAAATGCCGATCGCGTGTTTGTAGTGGCCAACAATCATTTCCAGGGGAAGGCGGCGGCCAACGCGCTGGAATTGAAATCCATGATTGCGGGCGAACGCGTGAGCGCGCCCGAATCCCTGGTTGAGAGATACCAGGATTTGCGCGAGTTCGTGGCCTGAGGCCTGTACCCGGCCACGACTGAGATCGCGAGGCGGCACACACTTCAGTGTTAACGCTGCGTTAAATCTGCAGTGTCTGCGGAACTTCCTTCCGGTGCGCTGCGTAAAAAATTGTGAATGTGGTAACGAATTGCGCGTGGGCACGTCAATAGAAGTGAACAGACAAGAGGAAGGAGAACCGAAATGGGCGCCGAGTGGAACAGGATTATCGACCACACCGGAATTCGCATGGGGCTGATTGTGGTGGCGGTTACGGTGTGGGCGGCAGCGCTGGTTGGCGTTTTGTCGCTGGCGTAAGCGGCTCATCAGAATTCTTCGCACGCAAGGGCGCGGCCACTCCCGTGGAAGCCGCGCCCGCTTTGTTTTTGCCTGCATTACAATGGCGG
>JAFAIN010000190.1 GCA_019236695.1 Acidobacteriota bacterium | reverse complement strand
ATCGAGCACGGCACCTACATTGCCCCCGAAGACATTCAGCAGATGGCGGCAAAACACATCTGGTTCGTGCCCACGCCGTGGCTCGCTTACTACCGCGCCCAGCAGTTCCCGCAGCAGGCTCAGCGCATGCAGGCAGGAATGAAAGTCGCGGAAGACACTTTCCGGCGCGCCCTCTCGGCCGGCCTGAACATTGCCTACGGAACCGATGTTGGAGCATTCGAATGGACCATCACGCCGGCCATGCAGTTCCCCACCATGGTGCAATACGGCATGACGCCCATGCAGGCCATTCAGGCCGCTACCAGCCGTGCCGCCGACCTGCTGAACTGGCGTGACCGCCTGGGCTCCATCGAGCCCGGGAAGCTCGCCGATATCGTTGCCGTCATCTCTGACCCGCTGGCCGATATCTCGGCGCTGCAGCATGTGGATTTTGTTATGAAGGATGGAACCGTTTACCGCGAAAAAGGCAAAAGGTAAAAGGCAAAAAGAGTCTCGCTGGATCGCTGAATGGCCAGGGTGGGCGGATGAGCGGTGCTTCAAAAATTTCGCACTTCCGCACTTTCGCAATTTCGCACTTCCATGGTGAATAATGGACTGTCCATGGATTCCTCCGCTTCTTCCCTTGCCGCCCGCCAGAAGCGGGTTTCCACCCGCGCGCGGATCCTCATCTTCGCCGTTGCCTGGCTCATCGTGCTCATGCCGTTCCTGTTCTGGCGCAGCACCTGGTTTGGGCGCACGCTTAGCGATGCGGAGCTCGAGCAGTATCTGCATGACGCCGCAAAACCCCGGCACATTCAGCACGCCCTGGTTCAGATTGGCGAGCGCTTGTCGCGCAACGCGGCCGGGATGGAAAAGTGGACTGCCGACCTGGCGCGGCTGGCAGCCTCGCCCGTCGAGGAGGTACGCAGCACCGATGCCTGGGTGATCGGGCAGGCCCCGCCACAGCCCGAATTGCACGCAGCGCTCCTGCTGCTGCTGCGCGATGCTTCCATCACCGTGCGCGGGAATGCCGCCCTCGCGCTCATCCGCTATGGCGATGACACGGGGCATGCCGAAATCATGTCCATGTTGCGCCCCATTCCCGTCAGCGCACCCCTGGGCGGCGCCATAACCCAGGTGGCCGCGCCGGGCGAACCCATTCGCGCAGGCACGGTGCTGGCTCGCATTCACTCCAGCAGCGCCGCACAGGATGTCCGTTCGCCTATCACTGGAACTGTGGCTGTCCTGCGCGTAACACGCGGGCAGGCTGTGCAGCCCGGCGAAGAACTGGCGCTGGTGAATCCGGGAACTGACCAGGTATGGGAGGCGCTGCGCGGCCTCTATTTCATCGGGACCGCAGCCGACCTGAACGAGGTAAAAGCCTATGAGCGCGCGCAGCCGAACATTGCCGATCGCGTGCAGCAGCAGGCGCGCGAAACCGAGCGGGCCATACGGCAGCGCACAGATTGAGCCATTGGGTTATTGAGCCGTTGGATTATTGCCCCATTAAATAGCTCAATACTTCAATAGCGCAATGACCTAGACTTTCTCCACCACCACCGCCGTGCCGTAGGCCAGTACTTCCGTCACGCCCTGCATGATCTCGGTGGCATCGTAGCGCATTGCGATCACCGCATTGCCGCCCACCCCGGCAGCGTGCTGCAGCATGAGGTCGAAAGCTTCCTCGCGCGACCTCTCGCACAACTGCGAAAACAGCGTGATGTTGCCGCCCACCAGCGTCTGCAGGCTTGCGCCCAGCGTGCCAAACACCGAGCGTGAGCGCACCGTAATGCCGCGCACCACGCCCAGGTTTCGTACCACCCGGTACCCGTCAAGCTGGAGGTTGGTCGTAACCATGTCATGCGGAACCATGGGCAGTCCGCGGCCGGTGGCTGAAGAGCTCATCGCAATTTCTCCTGGGTTGCAGCAGGCCAGCATATCAAAAAGACAAGAGCTCAAAGCAGTGAGTTTTGGCGAGGCGCTGAGGGCCTTTGCCTTTTGCCTTTTTACTTTTGCCTTGTCCTTCCGCTAACCAACCGCAGCCGCCAACGTCTGAGGGGTAGTGAGGTGCGCCACATGAACCGTATCATTGCTTTCCTGCTGGTGATCGCCGCGGTGGTGGTCCCCGCCTGCCCGCCGGCCGCCGCCCAGAGCGGCAACATTCGCGAAGCGGTAAGCGGAGCCGTTCGCTCAGCGGTGAATTCGGCGGTGAACGCCATGGTTGATTCCAGCGTGCAACTGGCCACGAACCTGGCGCTGGAGAATGCACTCAGCGCGGCGCTGGCTGCTGCCGTGCCCCCCGTCGAGATCAACTTTGACGATGCGCCCGATGCCGCCTGCCCCGATCACTCGGAGACGAATTTTGGAGACGACCTGCGCACTTACTCTGCCGTGGAGCAGCACACCCTGCCGGTCACCATCGGCTCCGTGTTCGTGCATGGCGCCCACAATGGCGGCGTCAGCGTTCGCGGCTGGGACCGCAACGAAATCCAGGTTACGGCCTGCAAATACGCCGGCGCGGAAAACGATGCGGAAGGACGGCAGCGGCTGGCCGACATCCACATCAACATCAGCGGCGGCGACATCAGCACCAGCGGACCCGACCAGAACGGCGACCGCCATTGGACGGTCCACTTCCTGGTGCGGGCGCCCAGCAGCGTTGCGCTGCGGCTCGAAGCCTATAACGGGCCCATGTCGGTTCGCGAAACCGGCAGTGACGTGGAAGCCAACACCGTAAACGGTCCCCTGACCCTCAAACTCGCCACCGGCAATGTTCAGGCAACTACGCGCAATGGCCCGCTGACCGTAAGCGATTGTTCCGGAAAAATTACCGCCTCAGCGCAGAATGGCCCGCTGACCGTAAGCCTGAACGACCGCCAGTGGCGGGGCGCCGGGCTCGAAGCCAGCACCCACAATGGCCCGCTGACCGTGCGCGTTCCCGAAGGCTACCTTTCGGGGGTCGATGTCGATGCCGGCGGACATAGCCCGTTCAGTTGCAGCCTGCGCGATTGCAACAGCGTGCAAAGCTCGAAGCCCTGGGATCGCACCACCCATGTCCACCTCGGCTCGGGCAACACCGCCGTTCACGTTTCCACCGTCAACGGCCCGGTCCACATCGGCAGCAGCATGGAATAGAAAAGGCAAAAGGCAAATTGCAAAAGGCAAAACCACGCGCTTAGCGCCTCCACCCTTTTGCTTTTTGCCTTTTGCCTTTTTCCGTTTGCCTATCTCAGCGGCAGCCTCGCCGCGCCATACAGCCCGGCATCGCTGCCCAGCAGTGCGCGCGTAATGATGGTGCGGTCGCGCTCGATCCTGCCGGTTTCCGAGGGCGCGGTGGCGCTGTA
>JAFAIN010000131.1 GCA_019236695.1 Acidobacteriota bacterium | reverse complement strand
CACCACCGTGCGGCAACCCCTGCGCCGCATGGGAGAGCTTGCGGCCCGCGTGCTTCTCAAGCGCATTGTCTCGGGAACCAGCGGCGGCACCACACCGATTGTCGTGGAACCGGAGCTGATCATGCGCGAATCCACTGCAAAGGCGAGAAAATGAAAACATAATTTTGAAGATTGCGCCGCTATTCCAGAAAAAAAATCAAAAAATGGCAAAATCGTCGTTGAGCCGAAACTGATCCTGCGCGACGCTCCCGGTTTGTGCGGAAGCAGGCGGATGTTCGAAACCGGCTGGTTCGAAGAAATTACAAAATTACAAATTCCGAAATTACTGAATTTGCGGCGCTCCTCTGCCATCCACATTCTTTTTGTCTTCACCGGTGTAGCCAACACCCTGCTTGGCCCGTTGCTTCCTTCGCTCATCGCGCGCTGGTCGCTGCCTGATGGCCGCGCCGGCCTGCTGTTTTCCTCTGAGTTCGCCGGCGCCATGCTGGGGACTTTGGCATCGCTGTGGCTCGCCGGGCGCATTGGGGCGGCGCGCGTTCTCACCGCCGGCAGTTTTTGCATGGCCGCCGGCATTGCGGCTCTGGCCCGGGTCAATTACGGCTGGGGGCTGGCGTCGCTGGCCTGGGTGGGCTTGGGCCTGGGCCTGGTGATCCCGGCCGCCAACGTGGCCGTGGCGCAAGGGGAGGGCGGGAACAGCGCGCCCCGGGTTAGCCGCCTCAACGCGGCCTGGGGAGCGGGCGCCATTGCCAGCCCATTGCCGCTGGCCTGGATGCCGGAACACTGGCGAGCTTACTGCGTCCTGCTCGGTGGGTTGTTCCTGGTTGTCGCGCTGGTTGTGGCCGCCGGCCGGCAACCTGGTTCCGGTCGAAACCAGAATGAACCCGCACCAGCCCACACTGCAGGGCCCGGCACCCCCGCCTCGGTGGCTCTTCTGGCGGTAATGGCTTGGCTGTATGCCGGAACCGAGGCAGCCGTGGCCGGCTGGATTCCGGCTTACGATTCGAGAAGTACAGCCGGCCTTCACCAGCGATATGCCATGTCGGCGGCCCTGTTCTGGCTCGCGCTGGTGTCGATTCGCCTGGCTGCGGGCGCCATGCTGCGGCGCGTTACGGCTCGCGCCGCCGGCTTGGCCGGATTGCTTCTGGCTGCGGCCGCCATCGCCGCAATGCTCTGGACCCACGTGGCAACCGTTGGCGCCCTTCTTGCCGGGCTGGGATTCGGGCTGGTGTTTCCATTGCTCATTGCGAAGGTGGCTGGGCTCGGCCGCCGCGCCTCCACCCTGTTTTTTCTCTCTGCCGGCTTTGGAGGGGTGGTGATCCCGTGGTCCATGGGCCAACTGTCCGCCGCCACCAGCCTGGGCACGGCGTTCCTGCTTCCGCTCGCCATCACGCTACTGATGGCCGCCCTTTTAGCGACCGGGCGGGTGTGATCACAAGGCTTGTTCCACTGTTCTCAGTGGAGAATTGTTACTCATGAGTTAGGCCGCCTCCCCATATTGGAAGGCCTCTGTGCCTCAGCGTCTCCGTTTGTGCACGGCGCCCCCGGGGCTGAATTGGCCCGAACTTCTTCCTCTCTGCTTGCGTACCTCGGCCCATGACTGCACTCAGCAAACACGCCAGGATAGCCGGATTCCTCTACATTCTCGCCTCGGCGATCGGCATTGTGCGTCTCCTTTATGTACCCAGGGTGTTGTTTGTGCACGGCGACGCGGCCGCAACTGCCGGCAACATCGCCGCTCACGAAGGGCTGTTTCGGCTTGGCATGCTCTGCTACCTGGTTGGCGGCGTCGTGTGGCTGTTTGTGCCGCTGGCGCTCTATCGATTGCTTGACCGAGTGGACCATGACCTCGCGGCCGTCATGGTCATCCTCGGCAGCCTCATGCAGGCTGTTCTGTACGCCATTAACACCGTGACGGATGCGGCCGCCCTCGCGCTAGCTCGGGGCACTCCCTTCCTGGCCTCATTCAGCGAAGCGCAGCGCGACGGCCTGGCCCTGCTGTGCCTCAACTTGCATCACCACCTCGACGTCGCATTCGCCATCTACGCCGGCCTGTGGCTCCTTCCCCTCGGGCTGCTGGTGTACCGGTCGCGGTTCCTGCCGCGCTTTCTTGGCGTGTGGCTGGTGGCAGGCTGCCTGGGGTGGCTGGCATTCTGCGTTACCGGAATCATGTGGCCGGAAAGCGCTGATCACGTGTTCAACTACGCCCAGGTTCTTACCCTGGGCGAAATAGCAACCGTGCTCTGGCTGCTGATCGTGGGCGCGCGCCCGCCCCGCATGGCGGCTGCCGCTTAAATCGAATCCTGGGGCGGCAGGAAGGCTTTGATCTCGTTAACTGCGGCCCCGGGGTCGGCGACTTCGATGATCAGTTGGTCGTAACGCTCGTCTCGCAGTTCGATCACGATGGTGTTGTCCGGATTGTGGACATCCCAGAACACCCGCCGGCCGTGTTGGTAAAACGTACCGGCGGTGATCACGCCGGGAATGTTGGTTCCCGGCAATCGAATTCCGTGCCACCAGCCATGCGCAACGCTCGAATCGGCTCTCACCCCGGTAACGTGCTGCAGCGGGATTTCAAGCGAACTCTTGAGCGCCCATAGCTGGTCGGTTCCCCGAACATCCAGAATCAGCTTGCCGCCTGAAACCGATATGTCCACCATGGCTGCCTCTCGCCGGACCTGCGCAACGTATGCGAAACGCGGGAACGGGTGTAACACTCTCCCTGGGGACTTGGCCGGGGCACAGGCTCAAATTCCACAGGGAGAACAATGCCTATGCGAACGGATTCTCATCCGCCGTTGGCCCATACACCATCGGAACCGATACATCGAGCAGCCGCAGGTAAACCGAAAGCTGCCCGCGATGATGGTAGATGTGGTTCAGCAGCGTCTTGCGCAAAACCGCCGCGCGTTCCATTCGGAAGATCTCGCGGCCGTTGAACAGCAGCCGCCACTCGGCCAGCGCCTCCTGCTGTGTCATCTGGCTTAACATCTCGTCCGCGAGCTTCGCGTTGCGTTCGAAGGTTTCGCGGATCCCTTCAATGCCGCCCTGGATCGGGGTCGCACTGGTGCCCGCGGTAAACTCGTCATGCTTGGCCACGCGCTCCGCCATGCCCGGAATCATGGCAATGTGCGAGGCCAGTTCGCCGAGCGAGCGCGATTTCGGGTGCGGTTTCCAGGCCAGTTTGTCGCCCGGAACCCGTTCGAGCAGGCGCCGCGTCGCCGGAATTTCTTCCCTCAGTTCCTGCAGTATTGGTGCAACGGCCGGAGCCGCCGCCGGTTCAACGTTTGCCTGACTTATGGTCGCCATCGTAATTTCTCCTTTTCTCTTCTATGTTCGCTCCGCCCGCGAACGGATGCATTCGCCAATGTGCGCCCAGCCCTTGTTTATCCCCTGCCTGGGCGGGTCAGGAATCGCCCCCAACGCGAAGTGATGGAATGCGATCATGGTGCCTCCCGGAACTTCGCTCAGCCGGTATTGCACATTGTTTGCCACCGCATACGACAGGAACAACGGCCCTGAAATTTCCAGCAGGGTCGGCCGCTTCACCGCCTGCACATGTCCCCAAAGATGGCCGTTGCCGTCGCCAAGATCACGAAACCAGCGGCCGCCCGGCCATAATTCCAGCTTCATAGGCAGGGCATTGCCTTCAGGCGTGTCGAACCCGGGCCCCAGTTGCTCGAGCAGCGCTTCGAACGTCTGCTCAATGGAGGCACGCACGTGCAGTTCCTGGATGATATTAAGGATCAGGCTTTCGGCTGCCGAGGGCGCAGCCATTGCAGTGCTCATGGAATCTCCTTTCTGGTGTTGCTGACTTTTGCTTCCGCGCGTTCTTTCACGCGCAGCAATTGATGCTGCCAGAACCGCTCGAACGTCTTCGCCCAGTCGTGCAGCGGGCGAATCGCAGCCGGCTCGGTGCGGTAAAACACGTGCCTCCCGCGCCGCCGCAGCCGGACCAGCCCTACATCTCGAAGCACGCGAAGGTGCTTGGAAACCGACGGCTGGCGCAGCCCCACCGCCGCCACAATCCCGCCGACATCGCGCTCCTGAATCAGCAGAGCCAGAATCTCGCGCCGCTTCGGTTCCGCGACCGCGTTGAATACGTCGGACGTAGTAGCCGCCCTGGGCATAATCGCAATATATATTCCTGTATAGGAATGTGTCAAGTGGTTGCCGCTTCCGCTTCCCACGTCCCCCCACCCAGGCTCTCCTTCCAAACTTATAATCGAGGTCGCAATGCGCTACCGTTTTGGCCTGTTCGAGTTCGACCGCCAGTCCATGGATCTCCGCCGCCTGGGCGCGCCGGTCCACCTGCAGTCGCAGCCGAAACAGGTTCTTGGCCGGCTTTTGCAGAACGCGGGCACTGTGGTTTCGCGCGACGAACTGCGCAAAGCTGTCTGGGGTGAGACCACGTTTGTGGATTTCGAGCGCGGGCTGAACTTCTGCATATCGCAAGTCAGGACTGCGCTGGGCGACGATGCCTCAAGCCCTGCTTACGTGCGCACAGTCGCCCGGCAGGGCTACGAATTTATCGCGCCGGTTAAGGTCGTCGAACCGGCAGCCGCGACCCTGCAGCCGCCAAGTCGCCGTGCGGTTTTCCAAGAATGGGCTCGCTCCTGGCCCTCCCGATGCGGGTGGCTGCCAGCCGCAGCTCTCATTCTGCTTGCCGGCATCATCGCCTCCTATTCCTTGCACCTTCGCCGCGCCGGCAGAAGAGTTCCCGTGGTCGCCGTGGTCCGGTTCGACAATGAAACCGGCGACGCTGCCATGACACGCTTCGCCGATCAACTGACCGATGTTTTTGTCGAGCGGCTCACCGCCTTGAGCAGCGACCGCTATGCCGTAGTTGGCAATGCGCATATCCTGCGGCTTCCCCGCGAGCAGCGCGACCTGAATGCAATCGCCTCCAGCGTCGGCGCCGGCTACGTCGTTCTCGGGCAGGTTCAGGCAGCCGGCGAAAAGACGCGCATCCTTATTCACCTGATCCGCATGCCCGGGCAGACGCATGTCGGGGTGGCCCGCATCGAGCGTGATTTGGGAAATCCGCTCGATCTCGAAGCCGAAGTGGCATCCAAAGTCACCGCCGATTTTTCCCAGCGGCTCCTCTCCCCGGCTCCCTTGCCTGCCTTACCTCCGGCCGCAGCGCATTGAAAACTGGCGGCTTACGGCTTCACAATTTTCTAAGCGCGGGCATCGCGGTTTTCGCTTGCTACGCCTGCGCCCTCCGGCCGTACTCTCCTGTGTAAGGACTCTCATGCCACTTTCACGCCGTTCACTGCTTCGCCTCGGTTCTTTTATCCCTCCGCTGGCCTTGCTGGGCACGCTCAAGCCAGCTCAAAGTCCCGCAGCCGCAGTTTCCGCCGCAACCGTTACTGACGGGTTCCCGGGGCATTCCCCCGAAATGATTCGCGAAACCGTCCTGGTCGCGCACTTCAACGAAAAGCGCCTGCGCGAGCTGGTGGACGCTCATCCTTCTCTTTCCCGTGCCGCCTGGGACTGGGGATTCGGTGACTGGGAGGATGCGCTCGGCGCCGCATCGCACATGGGCAATCGCAGCATCGCCGAATTGCTCATCAGCAAGGGAGCGCGACCGTCATTGTTCTCCGCCGCCATGCTCGGTGAACTCGACGTGGTGAAAAGCTTTCTCGCCGCTCATCCTGGTGCGCACCGAATCTTCGGCCCTCACAGCATCAGCCTGCTCGCTCACGCCCGCATGGGTGGCCCCGCAGCTCGCCCCGTGCTCGATTTTCTGCAGTCGCTGGGAGAAGTGGAGAGCCCGCCGGCAGCGCTCACGCCAGAAGACATTTCGATTTTGGTAGGAACGTATCCTTTCGGCTCCAGCCCCAGCCAGCAACTGGAAATCGACGCCAATGCAAGGATCTACGCCGGCAACAAGATGTACACCTATGCGCCGCAGTTGAATTTCACCCGTAAAGGCACCATGCCACGCCCGCTTTTTCACCTCGGCGACCGCGTGTTTTATCCTGCAGGCGCCCCCGCTGTCCGCATCCGCTTCTCTATGGAAGGCAGTGCCACCACCATCACCGTCAGCGATCCCGGCCCTATCCTGACGGCCCGGCGATCAACCTCGTAATTCGCTTTTGACTCTCATACCTCAGTCGAGAGCCGGTCGTTGATCAGGAACAGTGTTTCCGCAGCACTTCTGCGTGCAGCGCGCCCAGCGGCTCGTCCTCATGCTTGAAGTAGGCGAACACGTCGGCGCCGCCTGCAAGGTGCTCCTGGCACGCCGCCGCAATCTGCTCGAGCGCAGCGGCGTCGTAGGGCTCGCGCCGCAGCCTCAGGTATACAAAGCCGGCGGTGCGCACGCGGGGAACCTCCAGCTTCTCTGATTGCGCCAGGCACAGCGCCGCCTGCCTGCTGCGGAGAGCGTCATACACACCTTCCGTGAACCAGCTCTCATGGCGGAACTCAAAAGCGTACTGGCCCCTCCCCGGCAGCGCAGACAGAAACTCGCGAAGCAGGCCGGCGTCGCACTTCAGATGAGGAGGAGTCTGGAACAGAACCGGGCCAAGCTTTTCAGCCGTTGCGAACGCGTTCAGCCCCGCCAGGAAATCGGACACCAGCGCGGCGCACTCGCGCAACTGGCGAAAATGCGTAATGGCCTGGTGCGCTTTGAAACCGAAACGGAATCCGGCCGGTGTTTGCGCCAGCCAGTTCTGCGCCGTTTTCTCCATGAGCCTGTGCCGGAACGTGTAGTTCACCTCAACCGTATTCAGGCGGCCGGAGTAATGCGACAAAAACTTCGATTGCGCCAGCTTCTGGGGATAAAACCCCGGTTTCCAGGCAGCATAAGCCCATCCCGAAGTGCCGGCATACAGTCGGGCCATGCCTATTTCCTGCCTGATTTTCGCGGCTTGCCTATGCCCCGTGAGGTTCGCGGCGAGCTCTGCCGCGGTGCTGCGGGCCGGCGGGGAGTTGGAGCTGGCGGGAGGGGACGCGAGCCGCTGCCTCCCTGCGCCATGATCATCGAAACTGCCGCTTCCAGTTTTTCCAGAGATGGCAGCTTTTGCTTGCGGGCGAGCACCGGTTCAAAGAGGTCGCCCATTTTCTCCACCCTCGCAAGCGCCTGCTGTGAATCGAAGACCAGCAATTCCGGATCAGCTTTTTTCGTTGCGCCCGCCACTTCCTCCCATTTCAAGGGCGTCGAGACAGTGGGCTGTTCCCTGGCGCGCAACGAATACACGCAGACGGTCGTCTTGTAATCATCGTTCTGGCTCCAATCCACGAGCACCTTGCCCACGCGCAGGCTCTTCTTCATATCGGAAACCACCAGCTCCGGGTGATGCAGTTCGAACAGCCGGGCGATAGCTTTGGCGAAAGGCTTGGTTTCGTCGTAGCTGACCGCAGTGTTCAACGGCACATACACCTGCAACCCTTTCGAGCCCGAGGTTTTCGGATACGCCTCCATGCCAAGTTCCGCGAACACCCCGCGCAGCCACAGGCCCACCTGGCAGCACTGAACGATATTGGCAGGAGGGCCGGGATCAAGGTCGAAGGCGAGCACCGTCGGTTTGAGGATGTCGCGAGCAAGTGACAGTGAAGTGTGCAGCTCTACGTCAGCCAGGTTCCCGGCCCAAACCAGCGTGGGCAGGTCCTGCACCATGCAGTATTGCATCCAGCGGTTGTTTCCGGGGCTCCAGATGCGCGCGGTCTTCACCCAGTCAGGCCGGTGCGCCGGGCAATTCTTCTCATAGAAATGGAAGCCGTTTACGCCCTCGGGGTACCGCTTCAGCGTGAGCGGCCGGTCATGCAGGTGCGGCAGCAGCGCGGGAGCGATGCTGGCGTAATACTCGATCAGGCGCCCCTTCGTGAAGCCGGCCGCCGGGTACATGATCTTCTCAAGGTTGGTCAGCTTGAGGCGGCGCCCTTCCACTTCGATTTCGGTGAACTTCGGCGGCATGCGAGCCTCCTAGTGTAAGCCTCTGCCTGCCACAACTGGCGCGGAACTTGCTACATCCAACCGGTATGCCTGATGAGGCGCTGCTGCCGGTTTCCAGTTCCCGCGAGCCGGAGTTTACCGCCGAGCAGAAGCTGCTGTACCGCAATGTGCTGGAACTCATGAACCAGCGCCGCGTGCCCTGCGCGGTTTCCGGAGCATTCGCATTGCATGCCCACACCGGAATCTGGCGCGATACCAAAGACCTCGATCTGTTTCTTACCACCGAAAATGCCAACCGGGCGCTCCAGATTCTGAAGGAAGCTGGGTTCTGCTGCGAAATCACCGACCCGGTGTGGCTGGCCAAGGCGCGCCGCGACGACTTTTTTGTTGATCTGATCACGGGGATGAGCAACGCCGTAATCACCGTGGATGACGGCTGGATCGAGCGCAGCCGCCACGAGCTGGTGTTGGGCGTCCCGGCTCGCGTCCTCGCAGCCGAAGAACTGATCGCTTCCAAGATGTTCGTCACGCGCCGCGAGCGTTTTGACGGCGCCGACATCGCCCACGTGGTGTATGGAACGCGTGGCGCCCTTGACTGGCCGAGACTGCTTGCCATTGCGGGCGAACACTGGGAAGTGCTGCTCTGGAACCTGCTGCTTTACCGCTACTGCTACCCGGCGCACAGCCACTTCGTGCCCCAGTGGCTGTGGCGTGACCTGCTGGCGCGGATGCACCAGGCTCTCGAGCAGCCTTCGCCCGCCGCCGAATTCCGCGGCAGCCTCATCGACGGCAAAATGTTTGCCATCGATGTGCTCGAGTGGGGAATGCCCGATGTGGAAAACCGCTATCGCGAAGCCCGCCACCCCAGGATCGCACACTGCAGCCCGGAACAGAAGCTGGGGGAAGATGCGGCGTGAGGATCGCTGCCACCGCCGACCTGCATTTTTCGCCCCAGAGCTATGACCGCATTCGCGAGCCCATGTCGAAGGTGCGCGATGAAGCTGACGTGCTGGTGCTGGCCGGCGACCTTACGAATTACGGAAAGCCCGAGGAAATGGATTCACTGCTGACCGCGCTGCTCAAGTTGCGCATCCCCACGGTCGCGGTACTCGGCAATCACGATTACGAGAGTGGCAGGCAGGAAGAACTCATGCGCATGATGACGGGCGAAGGCATCAAGGTGCTCGACGGCTCAAGCTACGAACGCGAGGACGTCGGCTTCGCCGGCACCAAAGGATTTCCCGGCGGCTTCGGGCGCGGCATTCTGACCGCTTTCGGCGAACAGGAAGTAAAGAACTTCGTGCAGGCCTCGGTAGATGAAGCCATGAAACTGGAGCGGGCGCTCGCGCAGCTTCGCGCCCAGAAGCGCGTCATCGTAGTGCACTATGCGCCGGTGGTCGATACCGTGCGCGGCGAGCCGCCCGAAATATTCCCCTACCTCGGCAGCGCCCGGCTCGCGGAAGTGGCCGACCGCCACGGCGCTTCGCTCGTGCTTCACGGGCACGCTCACCACGGCTGCCCCGAAGGCCGCACCACGGGCGGCATTCCGGTGTATAACGTAGCGCTCGGTATCCTGCAGGCGCAGGAGCCATCGAGGGTGTATCGCGTTTTCGAGGTGTGAGCCGGCTTACGGAGCCGCCCGCGCGCTTCCGATGCAGGCGTGCTCCTGCGCGTCACGGAAGAAGATGCCGGGCAGCCTGTCGCATGCTTCGCCCGTCCCCAGGTAGTAATCGGCCGGATAGCTCAGGATGGAAACATCGGGCCACTTCGCCGCCTCCCGGCCCCGGATCGTGATCTCCTCGTCGCCTACTACGTGCTGGCGCGCGAACTCCGCGTAATACACGTGGTTGGCCGTGAAGATCGGTAAAATTTCCATCACCGCAAGCGGCGCATCCACCACCGACCCGGGAGGCGTTTTTTGCCGCAACATCGCCACCGTTCGCGGCATGCAGGCTTCGAGGTCCCAGGATTCCGGCTGTTTTTGAATGAGCTGCTCCAGGCGATTCTCGTCCACCACCATTCGAACCGCTCCGGCCGTGGCCAGCAGGACCGCGAAACCCGCGATCACGGTTCTGGGCGTCCGGCGCTGTGCCCCGAGTTCCGCAACCGCGATGGCGGCAAGCGGCAGCAGAGGATCAATGAAGTGGTACGCCTGAATGCGCCGGTTGGTGATCACGTTCTGCAGAATCAGCGGAATCGATACAAGGAAGAATGGCGCGAGGAAGCGCAGCACGCGCGATCGCCGGTAAATCCCGAGCGCAATGATTACGCATGCCGCCAGCGCGAGCGGAATCTGCGCGTCTTCCGGGCGGCGCCCGGGCAGCAGCATCAGCGTTGGCCAGCGGTGCAGCGTTTGCTGCACGGCGACATTGCCGGCGTTGCGCAACGACTGCATCGCCACCGGCACGGAGAACCCAGCGCCGATTGCGCAACCGAGCAGCAGCGCGCGCCGGGCCTTCCATCCCCCGTCCGCAGTCACTGCCATCAGCGCGGCCGCGCACCACAGCGCTGCCCAGTAGAAAATGGGCAGGTAGAAAACTACGCCGATTGCGACGCCGGCGGCAACGCCGCTCGCCCAGGTCCGCCGGTTCCAGCAGGCAGCCACCAGCCAGACCGCCGCCAGAAAGACAATGACGTGAAACCCGGGACTGAGAAACCGCAGGTAGCGCAGGTATCCGGGTAGCCCGGCCGAGTTCCAAGGCGCCTGTGAGAAAGAAGGAAGCAGAGTTGCCAGCAGGCCGGCAGCGGAAGCCGAAAAGGCCGTCGAGCCCAGTTGCATGCTGATCGCCACCACCAGAAGGAAAATCAGCGCGGGCTGCAAAACCCGCATCGCCGAGGCCAGCGCCCCCGGCGATATACCGAGCCGCACAACCAGGCTCAGCGCTCGCTCCGAGAGCGCGGGCATGTATTGAGGAGCGTCCTCATGGCCCGCCAGATATGGGCTGGCGAGGCTTTGCCCGCGCGCCGCCGCGGCCACGCGCACCATGTAAATCGCCTCGTCCGGCATTTTCACGGGCTGGATGCGGCCATTCCGCGCAAACGGCAGCACGAGCGGGATAGCGTAAACGGCGCACACCGCAAGCAGCCCTGCCGCGATGATGCGCCAGGATGCGGCCTGTGGCCTGCCAACCGGCGCCCGTTCTGCAGCGGCATAACTCATGGGAGAAATCGAAGTATACAAATACGGCCGGGCAGGCGCGCCGGGGCTTTTCACTTATTCGTTTCGCGCAAGGAACCTGTGCCCTGCATCGGGTGATTTCTAAGGCTCCCCGGGGAGTCTCTCGCGAGCAGGATTCGACTAGACTGGGCGCACGGCAGGGTTCCAGGACAGGAGGCGCGGGCCGGCATGTCATCCACTGCACTACTCGCACTCGGCACGGGCGATCAGAATCCTGTGGCGAAATCAGAGCGAGTTCCAGAGCTCGATGGAATCAGGGGATTGGCCATCCTGCTGGTCATGGCGTACCACGTGGTCGGACCGTATGCGCTGCCCGGCCATTTGCCGGGCCACGCCACATGGGCGCGAGTCATTCGTGTTGCCGGTTTCGGCGCCGCCGGAGTGCAACTTTTTTTTGTGCTCTCGGGATTTCTGATCGGCGGCATCCTGCTCCGTGTGAAATCGTCAGACACCTACTTCTCCACGTTTTATTTCCGCCGCGCCCTCCGCATTCTGCCTCCTTACTACGCGCTGCTGCTTTTCGTCGCCCTGTTGCGCATGGCGGGGCCGGATCATTGGTTTTCGGAACTGGTTCTCTCCCCGGCATCGCTGCTCGGATACCTGGCCTTCCTTCCAAACATCGTAATGGCCGCGCACTCGAGCTGGGGTATCCCGATACTGGGAGTTTCGTGGTCCCTCGGCGTCGAGGAACAGTTCTACCTGACATTGCCGGTCGCGGTGCGGCTGCTTTCTTCACGCGCCCTGGCCGTCGTAACCGCTGCGCTGGTGGTGGCTGCACCCGTACTTCGATATCTGCTGCTCGCACGCGGGCAGTCTTTTGCGTCATACATGCTGATGCCCTGCGAGGCCGATTGCCTTGGCATCGGAGTATTGATTGCGATTGGGTTTGAGCACGGCCAGGTGTTGCAGTGGATGCGAAGCCGCGCGGGAGCGCTCCGAATCCTGGGCGCCATCTGCCTGGCTGCGGCAGTGTTCTACAACTGTTTCGCCGCGCACGGGTTGTTCTGGTCTGCGGCGTACATCACGCTGCTGGGCGCGGGCTTTGGGGCTCTGCTGGTAAATGCTCTGGCGCTGCCGGGAGGCCTGGCGGCGAAATGCTTCCGCCTCTCCTGGCTCCGCCATACCGGCATCGTGGCCTATGGCGCCTATCTCTTTCATCAGCCCTGCATCGAAGCGATCTCGATCCTCACTACTCGCGCCCATGCGCCCAAGTTGCTGATTCTTGTCTCGAGAGCCGTTGCCGTCCCGCTTGCGCTTGGGTTCGCGCACCTGTCGTGGAAATACTTTGAGCAGCCGCTGGTTCGCCTGGGACACAGGAAAAGCTACGAACCGCCGCGCGCCACCCGGCACGCAGCCGCGGCCAGCCCTGCCTAGATCAATACTAAAACTGCTGTATCCATAACCCGCTCTGTCATCCTGAGCACCCACGGCAGAGAAGCCGCCGGTGTATGAGCAGAAACTGCCTGGCCCATGCGGTTCCAATCATTCAGCAAAAAAATCACTGTCATCCTGAGCCCGCCACGGCGGGCGAAGAGCCTGCCCTGAGCGAAGCGAACGGGACCCCCACAGTGCTTACACCGCGACATCGCGCGCAGATCCAACCGCCGCGCGCCGCCCTACACCCCTGAATGTTCGATTCGCCGTCCAGTTCAGAGCCCTCTATCGAAAGCACTTGCGAGTTGAGTTTCTGCAGAGCACGCCGTGGCGGACGAAGGACCCCCGCAAGGCTTGCACCAGTAGCGCAGCTCGCAGATCCTCCCCTCAGGCTTTTCTGCTGAACCAGGTCGTATGTGGGGCAGAGAGATATAGCAACCTTACTTCCCCTTTAGATCATTTCCCCACGCGAAACCACAGGCTCGAGGGCGGGAATTCGCGTTCTGAGGGGATAACGGATTTCACAAACTCGCGATCGCGCGTCCACATGAAGCATGACGGCCACAGAACCTCAAGCGCAGTGCCGCCATACAGCAGCGCCGCCACCAGATACTGCTCGTTCCAGCCGCACCGGTCCTCAAGGATGAACCGCTCTGGATACTCGAACGGCAGAAAGATGTCGTGCGCGTGCACCAGAATGCCCGATGGAAGCGACGGAAGCAGCTCGAGGTAGAGGAACACCACATCTCCGCCGGTGCGGATAATGTGGCTCGAATCAAT
>JAFAIN010000056.1 GCA_019236695.1 Acidobacteriota bacterium | reverse complement strand
AAATCGGTGCCACTCCTCCGGTGCTATATCCGATGGTCAGGAGAAGAACATACGTGGATGACTGCAGCACCGCCAGGCAGATAATCATGTGAACGAAATTGCGGCTGGTCGCCACTCCATACAGCCCGGCGCAGAACAGCCATGCGGCCACTGCATACGGGAAAAAATGGATAATGCCGCTCATTCTTCGCGAACCCTGAATTCCAGCGTCTGCTCGAGAAACGCATAGAGCAGGAGAACGAATCCGCCCGTCACCTCCAGCCCGGTGGCGAGGCTTGCGGCCTGAATCGTGCCTCCTGACGTGATGTAGCCGGTCGTTCCGAGCGGGATTACGTTGCGCAGGAACTGGCCGGTCATGATCAGCCCTGCCAGCCCCACTCCGGCATAAGCCAGCAGCCCTGCCGCTTCGGCGGCTTCAATCAGCGCGTGCGACGTAATGCGCTTGAATACGGCGAAATCTCCGGCCAGGTACACCATCAGCGGCGCCGTCGCCAGAATCACGCCGCCCTGGAAGCCGCCTCCCGGCGTGAGTTGCCCGTGCGCCGCGATGTAAAGCCCGAAGCACACCACCGGGCCCACCATGCCGACCATGAACGCGCGTACGGCTTCGCTGGGGCGAGGCGAGCGCCGCGGCTCTCCCGGATCCTGCCCCGCTTCGGCTTCTTCCTGCTCGCCCTGCTCTTTTTTCTGCCGGCGCAGCAGCACAACCGCGCCCACAACCGAAATGAAGAGAATGGACTCTTCGCCCAGCGTATCGAAGCCGCGATAATCGAAATTTACTGCCGTCACAATGTCGGTTACATGCCGCTCATACGTGGCAACCGCATTCAGCACGTCGCCGTAAGGTCCGCGGTAATGCCCGAA
This sequence comes from Acidobacteriota bacterium, assembly GCA_019236695.1. Lineage (GTDB taxonomy): Bacteria > Acidobacteriota > Terriglobia > Terriglobales > Acidobacteriaceae > JAFAIN01. Next base: position 1,247 of record JAFAIN010000056.1, on the reverse strand, counting down.
CGCCGGAAGCCCGCGCAAAGCCCACACGTACAGCGAGGCGAAGCCGGCCACGCTCAGGAAAAACACGATTTGCCGTGTCTTCCGGCTCATGCCGCATTTCTCTCCCGGGCTGCCGCTTCTCGCTTCCGTTGCTGCATCAGCGCGTTGCGGCGCACCTTGGCCAGCCCTAGCAGGATCATGAGCGGCAGAGCCACGGCGCCGATCACGATTTGCGACAGTGCTACATCCGGCGCCTGGAAAACGAAGAACATCACCGCCAGCAGAATTCCGTAGAAACTCACCGCAATGGCCTGGCTCGCCGGCTCGCGCGTCAGCACCACACCCAGCGCGGTGGCTGCCACCAGAACAAGGATGGTCATCTGCAGCATCAGCATTCGTTCAGCTCCCGCGCTTCCTCGCTCATCTCCTCGCCCTGCCCTGCTGGATATGGGATAGGTCCAGTCGGGTCCGCAAGCCACGTGCCGAACGTCCTCACGCGCGCCGCCCGGGCCGAGGCATGCGTAAGAACGGCGTTCATGATGAGCAGCGCCACGAAAATCAGCGCCATCTTGATCGCCGCCTGCCCCGCGCCTTCCTTGAGGACCACTGCCAGCAACACGAAGAAACTCGAAACCGTGCACACCGTTGACATGTAGTGAAGCTTTTCGAAGAAATCCTTCATCAGCGCCAGCCCCAGGCAGCAGATCAGCGCGGTTACAACCGCGATGCCGAGCGAAACTTCCACCGCGATGTCGGCAGCTTTCATCGGGTCACTCCGTCAAAGCCAGCGCTCCAGAAAGCGCACAAACACCAGCCCGCCGCCAAACGCCAGCAGCGCCAGGCAGAGCGGCAGGTCCATGAAATTGGCATTGTTGAAGGCTTCCGACAGCAGCACCATTTCGAGGGTGGCGATCATGCCGCCCATTTCCAGACCAAGCAACCGGTTTAGCGGATCGCCGCGCAACGTCACCACGCCACACGGAATGAGCCCGAATAGCAGAACCACCGCCGCCCAGAACCAGGCGTTCATTCGCTCGCCCCCAGCCGCTTCGCGATGATCGGAACCCCCGTGGGTTCCACCTGGTGAATCAGCATCAACTGCCGCTTGCGATCGATGCCGAGAACCACGAAATTCGGCGGCATGGTGAAGTACGTAATCGCGAGTGCGCGCCGCGCTTCGCTCTCGTCGTCGTCCTGGCCCGCATCAAACCGCAGTGCCTTGAACTGCGCTTCCGATGGCCTTCCCATCAGCCGCTTGGCCAGCGCCG
>JAFAIN010000055.1 GCA_019236695.1 Acidobacteriota bacterium | reverse complement strand
GCTTCCTGAGAGCTTGCGTCTGAGTTTCTGCGACAAATTCGGATAGCCAGCCTAGCCAAAAGCGTTGAAACTTACGTTATGCAAGGATCATTAGTTAGTTCATCCCGAATCCCGCAAAGCCGCCCCAAGCTTACAGCTTAAGGCTTATGGCTTAGAGCTTCCATGACAATGCCTGACGCCCTTCTTCGCCGCGCCCTCGAACTCGCAGAAGAGTTCCGCGGGCGCGATCCGCACCTCCCGGTTTTTCCGCGCATCACGGTTGAGGAACTTCGCCGCGCCCTCGGCGGCCCCGCGCCCGAGCATGGCGAGCCTGCCGAGCGCGTGCTCAATCACCTGGTTCGCGGCGCCGAACCAGGAATCGTTGCCAGCGCCGGTCCGCGCTTTTTCGGCTTCGTCATCGGCGGCAGCCTGCCCGTGGCTACGGCAGCCGATTGGATGACCTCTGTGTGGGACCAGAATGGCCCCATCTGGTCCACATCGCCGGCGGCCAGCGTGGTCGAAGAAGTCGCGGCGCAGTGGCTGCTCGAGTTTCTCGATCTTCCGCGGCACTGCAGTGTCGGCTTCGTTACCGGCGGAGGCACCGCCAACTTCACCTGCCTGGCCGCAGCCCGCAACCATCTGCTGCGCCAGGCCGGATGGGACGTTGAAGCTGATGGCCTGCAGGCGGCGCCGCGCATTCATGTCCTTATCGGCGAGGAGGCCCACGTTACCATCCTCACCGCATTGCGAATGGTAGGCCTTGGGGAACGCAGCGCCATCCGGATAAAGGCGGATGACCAGGGGCGCATGCTTCCAGGCGAGCTCCGCAGAGCGCTCGCGCCGCTGAGCGGCCCTATCCTGGTCTGCACCCAGGCTGGTGACGTGAACAGCGGACATTTCGATCCGTTCTTCGACCTCATCCAGGCGGTGCGTGAGCGTGCCGGCTGGATGCACGTGGATGGCGCGTTCGGTCTGTGGGCGCGCATCAGCGAGCGCCTTAAGCCGCTCACACACGGCGCCGAGCTGGCCGACTCCTGGACCGTGGATGCGCACAAGTGGCTCAATGTCCCCTACGATTGCGGCCTGGCTATCACCGCTCATCCTCAGGCTCACATGGCCGCCATGGGATCCACTGCCGCCTACATTATTCCCGGCCAGGGCCGGCGCGATAACTTCAGCTTCGTGCCGGAATTCTCGCGCCGGGCGCGCGGGTTCACCGTTTATGCAGCCCTGCGCCACCTGGGCCGCAGCGGCATGCGCGATCTCGTCGAATGCTGCTGTGCCCGCGCCCGGCAGATGGCCCGCCTGCTGGCTCCCCAGCCCGGTGTTGCCATCCTGAATGACGTGGTGTTGAACCAGGTGCTGGTGCGGTTCCGCGATGACGATGATTTCACCCGCGCCGTCATCGCCCGTGTTCAGCAGGATGGAACCTGCTGGCTTGGCGGCACCACATGGAAAGGCAACGCCGCCATGCGCATCTCCGTATCCAACTGGTCCACCACGGAGCGCGACATCGAACTCTCCGCCAATGCCATTCTTAACTCCGCCCGCATCGAAGCCCCTGGCTAGCTTACTGGCTGGCCTTCGTGCTGCCTTCGTGCCCTTCGTGTGAAGCTTTTCCCCCGTTCATTTCGCACTTCCGTCCTTGGGGTGGGAGCACCGGCCTTCAGGCCGGTGTTTAAAGGCGGGTCCTTGAGGTGGGAGCACCGGCCTTCAGGCCAATGTTTAAAGGCGGGCCTTTGAGGTGGGAGCACCGGCCTTCAGGCCGGTGTTTAAGGGCTTGGACAAAATTGGGCTTCAGCCCCAGCCCGCAGGCCGGCACTTTCACACTTCCGCACTCCTTGATAGTCTTTCGCCCATGTTGCGCCTCTGCCTTGCGGTTGTGTGTTGCGCCGGGTTGTGTGCGGCCCAGCACAACTATCCCGATCCCGCGCCCGGGGATTACGTAGTCCGTAACTTCACCTTCAAAACCGGGGAATCTCTTCCCGAAGTCCGCATCCACTACTACACGCTGGGCGCGCCGCAGCGCGATTCCGCCGGCGTTGTGACCAATGCCGTCCTCATCCTCCACGGTACCGGTGGCTCCGGCACGCAGTTCTTCGGCTCGCCCGAGCGCAGCGCCATCTTCGCCGGGCAACTCTTTGGCCCCGGTCAGTTGCTTGACGCTTCCCGGTATTTCATCGTCATGCCCGATAACCTGGGCCACGGCAATTCGTCAAAGCCCAGCGATGGCCTGCGCATGCGCTTTCCCCATTACGACTACGACGATATGGTGCGCCTGCAGCATGACATGCTCACCGAGGGGCTGCACGTGGATCATCTCCGGCTGGTCATGGGTACATCCATGGGCTGCATGCACTCCTGGCTCTGGGGCGAAACTTATCCCGGCTTCATCGATGCCATCATGCCCCTGGCCTGCCTTCCCGCCGAACTCGCCGGGCGCAATCGCATTTGGCGCAGGGCCCTGATGGATTCCATCCGCAACGATCCGAAGTGGCAGAACGGTAACTATTCCGAGGAGCCGGTGGAAGGCCTCACCGATGCCGAGCATCTGCTCATCCTCGTCGGTCTTGCCCCGCTGAAAGTGCAGAAGGATGCGCCCACGCGCGATGCCGCCGACAAGCTGCTGGATGGCCGTGTGCGTGATGCGCTGAAGACCGCCGACGCCAATGACATGCTCTATTACGTTGACGCCTCCCGTAATTACAATCCCGAGCCCGGCCTGGAAAAAATCCGGGTCCCCGTCATGGCGATTAATTCGGCCGATGACTTCATTAATCCCCCGGAATTGGGCATCGCCGAGCGCGACATCCGGCGCGTGCAGCGCGGCAAGTTTGTGCTGATCCCGATTTCCGATCAAACCCGCGGCCACGGCACCCACACCGACGCGCGAATCTGGAAGGACTACCTCGCGCAATTGCTCATGGAATCAGAGCCGCGGAAATAAGCGCCGGGTACGCGTCAAACCGCCCGATCTCCGTGCCTCCGCGTCTCCGCTGTGAAGCATTCAATCGAAATCATCTCCCATCGAGCATGCGCCCTCGCCCCGCGGATCTCCGCAGCTTCCGCATGCGCCGCCGGATGCGAACTCCGCGCCTGAACCCTTGCTGCTTCCCGCCACGGCAAACACGGAAAGCTGCCGCTGCAATTTCGTTCCCTGGCACTCCGGGCACGCCGGCTGGTTGTCGCCGTATACGATGGCTTCAAATTGCTTTCCACATTCATTGCACTGGTATTCGAAAATTGGCATAACGGACTTTCGTGGTCCGGCCGCCCTCGGCCGGACAGGCGGCCGAAGGCCGCTGTTCTCGCGCAAACCAATTTTACCCGCTCGTTCGCCAGAAAAAATACGTCGTCATCACGCATCCCGTGGCGATTACAAACCCGCGCACCACCGCGGGCCGCAGCCGCTGCGCGTACCACGCCCCGCCATATCCGCCGAGAATCGCTCCCCCCAGCATCACCAGCGCCTCCGGCCAGTAAATGGCGCGGGCCGCGATAAACGTAATCAGTGCCACCCCGTTGGCCGAAGTGGCCAGCAGCGTCTTGATGCCGTTCATGGCGTGAATGTTCTGCATCCCCATAACCGCCAGCAGAGCCAGGATCACGATCCCAGCGCCCGCCCCGAAGTAGCCGATGTACACAGCGACCACCAGTTGAGCCAGCGGAATCCACGTCGCCGGTTGCCCGCTGCTCGCTTGCGTCAGGCCGCTGGGCGAAGCTATGCGTCCCCGGATCCGCTCCATGATCCTGCCGCCGAAAATAAACAGCACCGTAGCTACCAGCATCAGCCACGGCACCATGCGCAGAAACATCTTTTGCGGTGTCAGCAGCAGCAGCAGTGCGCCCAAAATCCCGCCCCCAATGCTGCTGCCCACAAGCGGCAGCAGCAGCCTCGGAGTCTGGCGCCGCAACTCGCCCCGGTACGCCACCACCGAGGCTGCCGTGCCCGGCCAGAGCGCAATCGTGTTTGTCGCGTTGGCATTGATCGGCGGAACCCCGGTGAACAGCAGCGCCGGAAAACAGATGAATCCCCCGCCGCCCGCCACCGAATTGATCAGCCCGCCCGCCACCGCCGCCAGAAAGAGCAGCTCGCCTTCGCGCAATGAGTGCAAGCCCGGATTGTAACCCTCCGTGTCTCCGCGTCTCCTGCTGTGAGATAGAAAGTTCACAGCGAACATTAATCGAATATCCCTTGCTTTCCATGCCCTGTCGCGGTATCCTGAACATGGGCCTACCCGCATAATTTCCCGCTGTTTACCACTTGGTAAAAAAACGGGCAAAAAGCCGAATGCTATTTTTCTCACTGAGTGCAGTGAGGAATTTAGTTACCATTTCGTAATAGAACCGGATAAGTAACTGAAAATAAAAGACTTACGGCCCCTCACTGCTCACGTAAGTCATAGATACAAAAGGACTTATGCCCAGGTTCCTCCTCCTGCTCGCGCTTCTCGCCGCTTCCACTGCCGCCGTGGCCCGCGACCGCATTCATTACATGAAGCCGGGCCCGGTGAAGCTCGAATCCGGGGGGCGCAAGTGGGCCGCGCACACACTGAAGAAGCTGTCGCTCGAGCAGAAGATTGGCCAGATGTTGATGGTGCAGACGCAGGCCGGGTTCATGAATGCGGCGAGCCCCGAAGCCCTGCGCCTGCACGAGATCATTCAGCGTTATCACCTCGGCGGGGTCGTGCTGTCGGTTCCGGTAGAACTGGGAGTGCTCAACCGCACCCTGCCCTACGAAGCGGCCATGTTTACGAATGCGCTGCAGCGTGATGCCGAGCTGCCGCTGGTCATTGCCGCCGACTTCGAGCGCGGGCCTTCCATGCGCCTGAGCGGCACCACTGTCTTTCCGCACGCCATGGCGTTTGGCGCGGCTTTCGGTGCAAACGGGAGCACGCAGGCTGCGGAAAAGTTCGGCGAGATTGTCGCCCAGGAGTCCCGCGCGCTCGGCGTGGAATGGAACTTCTTCCCCGTGGCTGACGTGAACTCCAATCCCGCCAACCCCATCATCAACACCCGCTCGTTCGGCGAAGATCCCCGCGCAGTCGGCGAACTGGCGGCGGCTTACATTCGCGGCGCCCGGCAGGGCGGCCTGTTGAGCACGGCCAAGCATTTCCCCGGGCATGGCGATACCTCGACCGACTCGCATCTTGGCCTGGCGCAAGTCTCCGGCGACAGCGCGCGGCTGAACTCGGTCGAACTGCCGCCCTTCCAACAGACAATTGCTGCCGGCGTGGATGCCGTCATGGTCGCGCACGTTACCGTCCCCGCACTCGATGCCGCCCCCAATCGCGTGGCCACCAACTCGCCCGGCGTCGTAACCGGGCTGCTGCGCGACAAGCTCGGCTTTAAGGGAGTCATCGTCACTGACGCGGTTGATATGAATGCGCTCAGCGCGCTCTACGTGGGTGCGGGTGGCACCGGCCGCGCGGCGGTGGATTGCGTCAAGGCGGGCAATGATGTCGTGCTCCAGCCCAGCGACCTGGCCGCCGCCTTCAACGGCCTGCTGTCGGCGGTCAGGAGCGGCGAGATTCCGGAGGAGCAAATCAACCACAGCGTGCTCCGAATCCTCGAATTGAAAGCCAGCGTGGGATTAAACAAAGCCCGCTTTGTTGACGTAAATGAGGTTGAGAAGCTGGTGGCCCAGCCCGAGAACGTGGCCTTTGGCCAGGCTGTCTCTGACGCTGCCATTACGCTGGTGCGCGACAACGGCCAGGCTTTTCCCCTTAAGCGCTCCGCCGGAACCAGCAACACCGCAGGCCTGTCCTACGGAACCGCGCCCGAGCAGTCAAAGCGCATTGTGGCCGTGGTGTTTACTGACAGCATCCATGGCAACACCGGCCGGGTGTTCGAGCGCGAGTTGCGGGCGCGGGCGAGGGACGCCAACGTGTTCTACGTGGATCCGCGCACCGCCTCGGCGCTGCAGAACGAAATCGTGGTGGCCGCGCAGCAGGCGCAGAACGTCATCGCGCTGGTGGGAATCGCTCCTTCCGCCGGCAAGATGGTGCAGGTGAATGGGCAAATCACAAACACCGTGTCGCTCGGCGATGCCCCGAGCGCCCTGATGCAGGCTCTCATTCAGGATGCGGGCTCGCGCCTGGCGGTAGTGGCGCTCGGCAGCCCTTACCTGGCGCAGCAGTTTCCCGAAATTCAAAGCTACCTGTGCACGTTCTCCAACGAAAGAGTCTCCGAGGTCAGCGCTGTGAAAGCCCTGTTCGGCGAAATCGCCCTTACTGGAAAGCTGCCCGTCTCCATACCCGGCATCGCCCAGCGCGGCGCCGGGCTCGATCGCCCGGCGGTGGTGGCCGCCTCAACCGCTGCCTCAACCCGGGCGCAATGAGTACGTAACAATGACCGCAATGGAGCGTCAACATTTTGAGGAATCGAGTATGAGCATGAACCTTCGCGTCTCTGCATTTATGGCGGCTGCCTTGTCGCTGGCCTTCCTCGCCGCGTGCAGCGTCTCGCACAACCGCAGCGAAACCGGCGAAACCGTCACCATCAGGACGCCGGCCGGCGGCATCAACGTCAATGACTCGGTTGACCCCAAAGCCATTGGCCTCGCTGTTTATCCCGGCTCGCGCCCGCACCACGATAACGACAAGGATTCCGGCAGCGTGAACATGGAAATGTTCGGCATGAAGCTGGTGGTGGCGTCATTCGAAAGCGATGATCCGCCGGCCAAGGTGGCCGATTACTACAGCAAGGAAGTCAGGAAGTTCGGCAATGTGCTGCAGTGCAAGTCAGAAGGCGTCACCTTCAACCCGCATAGCCGCAATGAATGGGGCTGTGAGCACGGCGAAACCACCGATGTCGCCGCGGCCGCCAGCGGCGGCGGGCTCGAATTAAAGGCCGGCGACAAGGGCAACATGCACATCGTCGCCGTCAAGCCCCACGGCGGCGGCACCGAATATGCCCTGGTTTACGTAAGAACCGGGAAAGGAGAAAGCCTGTAGGAAGGGGAGCTGTCAGCTCTCAGCTTTATGCTATAAGCCGGAGTGCCTTCGCCTGGACCCAAGGCCCCACAGCTCAATGCTGAGAGCTGAGAGCTGAGAGCTGAAAGCTGAGAGCTCCGTTTTGCTACACTTTCGCGCATGAAAATGCGACTTCTCCTCCCCGTCATTTTGCTTGCCGCTGCCGCAGCATCCGCCCAGGATTGGGCACAGAAAATCCTCGAGCAGTCGCCCCGCCACGGCGAATGGGTCACGCTGAAAGCCGGAAGCCGCAACGTCTCCGCCTTCGTGGTCTATCCCGAAGTCAAGACGAAGGCCCCTGTAGTCATCGTGATTCATGAAATTTTCGGGATGACGGATTGGGTGCGCACCGTGGCCGACAAGCTGGCGGCGAACGGCTACATTGCCATCGCTCCCGACCTGCTCTCCGGTTTCGGACCGAATGGCGGCCGCTCCAGCGATTTCCCCAGCGTGGATGCGGCGCGTGAAGCCGTGGGCAAGCTGCCGCCTGATTCCGTTACCGAAGCCCTCAATGCCGCCGCCGATTACGGCATCAAGCTGCCCGCCTCCAACGGAAAACTGGCGGTTGCGGGCTTTTGCTGGGGAGGCTCTCAATCGTTCCGCTTTGCCACCAGCCGCGCAGACCTGAAAGCTGCATTCGTCTTTTACGGCACCGGTCCCGACGACGTGTCGCGCATTACCGCGCCCGTGTACGGCTTCTACGCCGGCAACGACGCTCGCGTGGATGCCACCATTCCCCAGGCGCAGCAGGCCATGCAGGCCGCCGGGAAAAAATATGACCCCGTAACTTACGAAGGCGCGGGGCATGGCTTCATGCGCATGGGCGTCGATCCCTCGAATACCAATCCTGCCAACAAGGCGGCCTGCGATCAGGGTTGGCAGCGCTGGCTCGATCTGCTCAGGAAAATGTGAGCTGCTCCGTGCCTCCGCCTCTCCCGCTGCCAGGTAAGCAGGCTTGGCTGGCTTTGGCTTGGAAACCGGCACTTCATCAGGCAGAATAACAAGTTTGGCGCTTGCGGCAAGGGGAGGATCGAGCCATGGCCACGCAGATTGAAACCGGCGAAATCACCGAACTGATCAGCCGTTCCGGAGTGCATCGCAACCTGTGCGAAGGCGCTCTGGTCGAGCACGCTATTCGCCGTAATGAATGCCGCCTGGCGTCCAATGGCGCGGTGGTCGGCTATACCGGCAAGCACACCGGCCGCACCCCGAAGGACAAGTTCACGGTTCGCGACAGCTCCAGCGAAAACCTGGTCCACTGGGGCGCCGTAAACCAGCCTTTCGAGCCCGAGAAATTTGACGCAATCTATCAGCGGGTGCTCGACTACCTGCGCGGGCGTGAGCTGTTCGTCCAGGACCTCTATGCCGGCGCTGACGCTACCTACCGTTTGCCCATCCGCGTGGTGAATGAACTCGCCTGGCACAACCTGTTCGCCCGGCAGTTGTTCGTGCGGCCGGTGCAGGCCGAGGCGCGCCTCCACAACCCTGAGTTCACGGTAGTGGCTGCCCCCGAGTTCAAAGCCGTCCCTGAGCGGGACGGCACCCGCACCGAGGCTTTCATCCTGGTGAATTTTTCCCGCGGGCTGGTTGTCATCGGCGGCACGCGATACGCCGGGGAGATGAAGAAATCGATTTTTGGCGTCATGAACTACCTGCTTCCGCAGCGCGATGTGTTTCCCATGCATTGCTCCGCCAACATCGGAAGCGATGGAGTCACCGCGCTGTTCTTCGGGTTGAGCGGCACCGGCAAGACCACGCTGTCCGCCGATCCCCAGCGGCGCCTCATTGGCGATGACGAGCACGGCTGGAGCCCGGCCGGCATTTTCAATTTTGAGGGCGGCTGTTATGCCAAGTGCATCAAGCTTTCAAAGGAAAAGGAGCCGCAGATCTATAACGCCATCCGTTTTGGCTGCGTGCTGGAGAATGTGGCCATCAATCCGGAAACTCACGTGCCTGATTATGATGACCAGAGCATTACGGAAAATACTCGCGCCGCCTACCCCGTGGACTTCATTGACAATGCCGTGATTCCGGGAATCGGCGGGCATCCGAAGCATGTGGTGTTTCTGACCGCCGATGCGTTTGGCGTGCTGCCGCCGGTTTCGCGCCTTTCCCGCGAGCAGGCCATGTACCACTTCCTCTCCGGCTATACCGCCAAAGTCGCCGGCACCGAGGCCGGCGTAACCGAGCCGCAGGCTACTTTTTCCACCTGCTTCGGTTCCCCGTTCCTGCCGCTGCGCCCCCGGGTTTATGCCGAGATGCTGGGCCGCCGCCTCGAGCAGCACGGCGCGCAATGCTGGCTGGTGAATACGGGCTGGCATAAGGGCCCCTTTGGCGTGGGCTCCCGCATCGATTTGCGCTTCACCCGGGCCATGGTCCGGGCCATCGTAGATGGGCGGCTGGATGGCGCCGAATTTCACAATGAATCGAGCTTCGGCTTCAGCCTTCCCAGGTCCGTTCCCGATGTTCCCTCCGGCCTCCTCATGCCTCGCGACATGTGGGCCGACAAGGCCGCATACGATCAGAAGGCAGCCGAACTCTCGGCGCAGTTCGTGAAGAACTTTGAGAAGTTCGAAGTCAGTAGCGACATCCGCAACGCCGGCCCCCGCCGCGGCTAGCGTGGGAGCAGGCTTATTGTGTTCTCAGTTCACGTTTTCCCGCGCTTCCACCGCCGCCACCTTCGGCTCCAGCTTCTGGGCGCCGCGCAGCACGACAAACGTAGTCGCAATGCCGATTCTCGCGTCGGTGAGCAGCTTTTGCAGGTCGTCGATGCCGGTGATCGGCGAACCCTCGCAGCTCACGATCAGGTCGCGGCTTAGAATGCCGGCTGCCGCCGCCGGGCTGCCCGGTTCCACCGATATCACCAGCACTGCGCGGTCCTGCCCAAGGCCGTGGTAGCGCACCAGTTGCCGCTGCAGCGGCACCGTCTGCCCGATCACGCCTATGTAGCTGCGGCGAATGCGCCCGTCGCGAATCAGCCGGCCCGCCACGAATTTGGCGGTATTGATGCCGATGGCGAAGCACAGGCCCTGCGCCGGCAAAATTGTCGCCGTGTTGACTCCGATAACCTTCCCCGACGAGCTGACCAGAGGGCCTCCCGAGTTGCCGGGGTTGAGCGCGGCGTCGGTTTGAATAATGTCCTGCATGATTTGGCCCGAGCGCGAGCGCAGGTTGCGCCCCAGCGCGCTCACCACCCCCGTGGTTACCGTGTGCTGGAATCCGTAAGGGTTGCCGATTGCGAGGACCAACTGACCCACTCGAATGCTGCCCGAATCTCCAAGCTCGGCCACCGCGAGCGACGGCGCATCCACCCGGATGGTGGCGAGATCGCTGGCCGGATCGTCGCCAATCAGCGTGGCCGGACATCGCCGGCCATCGGAGAGCACAACTTCAATCGCGCTCGCCCGGTGCACCACGTGGCTGTTGGTGAGGATGAACCCGTCTGGCGTGAAAATGAATCCGGAGCCGCCGCCCTGCGGCCCCCGCCGCTGCCTCACCTCAACATTCACTACCGCCGGGCTAACCTTCTCCGAAGCCGCAATCACCGCCCGCGAATATGCGTCGAGCAGCGAATCGGTTTTCAGGGTTTCAGCCGCGCCGGAGCCGGCTTCCGCTGAAAAAATCGGGCCGTCAGATAAGAAATTCAGAGCTGCCATGGCAGTAAGAGATGACGAGGGGAGGCCGATGGATTCGGGCTAGAGCAATACAAAAGCTGCTGTACCCATAACCCGCTCTGTCATCCTGAGCACCCACGGCAGAGAAGCCGCCGGTGTACGAGCAGAAACTGCCTGGCCCATGCTGGTTCCAATCACTCAGCAAAAAAATCACTGTCATCCTGAGCCCGCCACGGCGGGCGAAGGACCCCCACAGTGCTTACAGCGCGACATCGCACGCAGATCCAACCGCCGCGCGCCCCGCTACACCCCGGTGTTCGATTCGCCGTCCAGTTCCAGGGGCTTCGTGGGGTAAGGATTCGGAGTCCAAGGCCAATGATTCTGGTAGTTTTGATCGGGAATGGAATCCATCTGGCTGAATTGCCGGCCGGCCCGTGGGAGGTGCTGACGTAAAGCCTTCTCCCATGCCCATCCGCTTTGATCGCAATGAGTTTTCCGGCGCGTTTGGCGATATCGGCACCGATTTCGCCCTGGTTACAGGCATCATCCTGGCCGCCCACCTCGATGTCGCGAGTGCCCTGATCATGTTTGGTCTCATGCAGGTGCTCACCGGCCTGATGTATGGCATACCCATGCCCGCGCAGCCGCTGAAGGCCATGGCGGTGCTGGTGATTGCGCAGAAAATCTCCGGAAGCATTCTGTTCGGCGCCGGCCTGGCAATCGGCATGGTGATGCTCCTGCTGTCCGTCACCGGCGCTATTGACTGGCTGGCGCGGGTTGTGCCCAGGGTGGTGATTCGCGGCATCCAGCTCGGCCTGGGCATTCAGCTTGCGCTGATTGCGCTGCGTGACTATGTGCCCGCCGAGGGCCGTGCCGGATACATCCTCGCCGCTGTGGCCTTCGCTGTGGCGGTGGCTCTGCTCGGAAACAGAAAATTTCCTCCGGCTGCTCTCATCATCGGCCTGGGAATCGTTTATGCGTGTATCTTCAAAATTCATGCCGCTGATCTCGTCCACGGCTTCGGAATCAGCCTGCCGCGGTTGAACGTGCCTTCGCACAGCGCCGTGTGGCAGGGCTTCGTGCTGCTGGCGCTGCCGCAGATTCCGCTTTCGCTGGGTAATTCCATACTGGCAACCCGGCAGGTCGCCGAAGACCTGTTTCCCGCAAAACAACTGACGGTGCGCAAGATCGGGCTGACCTATTCGCTCATGAACCTGGTGAACCCGTTCTTCAGCGGCATTCCGACCTGCCATGGATCCGGAGGCATGGTGGGGCACTACACTTTCGGCGCGCGCACCGGCGGCTCGGTGCTCATTTATGGTTCGATTTACCTCATACTGGGATTGTTCTTCAGCCGCGCTTTTGGAACCGCCCTGTATCTGTTCCCGTTGCCGGTGCTGGGCGTCATTCTATTTATCGAAGGCGTAAACCTGGCGCTCCTGGTGCGCGACACCGCCAGCTCGCGCAGCGCGCTCGCGGTTGTGCTGCTCACCGCCCTGATGTGTGTTGGGCTTCCCTATGGCTACGTAGTCGGCCTGGTGGCCGGCACCGCGTTGGCGCACCTCGCTAAACGGAATCTGGTTCGCCTCGGCTGCCTGCCATCGGCACCGATCCCGGAAGAGGCGCAGGATTCGGTCGATTCTCCAAGGCCCAAAGCGGGCAATCTATCCTGACGCGCCGTTCTTCACCGGAACCGAGAACGTTACCTCCAGCCCTCCGCCGTTGGCATTCGCGGCCTTTACGGATCCGCCGTGGAGGCGCATGGCGCCCTCGGCAATGGCCAGGCCGATACCCGTGCCGCCGCTCTGCCGATCGCGCGCCGAAGCCACCCGGTAGAACGGCCGGAAAACCTTGGTCAACTCGGGTTCGGGGATTCCAGGCCCGTGGTCGCGAACCAGAATGCAAGCCGGGCCGCCGTTGTTGCACTCCAGCGTAATTTCGACCGCGCTATGGGGCACGGTGTAGCGCAGAGCGTTGCGCACTACGTTTTCCACGGCGCTGCGGAGCAGGTCCTGGCTGCCCATCACCACGCAATCGCTCTTCACCGTGCAGATCACGTTGCAGCCGCGCCCCTGCGCTTCAAACTCAGCATCCTCGGCCACGTCGCTGACCACGGTGGCCAGCGATACGGGCGTTTTCTCAGGGGGCGCCGTAGCCGCCTGGATGCGCGCAAGAACCAGCAGGCGGCCAATCATCTCGTTCAGGCGCTCGGCTTCGCGCTCAATGCGATCCAGCGCGGCATGCGATTCGGCGCCCTGGCGGTCGCGGGCAAGGCCCAGCGCCATCGTAAGGCGGGCGAGTGGCGAGCGCAGCTCGTGCGAAATATCGCGGATGAGCTGCTGCTGCGAGCGCACCAGCTCCTCGATGCGAAACGCCATTTCGTTGAAGTCGCGCACCAGTTCCCCAAGCTCGTCATGGCGGCGCCCCAGCTTATCGGGCGCGCGCGCGCTCAAATCGCCGGCGGCAATGTGGCGTGCAGCCAGCCGCAGCCGCAATACCGGACCCGTTAGATAGCGCGTCAGCAGGTAACAGATGAGGCCGGAGACCAGGAGGGCGATGGTCCAGTTGCGGGCCTGCCGGCTGAACGGACCGCTGAAGGGACCAACCGAGCGGCGCGGGAGTTCGGCCACCAGGATGTAGGCTTTGCCGGAGGGGCCGGTGGCCCGCTGCGCCCCGATTGCCTGGCGGCTCTTGATAAGGAGTTCAGGCGAGCCGGTGGTTTGAGCTGAAAGCGCCAGCTTGCGTTCCTCAGCCGTCACGCTGCCGTTGAGTGGATTGCCCTCCGCATCCAGAAGAACGGCATGGATCCGATAATTGCTGTGCAGCCGGTCAAGGTAGGCGGCCAGCGGGCGCGGCCCTTCCTTTTCGGCGATCTGCGCGGCTGATGTGGCGTAAATCGCCAGCGCGTCACCGGTGAGAGAGCGCCAGCGCTGCACCACCTGCTCGGGCTCCAGGCTCCAGGCCAGCACCAGCGCCAGTTCCACCAGAACGGCGGTCAGCCAGAATGCGAGAAAAATCTTTAGAAACAGGCTGCGCATTGAGCCTAGATGTACGCGCATTTTGTTGCTCTTAAACTTAAGAATCACAACATTACGCAAATTTGAGGTTTCTTTACCCGCTACCCGCTACCCGATACCCGCCTCCCGATACCCGCTACCCGCTCATTACCCTGCCTCACCCGCCATGCCCGGCGTGGTGTAGATGTAGCCCACACCGCGAACCGTCTTGATGCGTTCGCGATCCGCCACCCGCTCCCCGAGTTTCTTCCGCAGCTTGCTCACATGGACGTCAAGCGAGCGGTCCCAGGCCACGAACTTGCGCCCCAGCACCTCCTGGGCCAGGGTCTCGCGGGTCACCACATTGCCGGCGGAACGCAGGATGCGCTCGAGCAGGCTGAACTCCACGGCCGTCAAATCAACCAGGTCGCCATTGCGCCGGACGGTGTGCGCGCCGAGATCCATTTCCACATCGCCAACCGTAATTCGGCCGAGCTCATGCGAGCGCCCTCCATCGGAGCGCCGCAGCACTGCCCGGATGCGGGCCAGCAGCTCGCGCGGGTTGAAGGGCTTTGCCAGGTAGTCGTCGGCCCCGATTTCCAGCCCCACGATTCGGTCCACATCTTCGCCGCGCGCCGTCAGGATCAGTACCGGAACCCGCGAGCGCTGGCGCAGGCTGCGCAAAACGTCGAGCCCGCCCATGCCGGGCAGCATGACGTCGAGCACCACCAGGGCAAAATCGCCTTCCAGTGCACGCTGCAGACCATGCGCGCCGTCGTGCACCGTTTCCACCTGGAAGCCCTCGCCTTTCAGGTACTGCTGCACCAGTTCGCACAAGTCCACGTCGTCGTCAATAACCAGTATCCGTTCCATGAGCAAAGAGAGTGTACGCCGAAACCGCTGAATGGCTAAATGGCTGCATGGCCAAAGCCGGCTGCGCAGCGGTTAGAAGTTCCTGATGAGGTCCATGCCGCTGTACATCGAGGCGACCTGCTCGGCATAGCCGTTGAACATCTGCGTGGGGATGCGGCGGCCGGCGCCGAGGAAGCCGCTGCCATCCAGCCGGCGTTCGGTTTTCTGGCTCCAGCGGGGGTGATCGCGATTCGGATTGACGTTGGAGTAAAAGCCGTATTCGGAAGGCGCCTGCCGGTACCACGTGTTCTCAGGCTGCTTATCCACCAGTTTGATGTTGACGATGCCCTTGATGCTCTTGAAGCCGTACTTCCACGGAACCACCAGGCGGATGGGGGCGCCATCCTGGTTGGGCAGAACGGCGCCGTACAACCCCACAGCCAGAAGCGTCAGCGGGTGCATGGCCTCATCGAGCCGCAGCCCCTCCACGTACGGCCAATCGAGCACTCGCCCGCGCTGGCCGGGCATCTGCTTGGGATCGTAAATCGTGGTGAACTGAACGAAGCTAGCCTTGGGCGCCGGCTGCACCTGCTTCAACAGATTCGCAAGAGGGAAGCCGATCCACGGTATAACCATGCTCCAGGCTTCCACGCAGCGGTGGCGATACACGCGCTCCTCGAGAGGGTTCTGCTTCAGGATCTCGTCGATATCGAATGTCCCGGGTTTGCTTACCAGGCCTTCAACCTTCACCGTCCATGGGCGGGTATGAAAGTCCTTTGCCAGCGACGCGGGGCTCTCCTTGTCGGTGTTGAACTCGTAGTAATTGTTGTAGTGCGTGATGTCCTGAAGCGGCGTCTGCTTCTCGGAAGTGGAAATGCTGCTCTTCGTGAACTGCAGCTTTGCAGGTGCGGTATCGGCGCGCCCGAGCCGCGGCGCGGCCAGCAGAGCTGCCCCGGCGGCCGCGCCCTCGATAAAGCGGCGGCGGTTGAGGTACAGCGTTAGCGGCGTGATTTCCGACGGCGGAATGCCGGCCTCTTTGCGAATGAGCATGGCTCTATTCTGACGCACTTGCCTTCCTAAAAGTGGCAAAAAAAGTCGCGCCCCAACGCGTGAACCACAAAGGCCACAAAGGAACACAAAGGGCAGGAGCTATTCCGGCGGCGGCAGCTTTTCGCCGTTCACCAGGATGCGCTGGAAGAAGCGTTCGCCGGCGTCGTAGGCATGCATCCAGTTGTGCCACAGCAGGAAGCCATGAATCTCGTCAGGAAACACCATCTGCTCGAATGGCACGTGTTGCGCCCGCAGGCGCTGCACCAGGTCAACGCTCTGGTTGAATTGCACATTGCGGTCATCATCGCCCTGGATTATGAGGACGGGGGAACGCCACGTAGCAATCGCTGAGTCGGGAGATGACCGGAACGCCAGTTCGGTCGCTTCCTTTTCATCCGGCGCTCCGGCGCCGCTGCCGATGCGGTTCTGCCGTACGGACCAGTCATGCACCCCATGCAGGTCTACACCTGCCTTGAAGATGTCGGAGTCGTGCGCCAGGCCCATCGCCGTCAAAAATCCGCC
>JAFAIN010000312.1 GCA_019236695.1 Acidobacteriota bacterium | reverse complement strand
CGAACCTTACCCGAGGAGTGTTGCGGCGGAACGGCGGGTTGTTCGGGAAAGGAACTGGCGGATAGGGCCTTCATCTCCGCTTGCGAAAAAAATCCAGGAGCAGTTCAGCGCATTCTCCGGCCAGAGTGCCGGCTGAAATCGAAATCTGATGGTTGGCCCACGGGCCATTGATTAACGGGGTTGCGGAACGCACTGCTCCGGCCTTAGGATCAGCGGCTCCATAAACCAGGCGGGCGATTCGCGCATGGACCAGGGCTCCTACGCACATGGCGCAGGGCTCAATGGTGGTGTACAGCTCGCAGCCGGTCAGGCGGTAATTCCCCAATTTCCGGGCTGCCCGGCGCAAGGCCACAATTTCGGCGTGGGCGGTGGGATCATGGGCCTGGATGACGCGATTGTGGCCGCGGGCCAGAATGGCGCCTTCGGAAACCACGATGGCCCCCACCGGCACTTCTCCCTCAGCCTGAGCCAGCCGGGCCTGCTCGACCGCCGCACGCATAAACAGCTCATCCAGCTCGGTCATATTAACCAGAAACGAATGGCAAACCCGCCAACAGTAACCAACTTCTAACCACCCTGAGTCGCGCCCCTCGAAGGGGAGCGGTGTATCTGCGGGCACGCCGGGCCCGGCAATTCCTTCTCGCTCAGCGGTAAGGAATGCGGGCGGCGACGGGCTTCGCGAGCCTACCCGGCCCTTCACATCAAGCGAAGGGCGGTTCTCGGAGGAGTTGGAATGAACAAAGCATTGACTTTAGGGTTGGGCCTGCTGTTGGGGGGCGCCATGGCGGTGGCGCAGAGCACCACGGCCGGATCGCCCCAGGCGACCAGCAGCAACCCAGGATCGAGTAATCAAACCACCGTACAGGGCTGCTTGAGCGGCTCCCATGATAACTGGACGCTGGCTGATGCCAACGGACAAACCTGGAAACTGAAAGGCGACGACAGCAACTGGGGCAACTACAGCGGCCACACCGTTGCCGTAACCGGCTCCAGCGAATCCACGGCTGTTTCGGCCCAGAGCAACGGGACCACCGCAACCGCAACCGCCACAACCGGCAACGGCAATGGCGGAACAATAAACGTGAACAATGTGCAGGACGTTTCGGCTTCCTGCAGCAGCTCAGGTTCCATGCCGCAGTCAGGAAGCGTGCCCCCGGCGAGCACCAAGCCTCCGGACAGCACCCAGCCTCCGGCCTCGAGCAGCACCAGCACCGGCAGTTCGCTGCCGCCGTCAGGCCCCAGCGACATGAATTCGCAGAGCAGCTCAACGCAGAGCAGCGCCAGCCAGAGCAGCACGCAGAGCACAACCGGAGCGATGCCGCAGAGCGGCGCCGTAAGCGGATCGAGTGCTGAGAATGGCATTCGCGGCTGCCTGCAGGGCCAGAGCGGCAGCTTCACCTTGCGCGCCGATGATGGCCGCATGTTTCAGCTTACCGGCGACACTTCCAAGCTGAACGACAACCTCAACAAAGAAGTGCAGATCACGGGCAACTCTGGAAGCTCGGCTACCAGTTCCAACTCGAGCGGCCAGTCGTCGCTGAACGTGACGGACGTGCAGAAGATTTCGGATACCTGTTCGTCGGGGATGCCGCAAGGCTCAACTCCGCCGGCCAGCACGGCGACCCCACCCAGCAGCTCAACCAAGCCGCCTGATGGGCCCGCCGATCCGGAGCAAGACCCCACCGCTCAGAGCGCAACTCCTGCGACACCGCAATCCGGCGCCGCGACACCGCAATCCGGCACCGCGACCACGGATCAGGCGGCCACTCCGGATGCAGACCAGAAAGCAGATCACAAGAAGGCGAAGGGCGGCGCGCTGCCTCAAACAGCCTCTCCGCTCCCGCTTATGGGTCTGATCGGGGCAGGATCGTTGGTGAGCGGATTCATCGCCCGCCTGCGCAAGTAACTGCAGTAATCGGCAATACGAAGGGCAGCGATAGCTGCCCTTTTGTTTTAGTGCGAGGGCGCCGATATACCTGTTGCGTGGTCGGCAAGACCACCCTTGCCTTCAACATCGTTGCGGCAGCTCAT
The DNA here is from genome assembly GCA_019236695.1 of Acidobacteriota bacterium. Classification (GTDB taxonomy): domain Bacteria; phylum Acidobacteriota; class Terriglobia; order Terriglobales; family Acidobacteriaceae; genus JAFAIN01. The sequence continues at coordinate 181 of JAFAIN010000312.1, read as the reverse complement.
GCATTGCCTCTCCCCTCCTCGCCGGCGAAAGGTGTGAAGTTGGAGCGCGGCGCGGGACCGCGCGGTCAAGGGTGAAGCGCGCAAAACAGCAGATCCCTCGCCTCGGCGGCTCGGAATGACAAATCCTGGCCGAGCGTCTTCAGAAACACGGAATAAAACCGGCCATTGCGCTGCACAAGGA
>JAFAIN010000256.1 GCA_019236695.1 Acidobacteriota bacterium | reverse complement strand
GTGCAACTGCCGTTTGTCATGAAGCTGAAGCGCTCGCGCAAGCAGAGGGTTGAGTTGCAGTTTGCCGGCAAAACCGCTGTGCAGGTCTATGACGGCGCCAACGGCTGGAAGCTGCGTCCCTATTTGAACCGGCTCGACGTTGAGCCCTATACCCAGGAGGAGCTCAAAGCCGCCTCCATGCAGTCAGACCTGGATGGCCCGCTGGTGGATTACGCCGCAAAAGGTTCGAAGATCGAGCTCGTGGGCATGGAAAAAGTAGAGGACCGCGACGCCTTCAAGATCAAAGTGACGTTCAAGAACGGCCAGTCGCAGCACATCTGGGTTGACGCGGAGACTTTCCTGGAAAGCAAGATGGAAGGCACGCCACGGCGTCTGGATGGCGCCTATCACCCGGTGGAAGTGTACTTCCGCGATTATCGCGAGATGCACGGCCTCATGATCCCGTTTCTGCTGGAGACCCGGGTTCTGCTGAATCGCCCGGCACAGGGGCTGAGCGCCTTGTCCGAAAAAATCGTGCTGACCGATGTCGCCATCAATCCCATCCTTCCCGACGCGCTCTTTGCAAGACCGCAGGCCGCGGCGGCTGCAGCGGCCGAGCCCGCGCCGGCGCCTGCTGGCGGGAACCGCTAGCAGAGGGTGGAATCCTGCTGATCCCGAATGAGCGAAGTTGACCGGAGCTTGAGGTTGCCAATGTCCCGAACCAGACTTATCGCATTTCCCGCGCTTGCGGCAATGCTGCTGGTCTTTGTGGCCGCGCACTATCGTCCCACCGCCAGGGCATCCACGGCGCGCCGCGTCCTCTACTATGTAGATCCCATGCATCCGGATTACAAGTCGTCGAAGCCGGGCATTGCGCCGGATTGCGGCATGAAACTCGTCCCTGTCTATGCCGCCGCCCTCGGTGCAGAGCCGGATGACGCAGCGAGCCGCGCAAATGAAAGCAGCGCCCATGCCGGAGTGCAGTTAAGCGCCGATGCCCAGCAGGCGCTTGGCATCCGCATGGCCCGGGTCGAAAAAACCTCTGGACCGCAGGACGTAAGGTTGCTGGGCCGTGTGGTGCCTGACGAAACCCGGGTTTACCGCGTCAATTCCGGTGCCGAAGGCTTCGTCAAAGACACTCGCGAGGATGCTGTCGGCAATCACGTGAGCAAGGACCAGCGCCTCGCCACCCTTTACTCTCCCGAGTTTCTTACAATTGCAGGCGGCTATCTTTCAGCCAGCGAGCGCACCCAGCAGTCGGCAGCATTGAAGGAAAGCAGCCCGGCGGGAACCGCTGGCGTGGCCGGCGTGCAGAACTGGGCGGATCGCCTCCGCACTCTCGGCATGAGCGATTTCCAGATCCGGGAAATCACCAACAACCGGAAAGTCCCCGAGGATATTTACGTCGTCTCTCCTGCGGATGGGTTCATCCTTGCCCGCAGCATCAGTCCGGGCCTGCGCTTCGACCGTTTCACCGAGTTCTACAAGATTGCCGACCTCAGCCACGTCTGGGTGGTGGCTGACATGTTCGGCCGTGAAGCGCAACTCATTCGCCGGGGAAGCCTGGCGCGGGTTACGCTCCCCGATACGGGCCAGAGCTTCACCGCGCGCGTCAGCGACTCGCTTCCCGAGGTGGACCCCGCTACCCGCAGCCTGAAGCTGCGCCTTGAGGTGGATAACCCCGGGTTCGCGCTCCGGCCTGACATGTTCGTGAATGTCCAGTTGCCCCTCGCCATGCCCGCGGGCCTCACCGTTCCCGCAGATGCGGTCATTGATTCCGGCGCTGCCGGCCGTGTTTATGTCAAAGGCCCGAATGGGGTCGAGCCGCGGGAAATCATGACCGGGTGGCGTATGGGCGACCGCGTCCAGGTGCTGAGCGGCCTCCGCGAGGGCGAAGAAGTTGTCTCATCCGGCACGTTCCTGGTCGATTCCGAGGCGCGCTTGCATCCCGGCTCCCGGCCCGCCGCGCCGCGCTCAACCTCTGCAACCAGGCAATTGGCAATGAAGAATGCGGAAGCCAAGGGCCCGAAAACGATGAGCGAACACGCCCACGATATGCCGGGGATGTCGCACATGGACGGCAGTGACACCGATTCTGCCCGGCGGAGTTCTCAAGGCGCCCCCACCGCCGGCCACATGGACCACCACAAGATGCCTGGAGGAGCACAATGAACGCTCTTATGCCTCTTAAGAACGGCAACTTGCTCGCGCGCCTCTGGCGGGCTGGAACAGCCCTGGTAGCCGGGCTGCTGATCACCGGTGCCGCGTCCGCGCAACTGCTCAATCCGGCTCCAGCCCAGCCCGCCGGCGCGCAGAAAGCGCAATTGCCGTCTTTCGAATCGGCCATGCCGGTGGATCCCGCGGTTGCGTCCCTCAACCTCGAGCCTCATTCACCCTGTGCTTACCCCAGCTCGGCAAAGGAAATGGGCATCGCTGGAAGCGTAAAAATCAAGCTGCTGATTACCGAGGCGGGGCTCGTCAGGGGCACTGGCGTTGTCTCCGGCCCCGGCCCGCTGCGCAACGCCGCGCTTCGCTGCGTTGAGATGTATCGCTATAAACCCTTCGCTCGCGACGGCAACGCGGTAGCTGCTTCCACCGAGGTTCAGATCAGCTTCCCTCAGGATGCGTTGAACGGCGCCTCGCAGAAGCTCTATGACCTGAATCGCAACGAAGCACAGGCGCTGGTGAATGCCGGCAACCTCGAGCGCGCGGCGCAGCTCTACAAAAAGAACCTCGAACTGCTCGAAAAGGAAAGCCCCGACTCCCATATCCAGATCGCGGAAGAAGCCACCCAGCTCGGCCACATTCGAATGAAGCAGCAACAGTTCGAGGAAGCTGAGGGATACCTGAAGAAAGCCATAGCGATGTACGATTCCGAGCACGTTGGCAGTCCTCTGGTCGGGCGCACGGCCGAGGAGTTGGGCGGGCTGTACCTGAAGAGAAAAGACTTTGCTGGCGCCCAGGCGATGTTTAACCGTGCCATCACCATCTTCTTCCGCCAGAAGGTGGTCGCCGCCAGTCCGGAGATGGAGAAATCCATGTCCACCAGCATCGCCAAGGCATTGCTCGGCGATGCGGCCGCAGATTTCCAGTCGGGCGATGCAAAGAAAGCCAGCACTTTCTGTGAGCGCGCCGTGAACGAGAGCCGCTCATCCGATATTTCTCCGGCCGAATTGAAGGAGATGTATACCAGTTGCTCCGCCGTTAGCCGCGCAGCCGGCAACCCGGAACAGGCCGATGCGTGGAAGAACATGGCCGAGCGCGTAGCCCTGGCGGTCAGCCAGAAATAACGCCGAGAAACCCCGAGGCTCCGCTGTGAATCCGGAGCAAATACTGGGCGCGACAGTTTGCGCTGGCGCAACCCATTTTGCTCCGCGGCCTGTCACCATAACCCCAAATGATCGATCGCATCATCGATTTCTCGGTCAGGCACAAGATGCTTGTGTTTGCCGCGGTGGCCGCGCTGTGCCTTGCGGGCTGGTGGTCCCTGACCACGGTGCCGCTTGACGCCATCCCCGATACCGGCGACACGCAAGTCATCATCTACAGCCGCTGGGAGCGAAGCCCTGACGTTATTGAAGATCAGGTCACGTTTCCCATCGTCACCGCCATGCTGGGCGCACCGCACGTCAAGACCGTGCGCGGCATCTCCGATTTCGGCTACTCCTACGTCTATGTGATTTTCGATGAGGGCACCGACCTGTATTGGGCGCGCTCCCGCACGCTCGAGTACTTGTCGGGCGCAATGTCGCGGCTGCCCGAGGGCGTAAAGACCGAACTCGGGCCCGATGCTACCGGCCTCGGCTGGGTGTACCAGTATGCGCTGGTCGATTCTTCGGGCCGGCACAGCCTGGCCGAACTCCGTTCGCTGCAGGATTGGTACTTGCGCTACCACTTGCGCGCGGTGCCGGGCGTAGCCGAGGTTGCGCCGGTGGGCGGCTTTGTTCGCGAATACCAGGTAAATGTTGATCCCAACCGCCTGAAGGCCTATGGCATTTCCATCGCGCGAGTGGTCGAGGCGGTTCGCGGCGGCAACAACGAGGCCGCCGGCAGAGTGATTGAATTCGGCGGCACCGAATACATGGTGCGCGGGCGCGGGTATGCAAAATCGCTCGACGATTTCGGCAACATCGTGGTTTCGATGAGCCAGACCGGCTCACCCGTGCGCGTGAAGGATATCGGCCAGGTAGTGATGGGCCCTGACCTGCGGCGCGGCCTCGCCGATCTCGACGGCAAGGGCGAGGCGGTCTCCGGGATTGTGGTGATGCGCAGCGGCGAAAACGCGCTCAACGTTATCGATCGCGTGAAGCAGAAGATCCGCGAAATCGAGCCTGGCTTGCCCCAAGGCGTAAAGATCGTGCCGGTTTATGACCGCTCGCAACTCATCCACCGCGCCATCAGCAACGTGAAGGTCACCATCATTGAGGTCGTGATCACGGTAGTGCTGATCATCCTGGTGTTCCTGTGGCACTTTCCGAGCGCGGCTATCCCCATCGTCACCATGCCGGTCGCGGTACTGCTCTCGTTCATTCCTTTCCGGCTGATGGGCATCAGCGCCAACATCATGTCGCTGGCCGGGGTCGCGATCGCATTCAGCGAACTCATCGATGCTTCCATCATCGTCGTCGAGCAAACCCACAAAAAGCTGGAGCTTTGGCAGCGCAGCGGCGACCCCCGAAACTATCGCGAAGTGGTGCTCGGCGCCGTAAAGGAAGTTGCCGGTCCCACCTTCTTCGCGCTGCTGGTGCTGGCCGTTTCATTCCTCCCGGTGCTGACGCTCGAGGCCCAGGAAGGCCGCATGTTCAAGCCGCTGGCTCTCACGAAATCCATGGCGATGGTGGTAGCCGCGCTGCTTGCCATCACCCTCGATCCCGCGCTGCGGCTGCTGCTCACCCGCGTGCGCCGGTTCGAATTTCAGCCCGCATGGCTCTGCCGGCTGGCCAATGCCCTTCTGATTGGTGAGATCAAGTCGGAAGAAAAACATCCCGTCAGCCGCGCCCTCATGTCCGTTTACGAGCCGGCAGTCCGCTGGACGCTGCGATGGAAGTGGGTTGTCATCGGCGGCGCAGTCGCCTTGATTGGCATTACGATTCCCGCCTTCATGAGCCTGGGTTCGGAATTCATGCCGCCGCTCGATGAAGGCGTCATCCTCTACATGCCGACAACCCTGCCCGGCATCTCGATTACTCAGGCGCAGCAGTTGCTGCAGGCCAGCGATCGCGTTCTCCGGCAGTTCCCGGAAGTCGAGCACGTCCTGGGCAAGGCAGGCCGCGCCGAGACCGCAACCGATCCGGCGCCGCTCTCCATGCTCGAAACCGTCATCACCCTGAAGCCGCGCTCCGAGTGGCCGCGCGTGCACACCTGGTATTCGAACTGGGCCCCGGAGTGGGCCGGCAACATCTTCCGCCATTTCACGCCCGACACTATCTCGACCGATGAACTGGTGGAGCAGATGGATCGCGCGCTGAAGATCCCCGGCGTCACCAATTCGTGGAACATGCCGATCAAGGGCCGCATTGACATGCTGAGCACCGGCGTGCGCACACCGCTCGGGCTTAAGATCACCGGCAGCGATGTCGCGGCCATCGAGAGAATCGGAGCCGAGGCTGAGGGCCTCCTGCAGAAAGTTCCCGGCACCCGCACCGTCTTCGCTGAACGTACCGCCGAAGGACACTACATTGATTTTGACTGGAACCGCGAACAACTGGCGCGCTACGGGCTGACGGTTGAGGCCGCCCAGCGTGCGGTGGAAAACGCCATCGGCGGTGAAAACATTTCCACCGCCATCATCGGCCGGGAACGATACCCGGTGGATGTGCGCTACCTGCGCGACTTCCGCAGCGATCTTGAGGCGCTGCGCAATGTGCTGATCTCGGTTGACGGGCAGGTTCAGGTCCCGCTCGGAGAACTCGCCGGCGTCCACACTTCCACCGGCCCCGCCATGATCCGCGATGAAAACGGTCTCTTGACCGGCTACGTGTACATCGACCTCGCCGGCCGTGCAACAGATGCCTATGTCGCCGATGCTGACGCCGCGCTGAAGCGGGAACTCCAACTCCCGGCCGGCTGCACGCTCTCATGGAGCGGGCAGTATGAGGCCATCCAGCGTGTAAAGGAAAGGCTCAAGCTCATCCTGCCCATCACGCTGGCTCTCATCATCGGGTTGCTCTACATGAACACCCGCTCGGCAGTGAAGACGGCAATCGTGCTGCTGGCCGTGCCGTTTTCGGCGGTAGGTGCGGTGTGGTTCCTGTATCTGGCGGGTTACCACATGAGCATCGCGGTATGGGTTGGCATTATTGGCCTGCTCGGCATCGATGCGGAAACCGGAGTGTTCATGCTGCTCTATCTCGAACTGGCGCATAAGGACGCCATGGGGCGGGGCAGGATGCGCAACCTGCGTGATTTGCGGGAGGCAATCGTCAGCGGAGCGGCACACCGGCTTCGCCCCAAATTCATGACGTTTGCCACCACCTGCATTGGCCTGTTCCCCATCATGTGGGCTACGGGCACCGGTTCGGATGTAATGAAACGCATTGCTGCGCCCATGGTCGGGGGCATCTTCAGTTCATTCCTGCTGGAATTGCTGGTGTATCCGGCGATTTACGAAATCTGGCGCAGAAGGTCGTTGCCCAGGGAAACACAGCCGAGTGAAGCTCTCGAGCAGCAGTTTGAAATGGCTTAAGGTGGTGAAATCAGCGGTTTGCTATGGAGCTTGCGGCCTTGGGACGCGGAAGGTCACGCCCCGCTCCTCATTCGCCTTCACGGTAGCCGGCAAGTCAATATCGCTCATGGCCACGCGCGTCGCCATGGATTCGTTCAACACCCATAGCGCCTCGCCCACAATGGCATAGTTGTGCACTTCCAGGCGGCGCCCATCGCGAAAAACCAGGGCTGTGGCCGGCTGAGCCCCCGGCGGCATAGCGGGTTCTGCGGGAAGGCTTCGCTCCGCCTGCTGTGCTTCAAGTTGCGCGACCTGATTGCGCAGGTTGATCACTTCGGAAGTCAGCGCTGAGTCCTGGCTGCCGTAGGCTTGCTCAGTTTGAGGCTGCGGGTCTGACCAGGCGAACGAATCGTTCCAGAATGGCGAATAAAAATAAGGAAAGCCGTAGGCATACAGCGGC
>JAFAIN010000219.1 GCA_019236695.1 Acidobacteriota bacterium | reverse complement strand
GCGAAATGTGATGTTGTGCCGCGCAAGCCACCGCTTGGCCTCGCGGCAATCGCCGCACCACGGGGCGGAATAGACCACGACTTCCATGGTGATTGGATTCATCGTCTCGGGAAACGCCGCATCTCAGCTCCCGGCTATCAGTTGCCGGCTCCAACCCGGAGCGCAGGGCTGATAGCTTAAGGCTGAGAGCTTCCCCATGATCATCACGGTTGCCACATCCAACGCCGGAAAATTACGTGACTTTCAGGGTGCTGCTGCCGCTTTCGGTGTGGAGGTGCGCGGGCTGAGTGGCTTTGCCGGGTTGCAGCCTCCGGTGGAAGACGGAGCTACGTTCGCCGAAAACGCCCGCAAAAAAGCTGCTTACTACAGCCTTGCCGCGGCGGGAGAACTGGTCATCGCTGATGATTCGGGCCTCGAGGTGGAGGCTCTTGGTGGCGCACCCGGTGTCCACTCCGCACGGTACGCTGCACAAGGATCCGGCGGGAATGCCAGTGACGAAGCCAATAATCGAAAGCTTCTGGCCGAAATGCAGGGCGTTGCCGATCGGCGCGCGCAGTTTGTATGCGTAATTGCGGCAGCCCGTTCCGGCGTATGCGTTCCTGAGGTGTTCACGGGCGCGGCTCGCGGTTCGATCCTTACGGCTCCGCGCGGCAGCGGCGGCTTCGGGTACGATCCGCTGTTCTGGCTCCCGCAACTCGACAGGACCTTCGCGGAACTCGGCCCGGAAGAAAAAGCCCGTTACAGCCATCGCGGCGCTGCCTTCCGACGCTTCATGGAACAGCTAACCGCGCAACATTTCGATCGCTAAAGCCATGTGGGACGTGGGACCGGCCGCCCTCGGCCGGTCCGCCGCCGCAGGCGGCGTTTCTCGCGAGCCGTAAGGCCACTGCTGTCTAAGGCTCTCCTTACGAACGTAACTTTCACCACGCGCGAACCTCACGCTAGGGTGCATCAGCGCGGATGGAATGCCCAAAGTGCCATTTCGATCATCCTCTGCAGCGCGATGAATGCCTGCGCTGCGGCGTAATCTTTTCGAAGTACCTGGCGTATATCGCGGCGCATCCGGCACCCGCGCCCGGGGCCGCACTGGCGGCAGTCGCGGACATCATCGAACCGCCGGCAACGGAGGAGCAGCAGGGCGAACTCCGCAGCAAAGCAAAAAATGAACTCATCTGCCGCGCGGTAGCCCCGCCGGCGGCTCTGCTCTTCGGCTGGATCGTGGTTGCAACCATGCCAATCCTCGCCGAACTGCTCCGTATGTGGGCGCATGAGAGCGGGCACGCCATTACGGCCTGGCTGTGCGGCTATCCCGCGTTGCCGACTGCCTGGTTTACCCTCCACTCTCCGGAACGCGTGCCTATTGCCGGCCTGCTGCTGGCTGCTGCGCTCGCGTTTGGCGGCTACACAGCGTGGCGATTGGAGCGCTGGTTCTGGGTGGCAGCGTCGGCGCTTGGGCTCGTCCTCGTCGTCGCAGGCAACTTGCGAACTGAGTTTCAGGCTAACTGCCTGATTACCTTCGGAGGTGATGCCGGGTCGTTCGTTGTGTCCACGATGTTAATTGCCACTTTTTATGGACGCGCCGAAAGTGCCGTCCGGCGCAAGCACCTGCGCTGGGTGCTGCTGGTGATTGGAGCAATCGCCTTCATGGATGCCTACGCCACCTGGGCCGGGGGCTTCGAAAAAATCGTGCACTGGATAGATGACACGGACGAGCGCGGGCCCACCGACCTGGCCAAGCTCACTCAACTGTATGGCTGGGCGATTGGTGAAATGCAGGTCCGGTTCCTGCGCGTGGCGCATTGGTGCTTCGCCGCCATGGCAGCCATGTACGCCGCCGGCATCGCACAGGCAGCGCGCCACAAAGCGGGACTCGATGGTGAGCGCAGCCTCTAGCGTCGCTCCAGCTTGCGCAGTTTTTTGGCTGGGTCTTTTTCTTTGGCTTGCTGGTTCTGCTGGTCGAGCAATTCGCGGGCATCATCCGCCAGGTTGTGGAAGGCTTCCGTCGTGTCCTGCAGAACGAAGCGATAGGTTGGGGCTTCACGGGAAGCTTCGGCAGATTCCTTCAAGCTCCTGACCTTCATCTGATACTCGGAACCGAGTTCGATGATTTCTTTGAGTTCCTTTCTGATGTCCCAGCGGTCTTTGGCATAGGAGCTCATGTTGTCATCAATTTCGCCGGCCATTTCATCCAGGTCCTCGAGCAATTCATGAATGCGCTGAGGCCGGTCGGCCGCGGCACTTGGATCTACGCCGGTCTGCTCCAGCCCGGCCAGGCGGGCACGCGTGAACTTTATCCACAGTTTCAGGCGCTCTTCGGCGTTTTGAGCCTGCTCACGCAGTTGGTCGACTTCCTGATTCGTCAGCGGATCGCGGCGGCGCTGCGCCGGCACGGCCAGAGTTGTGATGGCCAGGAAAGCCAGCACGGCCGCTTTCACGCCGTATTCGAACAGGCTGCTCATTTCTTCTTAAACATTGCCTGCAGCAGATTCGTGGTCATGGTTTGCAACCGCTCCACCGCAACCTTCACGGGCGGCCGGTCTTCAGCCGTCAATGAATGTTCGATGCTGTCAAGCCGGCGGGCGAGTTCATGAATGGCGATTTCTGTCTGCTTCAGCCGCTTGCGGCTGCCGATGGCGGCCTGCGTAGCCACGCCGGCGTCATTGGCAGCATCCTTGATTTCCGCCTGGGCGCGGTCAGCATCACCCGCAGTGAACTTTGCGCCGGCTTCCTGTACTTCCACCTGCGCAAGCTCGACATAGAGCCGGGCACGATCGCCCCCTTCGGCTTTCTCTGCCTTTCTGCGCATGCTCTCGAGGCCTGCTGCTGATTGCGCCTGGGCGGCTGAGCCCCCAGGAATACCCGATGCCCGGCCTGCGGCCAGGCTGGAGACCAGAGCGAATATGAGCAGCCCGATTCGCATCGTCTTTATTTTTTCGGTTCCAGAGCGATCAGCCGGTGCCGCGCCTTCCATTCATTATCGGGGTTGCGGCCGTTGGAGGCTTCCAGAAACTTCTTGTAATTCTCGATTGCCTGTTTCAGGTACTCCGGCTTCTGTGTGGCTTCGTGCAGGTGGTCAAGGGCGGTGGCGCGCAGAAAAAATGTCCCGGCATTCTCAGGGGCCAGCTTGCTGCGTGCATCGAGCACGCGAACCACCAGCGCGTAATCCTTGTTGTCGGAAGCAACCAGCGCCAGGTTGCCGAATACATCCGCCCCGGGAGCGAGCCTGGCCGCTTCCAGCAGCTCGCGCTGGGCCGCTGCGGAGTCGTGCATATCCATGAGCACCGTGCCGTAGGCAAAGCGAAGATCGCCATTTCGCGGATCGCGCTGCACCAGGTCGCGGTACTCGGCCGCGGCCTTGTCGTACTGCTTCGCTGAAGCATGCAGCCCGGCCAGTTCACGCTCTACGGCAACGTCGCCCGGCTGCAGCCTGAGCGCAGTTTCCAGCTCCGGCGCTGCCTCATCGTTCTTTGATTCGGCCAGCAGGACGCGGCCCAGTTGCAGATGCGCTGTTGCGTTTTGCGGATCGGCCGCCAGGAACTTTCGCAGAGCCGCCTCTGCTTCCGGCAGCCGGTGGGCGCGCATGTTTACGTTGACGATGCCGGCCAGAGCCTCTTTCGATGATGGATCGAGTTCCGCCGCCGCTCGAAACTCCTCGCCTGCTTCGTCAAGCGCGCCCGCAGACTCCAGAGCCCGGCCCGCCGAGAGATGAAGCGCAGCATCGCGCGGGGCAAGCTTTTCGGCTTCACCGAAAGCTTCCGCTGCGGGCTGCGACTGTTTCTGCTGAGCCAGCACTTCGCCCAGGGCACGCCAGGCACGGGCATGGTTCTCGTCGGCATCGGCAAGCGGCTTCAGCCCCGTAGCGGCGCGAAGGTAGCGCGCCGCCTCCGCATTCTCGCCGGCCTGCGCCAGCGTAACACCAAGATTGAAGCTGCTCTCAAAGAAACTGCTGTCCGCTTCCACCGATCGCCGGTATGCGGCTATGGCATCCGGCCGGCGGTTGGTGGCGTTATAAAGCAAGCCCAGGTCAAACCACGCGCGAAAGTCCTGCGGATCACTCGCCGTCGCCTTCTTCAGCAGTTCCTCGGCGGCGGGATAGTTTTTGTGGTCGAGGGCTTCTTCCGCCTGTGTGACTTCGGGTTTTACGGGAGGAGCGGCGTTTTCCGCGATCGTATAGTGGCGCCGGGTCTGCGCCCCCGCGCCTGCCGC
>JAFAIN010000117.1 GCA_019236695.1 Acidobacteriota bacterium | reverse complement strand
TTCCAGCGCAGCGCGGTACACAGGTCGGGATGCTGATTGTTGAAGCGCTCGTGGATCATCATGCCTGGCCTCCCTGCGCGGCGGCGAGGATCGCGCGCTTTACCGCGACACGCGCCAGTTTGATTTTGTAGCCATTGCGGCCCAGCGATTTTGCCTGCGCCACGGCCGCGGCTCCGGCAGCCTCGGCTGTTTCTTCATTCACGGGCTTGCCGGCGATGGCCTGCGCGGCTTCCTGAGAAATCCAGGGAATCGGTGCTACGTGGCCCATGACGATGCGCGCAGTCTTCACCGTGCCGCCGCTCATTTCGAGCAGCGCCGCGCAGGTAGCGAGAGGCCCGTCGACGGCGGCTTTCTGCCTGACTTCGTAGTGGGCCACGCGCGCTCCCGCCGGCGGAGCCGGCAGCGAAATGAATGTCAGCATCTCGTCAGGCCTGAGGTCATGCTCGCGCTGGTTCTCCTCGCGCGGCGTGACGAAGAATTTTTCCAGCGGCACTTCGCGCGTGCCTTTGGCAGAAGCCAGCGTGATCTTTGCACCATAAGCAACCAGCGATGGCACGATGCTCGATGGGCTCACGAAATATGCCGGGCCTTCATTGCCCAGAATGGCGTGATAGCGATTATCGCCCTCGAGCACCAGCGACTTCCCCGTTTTTTTATCAACGGCGAGCAATCCAAAGCCGTTGCGGAAATACCAGCAGCGCGGGCGCTGGCAAATATTGCCGCCCATGGTGGCCATGTTTCGTATCTGCGGGCTGGCAGCTTCCACGGCAGCATTGGCCAGCATGGGATAGCGCTGGCGAATGTCGGCCGATTCGGCCACGCGCGCGATGCTGACGAGCGCCCCGATCTGCAGGCCGTTCTGCCTGCGCATGAGGGCATGGAGATCGGCGCCTTCCACTGCCTTCACGTTTACGAGCCGGCGCGGCCGCACCACGTCATCCTTCATGAGCGCCAGCAGATCCGTGCCGCCGGCCAGGATTTCCGATTCGCCCCAATTCCTGCCCAGGAGCCCCAGCGCCTGCTGGGGCGCTTTGGGAGCAGCATATTCAAACGACCTCATGCCTGCGCTCCTTTCTGGCCTTCAAGGGCCGCGAGAACACGGTCAGGCGTAAGCGGAATGAAAGGCACGCGCACGCCGATGGCGTTGGCTACCGCATTGGAGATAGCCGCGCCGGGCGAGACGGTAGGCGGTTCAGCCAGGCCAATGACCCCGCGCTCGTCATACCCCTTGCCCGTCATCATGTGCACCTGCATCTCGGGAATGTCGCCCAGCCCTGCCAGGCGATAGAACTCCATGTTGTCGTTCAGGACAATTCCAGTAGTCGGATCGTGAATCTTTTCTTCGTACAGCGCGTAGCTCACGCCCATGATCAGCGCGCCCAGCACCTGGCTTTCGGCAGTCTTCAAATCGATGACCAGGCCGCAGTCCTGGACTGCCACCATTTTGTTCACTTTCACGATTCCGGTTTCGGTATCGACCGAGACATCGGCCATCTGCACTCCGCCAACACCGCTGTTGGTGAGATTTTCCGGCCCAGGATTCTTGCCCTGGACGGTGATAGGCATGGCGCCGAGTTTGGCGCACGCCTGCTTCCAGGTGAGCGACTTTGACGCGTCGCCTTCCACGAAGATCCTGCCGCCGCGTGCCACCAGCTTTTCAGGAGATGTGTCGAGACCGGGCGCGACTTTGGCAAACAGCGCATCGCGGGCATCCACTGCGGCGCGGCGCGTTGAGGAGCTCACGCCGCCGATGGTTGTGCTACCTCCCGATCCGCCGGAAGTGGGATACGAACTGTCGCCGATATTGAGCGTAATCTGCTCCATCGGAATACCGAGCGTATCGGCTGCAACAATCAGGATCGTGGTCCGAGTTCCGGTGCCGAGGTCCTGGGTTCCCATTTTGATATCGACCGAGCCATCAGGATGAATGCTGAGGTCGCAATTGCTGGCGTGCCCGCGGCCGCCCCAGGTGTGCAGCGACAGACCCAGCCCCTGCATCATGCTGCCGTTGCCGCCCTGCCCGCGCGGATGCCAGCGCGACGACCAGGCCATCATTTTGTCCGCGATATCGAGCTCATCCAAATAAATCTGGCGGCGCGCTTCGGTCACCAGCCCGATATTCTTGCGAATGAGCTCTACCGGGTTCATGTTCAGCCTGGCGGCCAGGTCTTCCAGCGCGCCCATGGTGATGACGGCAGCCTGCGGGTGCTGGGGCGCGCGCCAGGCGCGCGACGGCCCGGTATTGGTGGCCACGCTGACGTAGCGATTGCGCTGGTTGGGGACGTCGAACACGTAGGGCAGCGGCGGGGCCGCGCCTCCGCCCGGGCCGCCTGTGCCCCAGCCCTCCGATTCCCATGCGGTGATCTGCCCGTCACGCGAGGCAGCGGCTTTGACGCGAGCAAAGTGCGAGGGCCGCGCGCCCGCCACTGCAAGCTCGGCGTCGCGCTCGAGCATGACTTTTACGGGCGCGCCGCCGGCCTTGCGCGAGAGCATGGGGACGTAAATGCCCCAGCGATCAGCCTGGAACTTGCTGCCGACCCCGCCGCCTACATTCTGCTGCTCCACTCGGATGTTGGCTGCGTCAATGTTGACGCCCTGCCCTTTCAGGCCGCCGGCAATCTGCCCCGGCATGGATGACACACTTTGGGTCGAAATGTGGACAACCAGATGATCCGGATCGGGCCACTCGGCGGCCACGCCGTGGGACTCCATGCAGCAATGCGTGATCACGGTTGCGCCATAGACTCCTTCCGAGGTGACTTCCGCGGATTTGAATGCCGAATCAGGATCGCCCTTGGTTTCGCTGCGGACTTCCTTGTAAGGAGAGCGAGGGGCATCGCCGGATTCCGGGTGATAGGGCGCCTTCTGCAGCGCGTCAATGATGGGCTGCGGCACGCTGAAGGATTTTGCCTGCTTGATGAACTCATCATCCACTTTGAAGGAGACGCCATCGGTGGTGAGCTGGCGAATGAGCTGCCCCTGCGGCATCTGGTTGCTGATGGCGCCGACGAAATCATCCTGGCTCATGGCGCCGGAAGTTTTCCCGCTGCCGGCCGGCGGCTGCTTTTCATCATCCACGAAGTGCGGCAGCGGTTCCCATTCAACCTTGATGGCGCGAAGCGCGTCTTCGGCCTGGTCCTCGGTAACGGCGGCTAGCGCCACCACATCATCGCCGGCCCACTGAATTATGGTGCCTTTGTCCTGGACGATGTGCACGGACTTTACGCCCGGCATCTTCTCCGCTTCGCTGGTGTCGATGGAGACGATGCGAGCCTTGGCATACGGGGAGCGCAGCACCGCGCCGTAAAGCAGGCCCTTGGGGTTGTAGTCATAGGTGTACTTGGCGCGGCCGGAAACTTTGAAGGGGCCATCGACGCGGGAAATTCGCTTGCCGATGTAGGCGCGCTGGTCTTCGGGGGGCCATGCGTAGCTGGGCATCACGCGCCTCCTTTCTGCGCGGCAGCGCGGCCGGCGTGAGCGCGCACCACCTCGCGAATGCCGACATAGGTTCCGCAGCGGCAGAAGTTCCCTCCCAGGCCGCGCGCCATCTCGGCGTGGGTGGCGGTGGGATGCTCGCGAAGGAACGCCGCCGTCGCCGTCCCGAACCCGGAAGTGCAGAAGCCGCACTGCGAGGCGTCGTGCTCCACGTAAGCCGCCTGCACGGGATCGAGCTGCCCGTTCTGCATGAGGCCTTCGATGGTCGTGATCTGCCGGCCCTGGGCATCGATGGCGAGAGTGGAGCAGGAGTACACGGCTTTTCCATCGAGCAGCACAGTGCAGGCGCCGCACTCTCCGCGATCGCACACGCGCTTGGGCCCGGTGATGTTGAAATCCTCGCGCAAGGCGTCAAGCAGGGTGACGCGCGGCTCGAGGTTCGCGGTCAGCCGCTTGCCATTCACCATCAAGGTGACCTGCGCAGCGTGCGGGCCGTGGATTTCGACTTCGGAGCCGCCAACCTGGATGAGCCGGGGGGAGGCGACCACAGGAACCGCGGCAGCCAGACCACCAATCTTCAGGAAATCGCGGCGGGATACGGAAGACCCGCTTTCCTGTTCCTGAGGCGAAGAACGGCCGCGGGATTCGTCATCGTTTTTCGGCATTCATGCCCTCGATTCTCGTCCCCGGCCTCGGGAACGCAGGCATTCGGTAGAGCGCAGCAGTATATAACGGCAGCTTGTGTAGGCGCAGAGGGCGGCACGTGTTCGCAGAGACTCGCGCCGATGTTCGCGATGGCTGATTTGGCGAGCTTGGCTCGCCTTGTCCGGCCGAGGGCGGCCGGACCCACGTCAGTAAGGCGCCCCAGCTAGTTCCATCAACGCGCGGCGGGTGAACACCCGAACCATCTCGCGGCGGTACTCGGGCGTAAGCGCCGATGTGGTGAGGGGCTTGGCGGCGGCAGCAGCGAGGTCGGCGGCCGCACTAACCAAATCGCCAGACAAGGCGCCGTGCGCGAGCAGAGCGCCGGCCTTCTTCACCAGCACCGGCGCGGGATTAACGCCCGTAATGGCGATGCGCGCTTCCGGCATACCGTCATTCCCGCGCAGCGCAACCGCAACGCCGGCTAATGGATAATCGATGGAGCCGCGAATGCGCAGCTTGCGGTAGGCGCCGCGACAGCCTGCGGTCGCGCCGGGAAGAATGACCCGCGTAAGAATCTCGTTCCGCCCGAGCCGCATGCGCGCCTCGCCCTCGCCGGTATAGAAGCTCTCCAGGGGAACACGACGAATGGCGCCTGCAGAGGCAATTTCGATCTCGGCTCCCAGGCACAGCAGCGCAGGCGGAGTATCGGCGGAGAAAGCCGCCCAGCATTTCTGGCCTCCGGGAGCAACGTGGCAAAGGTCGCCATCTTTCTTGATGCAGAAGCCGCAGGAGCGGCGCCATTGCTGCGACTGGTTGTACCAGACGCAGCGCGTATCGAGGCAAATGTTGCCGCCGATTGTGGCCATGTTGCGAATGACCGGCGATGCTACTGTCTTCACCGCTTCAGACAGCACCGGATAACGCTGGCAAACAATTGAGGAGCGCTCGATTTCGCGCAGGGTGGTCAGGCCGCCGATTTCAATATCGCCGCCGGAGAGTTCGCGTATGCCGCGCAAGCCAGGCACCGAGCGGAGGTCAAGCACGTATTCGGGCTCGAAGAGCCGCTGGCGCAGGCTGGGGATAAGGTCGGTTCCACCGGCAATGATTTCGACGCCACCAGAACGGCGGGCGGGACGCGGCGGAGCCTCATCTCCGGCGGCGGTCAGCGCATGCTGCGCCAGGAACTCGGCGGCATGCTCGAGAGTACGCGGGCGCACGAGTTTGAATTCAGGCAAGGCCATTAATCAATAGTGCGAAACTGCGGAAGTGCGAAATTGCGAAATTGCAAGCCGAAATGCAGATCCCTCACTTCGT
>JAFAIN010000093.1 GCA_019236695.1 Acidobacteriota bacterium | reverse complement strand
CGCGACCCGCATCAATCCATACCCGGCCGACTACTGGCTGGAGATGGCAACCGCGTACAGCGTGGCCGGCGACAACAAGCGATTGGAGAACGCGATTGAGCGGGCACAACGCGCCGCCCCTTTCGATACAGCCGTGCTTTGGGATGTAGCGAACCTGAACCTGATGCGCGGCGACACAGCCGAAGGGCTCCGGCAATTGCGGACAGCGATGCAGTACAGCGCCGACAGCTGGGACCGGTATGTCCAGCTCTGCTGGCGAATCACCGGCAGCGTCGATACGGTATTGCGTGATGCAATCCCACCCGTCAGCCAGGCTTATTCGAGCCTGCTCCAGCTCACGGTTTATGAAGACCGCCCGGAGGACGCGGTAAAGGTCTGGTCCGCGGCTGAAAGTCTCAAGTTGCCCATGGAGAAGGCGGAGGCGCTGCGTTATTTTGACTTCCTGCTCAACCGCGGACGCGCTGCCGATGCAGAGCAGCAATGGCGAAGGTTCGCCGGCTACTCGCCCGTTCTGGCCCGCTATGGCTCATCGGACGAGAACCTGATCGTCAACCCTCGTTTCGAGCAGCCGGTGCTGAATGGCGGGCTGGATTGGCGGTACGCCAGCGCTCAAGATGCCACGGTCGCGATGGACCCGGGCACGAGCAGGACCGGGAGAGCCTCCCTTTCGATGCGGTTGAACGGAACGCCCAGCGACTCCGGGATTTACCAACTGGTGCCCATATCGCCGGGCGTGTCGTACCGCATCAGCGCCGATGTGCGGTCCGAGCTGCAGGGCATCAACGGCCCGCGGCTGGCTGTCTTTGACGCCTATACGAATGAGCGAATCTTCCTCTCCGAGGAAGTAGCCGGCGATACGGACTGGCACGAAATCGGCGGAATCTTCCGCGCGCCCGGCACGGCGTCGCTGATTGCGGTTCGCATTGTGCGGTGGCCTTATCAAACCCAGATTCGGGGGCGCTTGTGGATGGATGAGGTCACCCTTACTCAGGCGTCAGGAGTTCGCGGCGGCCGCGGCGCAATGTAGGCCCGGGCGGCGCAGCCACAACCGGGCGATTGCCCCGCTCCCCATGCGAACCGTATTCTGTTTTGTGGCTACACTGGCACATGGCGAAGCCGAGTCATCGGCCGATTTCTGCTGGCGAGTGCTCGCCGCCGTCAGCCGCAGTTTTGCTGTCGTGATTCGTGAACTGCCACCACCGCTGAACGAAGCGGTGATGCTCTCGTACCTGTTGTGCCGAATCGCCGACAGCTTCGAGGATTCCTCGCTCCGCCTTGCGGAGAGGCGGGCGCAACTACTGCGGCTTCCCTTATTCCTCACCCGGGAATCGAAGGCGGAAGACTTCCCCGTGGAAAGCGTGCCGGGGGTGTATCGCGAGCTCATGTCGCGCCCGGATGCCGTATTCGAGCGATATCGCGGGCTTGACTCCGCTGCGCAAACAGCCATCCATGCCTGCGTCGCAGAAATGTGCGAAGGCATGTCCGAGTGGACGGGGAGCACAATTGAGACAATCGAACATCAGAACCGCTACTGCTACTACGTTGCGGGGGTTGTGGGCCAACTGCTGACGGAACTTTTCCATATTTATGGAATGGTGCGCCGCGCAGTGCGTGACCGCCTGATGCAGCACGCGGTGCCTTTCGGCCTGGCGCTGCAGAAAATCAACATTCTGCGTGATGTGCGACAGGATATGCACGAAGGCCGTTGCTATTGGCCCGAGCAGTTGCTGCTCCGGCACCACACAAACCGGGAGCAACTGCTGATTCCCGGCAGATCGGAGCCGGCGCTGGCCGTGATTGAAGAACTGGTGCAGGACGTGGTTCCCTATTGCGGGCGCGCATTGCGCTACATCGAACTGCTGCCGGCAGGCCAATTCAGGCTGCGAAGCTTCTGCGCCATTCCCCTATTCATGGCGACCGCGACTGCGCGAGCCTGCCGTGGCAATCCGGATGTGGTTCTGGCTGACGCTCCGGTCAAGATCAGCAGAAGCGAAGCGAGGCACATTGTGCTGCGCTCGCGAACCATGGCGTGGTGCAACCCGTACTTGCGGCACTGGTACGGACAGGACCTGAAGTCGCTTACGAACGGAGCGCCACAACTTTAGTGCCCGGGAATGATCGCCGTTTTGATGTCGCCGTTGCGATTGTTCATGTGGCGGAACACCTGGTTGAGGTGCGACAACGGCGCCTCTCCAGTCACGTAGTCGGTGGAGCGGATTTTCTTTTCGGCGATCAGCGCAAAGGCTTTGCGGACGGTTTCAGGGGTGTGATGGAAGCTGGCTTTCAGCGTCACCTCCGAATAGTGAAGGCGATTGGTATCTAGCGCCACTTTGGTGCCGCTGGCGCAGCCACCGAAAAAGTTCACCGTACCTCCCTTCCTCACCATCTCGACGGCCCATTCCCACGCCTCCGGCCTGCCGACGGCTTCGATAACCACATCGGAGCCGCGGCGATCAGGAGTGAGGGCACGCACCGCCTGCACGGGATCAACATGCGTAATCTGCACGGTTTCATCAGCGCCCATCTTGCGCGCAGCCTCGACCTGGGCATCGCGTTTGACCACCGCGATTACGTTGCAGCCGGAAAGCTTTGCCACCTGAACGAACATCAATCCCACGGGCCCGCCGCCAATCACGGTTACGGTGTCCCCAATGTCGTGCGCCGTCTCATGCAGCCCGCGCAGCACGCAAGCCAGCGGCTCGACCATGGCGGCAGCTTCGAAGGGGACATCGCTCGGAACGGCGAGCATGTTGGCTTCAACTATGCGGCGGGGAATCTTGATGAATTCGGCGTAGGCACCATTATTGAATAGCAGGTCCTCACAGAGGTTTTCCTGGTGCTTGGAACAGTAGAAGCACATGCCGCAAGGAGCTGAATTCAGCGCCACCACGCGCGTGCCTTTACGGAAATGCTTGACGCCGGACCCAGCCTCCTCGACCACCCCGGCCAACTCATGTCCGAACAGCGCGGGAGGAACAATCATGCGCGCGTGATAGCCGCGCTGGTACACCTTCAGGTCGGTGCCGCAGGTCAGAGCGACCTCAACCTTGACCAGCACCTCGCCGGGGCCGACGCGCGGAATGGGCACGCGCTCAATCTTGACGTCCTCTTTCCCGTACAGGACGGCGGCTGTCATTTTTCCGTTCAATTCGTTTCCTTTCAAATCGCGGGCTGAATGACAATCTTCATGGAATCGGGCTGCGGGTTGGCAGCCAATCTTAACGCCTCCACCGCCCTGCTGAGTGGGAAGCGATGGCTTATCAGCGCCTCGAGGTTCCGCTCTCCGCTGAACACCAGGCGCGCCGATTCCTCCTGAAGATCGACAGACGCGCTATAGGAACCCAGGAGCATTTTTTCGTCGACGCATACCGTGGCGGGGTCGAACGTGGCCTCGCTGTGCACGGTTTGGGCAAACAACAGAATCTGGCCGCCCGGGCGCGCAGCCTCGATGGCGGGGCGGATGAGCGCGTTGCCGGCCACTGCAAGAATCACGCAGTCGGCGCCCCGACCATCGGTCAAGGCACGAAGCCGCGCCACCGGGTTCTCTGAGCGTGCGTCCACGGTTTCAGCAACTCCGTTCTTTTCAGCCATTTTAAGCCTCTGCTCGAACAAATCGGAAGACACCACGCGGGCGCCAGTGCGGCCGGCCAGCCAGGCCAGAAGGATGCCGATAGGGCCAGCACCGACGACCAGGACGGTGTCGCCGGGCAAAAGCCGAAGCGACTTTACTGCTTTCAGGCAGGTATTCACCGGTTCCAGGAACGCAGCCTGCTCAAAGCTTACGCCCTCGGGAATCCTCACCACCCCCCGCGGCGCAATCCAGTCCATGACCCGCACATATTCGGCAAAGCCTCCGCCGGAGGGCTCAAAACCGGCGGTGGCGCCGACTTTTTTGTAAACCGGGCACTGCGCAAAGACCTTCCGCCGGCAGTAGAAACATTGGCCACACGGGATGTGATGAAAAACCACAACGCGGTCACCCGGCTGGAATCCGGCGACTTCGCCGCCAACAGCGGCCACGATACCGGACGTCTCGTGCCCGAAAATGCGCGGCGAGGAGTGCGACCCGGTCGAGATCTTCTTCAGGTCGGTGCCGCAGATGCCGCAGGTATGAACCCTGAGCAGCAACTCGCCGGGCCCAATCTGCGGAACGGGAACTTCTTCAAGCCGGACGTCATCGCGACCCCGATATACCGCCGCAAGCATGGTTCCGGGAATGGAGCCGGCCTTTATTTCGAGATTTGCCTCTGTCCGAGTCGCCATGACGTCAAGACTTGGTATTCGGAGTGCCAGTTGAAATTCTATCGCGAAGAGCAGGCACCTCGCTCTTGATGACCTGGTTCAGGAGCCGGGTGAGGTGTTGCGCCCCCACATCGCTGATGCGCTTCAGTTGGACAATCTTCGCCCACCACTTGGGGTGGGCGAACGCTGAAAGCACAAAACGGCCGCTGCAAAAGCGGCCTTCGGCATCAACAAAGCCGTTGAGCGGGGGCAGATCGAATTCCAGGTTGTCGGAAATGGCCTTCGCAGCCAGAAACCGAACGCCGCTACGGTTGGCGATCTCAGCCACCGCGGCGCCTTCCATATCGACCGCGTCAGCCTCGGGAAACTCGCAATGGAGCCGAAGCTTCTCGGCGGCGCCGGCGATGACTCGCGAGCTGACCACCACACCCTCACCGGCGGCAGTTCGATAGTGCGCACCGGTGGCGCTATCGATGACTTCGGCCGCCAGCAGGGTTCGGCCCAACGTCCAGTGCGGTGTGAGGCCTCCCGCCAGACCGGCGGCAACAAGCGTTTCGGGTTGGTATAGCTCAAGCATGGCGGATGCAGCTCGGAGCCCCGCCTGGTGGCCGATGCCGCCGGGAAGAGCAATCGCGCCCTCCGACTCGAAGAAGCGAAAGTTCCTGCCGCCGTGCCCTCGCCGACGAACGAGCCATGTTCGAATGAGCGGCCACACCTCGGTTGGCATCGCCGTGATAATTCCAATCCGGGCCATAGTGCTCACTTTCCAAGGCTAACGGGAGTCCACGATTTTACAAAAAGCGTGCTGTCGAGCACCCGGCCGGTGCTGGTGCGGCCCACAACTTCCGAATTTGCGGATCCGGCTGACTAACAGTGGTACCGGAATACCCACAAAACGGAAACGCCTGCTTCCGACTAAGGTCAATCCGTGCTTCAGATTACGCGGAGAGGCAGCAATTTGGCAGTGATTCTGCTACACAAACGGTGCAGCGGCGGGAGCCCGTCGCTCGATATGAGCAATCCATCCCTCCTTGAGCCGAAAAGCGGATTCCTGAAGGCTGGCGACAACATCATCAACTTCTACTATTCTGCAGCGGACCGGCAGCATTTTGCCCTGCTGCTACAGGAAGCCCAGGCGCGCGGCGCGGGGGTCGTGCTCGCCGTCACCAAAGATTATCGACTTCTGCCGCATCGGACCCACTCACGTGGGCGGCGACCTGATGTAGTGAGCTTGCAAGTGACGCCCAACCTGGGCGCAACCATTGCCGGCATAGAGCAGGCGGCAACCCTGCTGTTGAATACGAAGCGCGAAATCGTAGTGCTGGCTGATTTTAACGGATTTGTATCGAGCGAAGTCCTGCTGCAGGTTGAGGCTCAGGTGAACCTGGCAACGCAGGACAAAAACGCTCTGGTAATTACGCAGTACGATGGCATTGGGTTTCCGCCGGCCGCCATGATGGAGCAGTTCCTGAGCCATACCGTCACGATGGTAGGCAATGCGTTCTACTCGGAGAACCACAACCGCGTCCCACCAGCGCGATACCTGATGGGCCGGAAAAGCCGCGCAGCGGCGGCCTCATGAATTCGGGGCGCAGGCTGGCCGGAAGGGGCCGCGGCCAACGTTCGGCCCCATTTGGATACCGGCCAAAACGTATTGCTTTGCCCGACGAACCGATTTAACTAGATCGTTCTTTTTAGCCAGGTTAGCAGCAATTGCTGAAGCAAAACTGCAGCCCGTGCCATGCGTGTTCCGGGCCTTGATTCGGGGTGAAGAGAGAAGCCGTGGCGGCGAGCCTGCGGCGAACAGGAAATCAATTGCTTTGCGCGGATCGAGGACCGTGTCACCACCGGTTATCACAATGTCGCGGGCACCAAGCTCGCGTAACCGAGCGGCAACATCGAGAGCACGGGCCAACGAAAATGCACCGACGGGGCGGGTGGGCCCCAAGGCCGCAAGTTCCAGCGCCTCCGAAATGTTGGGGGTAACTATTTTGGCGAATGGCAGCATACGCCTCAGGACCGGCAGCGCATTTGCCTGCAGGAGCCGCGCTCCGCTGGAGGAGCGCAGGACAGGATCAAGGACGACGTTGGGAGGATGGTTCTTCCTAAGGAAGCGCAGGACGGCGCGGGCGACGTCGATCGAGCCGAGCATACCGATTTTGGTGGCTGAGACGTCGAAATCTTCCCAAAGCTCGCGCAAGGTCTCGCTCACGAGGGCCGGAGCCAGGGCAGTTACTTTCTTGACGCCGCGCGTGCTCTGGACGGTAAGGGAAGTGATACAGGCAATACCGTAGCAGCCATGGGCGGCAAAGGTCCGCAGATCAGCAGCGATGCCGGCTCCGCTGGAAGGATCAAAGCCGGCAATCGTAAGCACCACGGGGGGAACACGCATTGCCGGAGCTCTAGCGAAAACGCATAGCGGCCAGCAACTGCAATGGCGAGGCAGGCTGATCCGCTGAAGGAGAAATGGCGAAGAGGGAAAAACGGATCAGGCCACAATCGACGCAGGCCGGCAGCCGGCTTTCGGCAGAAGTGACGAAGTAACAGCAGGTGCGCCCGCAACGGTGAACGCCCTTGTAAACCCCGCTTACGGGCGTGAGATCACCTGAGTAAAGGAAACCGAGTTCCCGCTCTGCGCTGGGCATAGTCCCTAGTTTAAATGCGAAATGAGGAATGTGAAATCGGCAATGTAGCCATGTTCTGGCCGGAACAGGGCAGGCCGTGCCGGGGCCTCCGGCCCGTAAACTTCGGAGTGCCCCTGGACGCCCTCACGCTGCACAGTTCACATGATGCGTGTGGGAGAATGAACCAGGCGAGTGATTCGGAAAAGGGCTTAATTCATGGACAAATTCGTTATTCGCGGCGGAAATCCGCTGGTCGGCACCATACGTGTGAGCGGCGCAAAAAATGCCGCCCTTCCCGCAATGGCTGCTGCGCTGCTGACGGATGAACCGGTGGCGCTGGAGAACATTCCCGATGTGCGCGACATCCAGACAGAACGCAAGCTGCTGGAAAGCATGGGCGCTGAGGTTGAGCTGGGGTATGGGCGGGCGCATCATCGAACCACGATCTGCGCGCGATCGCTGGGGCGGCCGGAAGCGGCATACGAACTGGTAAAGACCATGCGGGCCAGCACGCTGGTGCTGGGGCCGCTGGTGGCGCGGTGCGGCATCGCGCGGGTATCGCTGCCCGGAGGGTGCGCCATCGGCGCCCGGCCCATTGACCTCCACATCAAAGGCCTCGAACGTTTAGGCGCAACGATCACGACCGAGCACGGCTACGTGGAGGCCAGAGCTGAGCGGCTGAAAGGCAATCAGGTAATGTTCGAAAAGATTACGGTGACGGGCACGGAAGACCTGATGATGGCGGCGGCGCTGGCAGACGGTGAAACGGTGATGGAGAACTGCGCACGCGAGCCGGAAGTGGCAGACCTGGCAGCACTGCTGAACAAAATGGGGGCTGACATCGAGGGCGCCGGGACCTCGACCATTCGGATCCGGGGCGTGGAGAAGCTTCGCGGAGCGCGGCACCGCATTATTCCGGACCGGGTGGAAGCGGCCACCTTCATCCTGGCGGGCGCATTAGGAGGAGGCGACCTGCTGGTGAGCGGCTGCGATCCGCATCACCTGACGGCTCTGTTCCAGAAGCTGGAAGAAGCGGGCGTGCGGGTTCGAGTGATGGCGCCCGATACGGTGCGAGTGATGGCGGAAGGCGAGTTGCGCTCCACCGACATCTCGACAGAGGAGTATCCCGGGTTTCCCACCGACGTGCAGGCACAGTTCATGGCCCTGGCAACGCAGGCAGAGGGCAGTTCGGTGATTACGGAGAATATCTTCGAAAACCGGTTCATGCACGCGCAGGAGCTGGTGCGCATGGGAGCCAACATCAAAATCGAAGGCCGGCGGGCAATCGTACGAGGCAAAACGCCGCTCAGCGCAGCCGCAGTACTGGCATCGGACTTACGAGCATCGGCGTCGCTGGTGCTGGCAGCACTGGTGGCGGATGGCGAAACCATTATCGACCGCGTATATCACATTGACCGCGGGTATGAGCGGATTGAAGAGAAGCTGCGCGGGGTGGGGGCACAGATCAAGCGCATCGGAGAGATTCTGCCGCGGCGAGCCAGCATGCTGGCGGGATGAGGCGGTTGAGTGCTTGAGAAATTGGTAATTGAGTAGTTGCACCAATCAGCCTTATGCAGGGCTGGCTGTTATCCAGTGCTACGCAGTGCCCAGCGTGTTGTCTCCCGGTACACTTGAAGCGTGCGGATATTTACCCGGTACATTCTGCATGAGATTCTGACGCACGGGCTAATCGGCGCGGCACTCTTCACATTTGTCGTGTTCATGCGGGAGATGGGCAGGCTGCTCGAGTTGGTGGTGCGTAACAGCGCGCCGGCTTCGGCGGTTGCCGAAATCTTCGCGCTCATGCTGCCTACGGCCTTAACGCTTACGATCCCCATGGGCGTGCTGGTAGGCGTGCTGCTGGGCCTGAGCCGCCTGGCCGCGGACACCGAGGTCACGGCGATGCGCGCCGTAGGCGTGGGATCCTGGCAGTTTGTCCGGATCGTCTCGATTTTTGCCGTGGCAGCTTTCGGAATTGCGCTGGGGAACAACGTATATGCCTCGCCGCGTGCAGCGGCCACCCTGGACGCGCTCCAGAACCGGCTGAAGGCCTCGCAGGCTTCATTCGAAGTACAGCCGCGAGTGTTCTATGAGGACTTCAAGAACCTGGTGCTGTATGTCGGCGACGTGAGCGCGGGGCGCGGGACGGCAGAGTGGCGCGACATTTTTCTGGCCGATATCAGCAACCCGGCCGAGCCCAAGGTGACGCTGGCGCAGCGTGGAGTGGTTACGCAGCAGGGTCCGGGCGAATTGCGCCTGCACCTGGAGAACGGCTCGGAGCATGAAGTGGTGGCCGGCCGCACCGACCAGTACCAGATTTCGACTTTTTCCGAGAGCGATGTGCCAATTCAACTGCCGCCTTCGGCAGCGCAGGCTCCAGCCAGCCTGGCGCTGGCCGAGATTGGCACGTGGGAACTGCCGCGGATGGCGCATGATCCGGATCGGGCGAAAGGGCGGGTGTATGCCATTGAATTCCATCGCCGGTTGGCTTTGCCGACCGCCTGCCTCGTGCTGACGCTGATTGGAATTCCGCTGGGACTCTCGGCACGCAAAGGAGGCAAGGCAACAGGCTTCGTTCTGACCATCGCGCTGGTATTTCTGTACTACTTCATTTCATTACTCGGAATTTCGCTGGCCAAGCAGGGACGCATTCCGCCGGCTGCAGGCGTGTGGCTGGCCAACGCGGTGTTCTTCGCCGGGGGCATGATCCTTCTGTTCCGGGTGGACAAGCGGCCACTCGACGCGATGGGAGGGATGCGAACCATATGGGGTGGGTGGAAGCCGCAGTGGAAGCTGCGACTTCCCTCACCCGCAGACCTGCCGGACATGGCGCTGGCCAGGGCGGAAACGGGCCAACCGGCGTTGCGCAGCCGCCGATTCCCGTTGATTCTGGATCGCTACATCGTGGTTGATTTTGTGCTGTACCTGGTGTTGATCCAGGCGACGTTCATCGTGCTGTTCCTGGTGTTCACGCTTTTCGAGCGTGTGGGGGACATCCTGCGGAACCACGTAGGGGTGGGGACGGTGAGCGAATACCTGCTCGACATTATCCCTTCAACGCTGTATCTGCTGCTGTTCATGTCGGTGCTGGTCGCGGTGCTGATTACGTTTGGCCTGATGTCACGCTCGAACGAAGTGACGGCAATGAAGGCTACGGGGGTGAGCATTTACCGGGTGGTGGCGCCGGTGCTGGTTATTTCGGCCTTACTTGCGGCCGGGCTGTTCGCGTTCGATCAGGCATATTTGCCGCGCCTGAACCGCCGCCAGGAGACGCTGCTGAACCGCATTAAGGGCAAGCCGCCGCAAACCTACCTGCAGCCGGGGCGCAAGTGGATTTTCGGCGATCATCACGACATCTACTACTACCAGGCTTACGAACCCGAGGCCGAGCGATTCGGGAACGTGACGGTGTTCGAGTTCGATCCGCAAAGCTTCGCGGTTACGAAGCGGGTGTTCGCCGGGCGGGCACACTGGGAGCCGCGGCTTGGAAAATGGATCTTTGAAGACGGATGGGAACGGCGGTTGCGAGGCCCGGCCATAGAGCAGTACCGCACGTTCGACGTCGCGACATTTGCCGAGTTGAGCGAGCCACCTTCTTATTTCCGCAAGGAAGTGCGGCAATCGCAGGAGATGAGCTACTCGGAACTGCAGCATTACATTCGCGAACTGCAGCAGAGCGGATTCGATGTGGTGCGATTGCGAGTGCAATTGCAGAAGAAGCTGGCGTTCCCGGTGATCACTCTTGTAATGGCGGTGCTGGCGATACCGTTTTCACTTTCGGCAAGCCGGCGCGGGGCACTTACGGGCGTGGCGACCGCAATCGCGATTGCTGTGATTTACTGGTTGACCTCAGGAGTGTTTGAGGCAATGGGGAACGTGAACCAGTTGCCGCCCCTGCTGGCGGCATGGACTCCGGATCTGCTGTTCGCAATTGGCGGGGCATACCTGTTGCTGAAGGTGCCTACGTAGGGCTTTCTTTCGCCCTCTTCGAGGGCTTTCATCTCGAAATCGCGCATCTTCCCAGGGCTTGAGCCCTGGGCTATGCTCTCCCGCCCGTATTCACGGGCTTCCATTTTGGGGCTCCGCGGAGTGGGTAAGGGTTTCTAGTGAAGCACCAAACCTAAGCCCGCGGGCTTACGCACGAAGCTATGCTCTATCGCCCGCTTGCGCGGGCTAAGTGAATGGGACTCGCGCCCGGCGGCTCGCCGGCTCTCCTCCAGGAGCATGTCTCTGGGAGGTCTTCGAACTGAGACTCGAGCTGCCATAGCAGGTGGATCCAGGCCGGCCGGGTGCGCGCGTTACCAGCGCCGGCGAGCTGAGCCTGCGCCAGCCAGACTCAAGATACTCGTCTTTGCTGGCGGACGCAGCCGGGGGGATAGAATTGCGGCGTTCTGCGGTTTCAAGGAGTGATCCATTTCAATATCCCCGGAGATTCTGCGCTGCAACGTGCGAACGCGCAGGAATCAGGAGGACTAGACGAGGAGACATTGTGCAGAGGCCATTGATTCTTCTGTGCGGGCTGGGGGCGGCGCTCATACTTTGGGCTACCCCCGGGAGCGCCTCAGGCGCGCAGAGCACAGCGCCGCGAACTCAACCCGGGAACGGCTGTTCCGGCAGCGCGAAGCAATGCCTTGCATCAGCGATTGAGGCCATGGGCGGGCGAGAGCGGCTGGAAGCAGTTCACAACCTGCGCCTGGAGGAAATAGGGCACACGCTGCTGATGGAGCAATCTTACCGGCAGGAGCCGTTTATAAGCTCTTACGAGCGGGTGCACGAGACCATAGATTTCGAGCACGGGCGACTGTATCGCGAAACGGAAACTACATGGCCGGAGTCGGACCCGGGGCAGTCGTTAATCAAGGCCACAGTGGTGGCAACCGCATCGGCAGGCATCCGCCGTGGCCAGCCCGCCGACACACCAGCGTCGCTTGATGACCTCGACACGGCGCTGGAAGAGCTTGGGTTGGGGCCGGCACGCGTTCTGCTTACCGCCCTGGCGGCATCGGATCTTCATTTCGAAAGCTCCGTCGAAGTTCGCTCCACGCCGCACATTGCCATTGCCTTCAACCGGGCGGGAACCACTGTACGTGTCCTGCTCAACCCGTTTAACCATCTGCCTGACGCCGTAGAGACCGTCCAGGAATTTCACGACTTCTGGTACTTCTGGGGAGACGTCAGGCAGCGGACGTATTTTGACAACTGGCAGGTATTGCACGGCCTGATCTACCCCACGAACCTGGTCGTGGAGCGGAATGGCGCCCTGTGGCGCTCGGTGCAGGTGCTGCAGCTCGACGCCAACGTTCCGGTCGACGATTCCCTGTTCCAGATGGATGCTTCCGCGGCGGCCCGAAGCGCGCAGGGGCGAGGATGGAACCGGCCTTTCAATGCCGGAGTGGCAACCGAGCTCGCGCCGGGGATCACGATGTTTCCGGGCGCATGGAACTCGACCGTGGTGCAGGAGCCGGACGGGATTTACATTCTGGAGGCGCCGATCTCCGCCGCATACATGCAAGCGGTGATTGACGAGGCCCGGAAGCGCTACCCCGGAATGCCGATCAAAGGCGTGTTCTCCACCTCGGACTCGTGGCCCCACACAGGCGGTGTTCGGCAGAGCGTTGCGCTGGGGATTCCGGTCTATATTCTCGATCTGAATCAGCCGCTTCTTGAGCGCTTGATCGCGGCGCCGCACAACATTAAGCCCGACCTGCTGCAAAGACACCCGCAGCACCCGCAGTGGAACGTTGTCTCGCGCAGGACGAGTGTGGGCGGAGGGCGGAATCGAGCAGAGCTCTACCCCATTCGCGGCGCTTCCACCGAGCGGCAGTACATGGTTTATTTCCCGGAACACCAGTTGCTTTACGCCAGCGACACGCTGGCGCTGAATGCCGACCAGAGCCTCTACGATCCCGAGTTGATGCGTGAGGTGTGGGCGGCGGTGCTCCGTGAGCACCTTCAGGTAAGGACGGTTTTCGCAATGCACGAGGGCCCGGTTGCATGGGAGCGGGTGGCTGCACAGCTTAAGGAATTGACCGTTGCGGAAACGGTTCGCGAGCAGCAGCCTTTCAGACCATAGTGCGTTGCTTGCGCGGACATGGCCCAGCCTCTCGGCAGGCTGCTATTTTATCGCTGCGGCTCCCCGTCTTCAGGGGCGGCCGGCGGGCGGTTTGCGGGTATAGACCACCTTACCGCCGACAATGGTGTTTTCGACCTGGACGTCACGAATGGCGTTGGGATCGATGCGAAAAATGTCATCACTCAGGATGACCATATCGGCCAGTTTGCCGGCAGTAATGGAGCCCTTTTCACGGTCCTGAAACTCGGCGAAGGCTGAGCCCATGGTGTAGGCCTCAACCGCTTCCTTCACGGTGATCTTCTGCTCGGGAACCCACCCATTCGGGTTCTTGCCATCGAGAGTGGCGCGAGTGACCGCAGCGTAAATCGTGAGCATGGGGTTGAGCGGCGCAACCGTCCAATCGGTGCCGAGAGCCAGCTTTACGCCGCGATCGAGAAAAGTGCGGAAGGCATAGGTGTTCTTGATGCGCTCCGAACCGATGCGCCGCTCAGCCCAGCGGCCATCATCAATGGCATGGTAGGGCTGCACGGAAGCGATGACGTGCAACCGGGCAAAGCGATCAAAGTCCTTTGCCGCCATGTGCTGCGCGTGCTCGATGCGCAAACGGCGGTCTCGTTCTCCGTGCTTATCCACGAGATTCTGGTATGAATCGAGGACGATGGAGATAGCCTCATCGCCGATGGCATGGGTGCAGAGCTGCAGGCCGGCCGCGTCGGCGCCAAGGGTGCGGTCGCGAAACCTCGAGAGCGGCTGCAGGTCGCCTGCGAGCAGACCGCGGGTGCCGGGCGCATCATTGTAGGGCTGAAAGAAATATGCGGTGGTGGAACCGAGGGAGCCATCGGCAAAAGCTTTGAGGGCGCCGATACGCAGCCAGGGGGAACCAAAGGCATGGCGCACGCCGATTTTTGCGAGGTCCTGCCAGCCGGCCAGGGGGGGCGCCACGTAGATGCGGGCGGTGAGTTCGCCGCGCTCGGCGAGTTCCTCATAGGCTTCGATGTCGGCATAGGCGGCGCTCATGTGCTGCACGCTGGTGACGCCGAGCGAGGCAGCGTGCGAGAGGGCGCGGCGCGCGGCACGCAGGCGACGCTCGTGAGTCAGCGGCGGCGTGACGCGGTCCACCAGCCCCTGCGCGGCGTCCTTCAGGACGCCCGTAGGATTGCCGTTCGCGTCTTTGACGATCTCACCACCCGGCGGGCTCTGGGTGGCGGCGGTGATTCCGGCAAGCCTGAGCGCCGCCGAGTTGGCGAGCGATTCATGTCCGTCATAGCGATTGACGAACACAGGCGTCCTGGGGGTTACGGAGTCGATGAGGTCCCGGGCGGGTAGATGCGGAGGGTTCCACTTTTCTTCATCCCAATCACCTCCCGTGACCCACTCGTCGGGGTACCGCGCGGCCCGGCGGGCAATGCGGTCGCGAAACTCCTCCGGCGTGGGCGCATCGCGGAGATCGACACTGTCGAGTTGCATGCCGCCATCGATGAAATGCACGTGGGCATCATTGAAACCGGGCATCAGGAGCTTGCCGCCGGCATCGATGACCCGTGTTTCGGAACCGCGCCAGGCGTCAATATCGGCCGCAGAGCCCACCGCGACAATACGATCGCCGATTACGGCAACCGCGTCGGCCGTGGGGTGATTGGAATCGACAGTCCAGATCCTGGCGTTCGTAACGACCAGTTCGGCTTCGGGATGGCTCTGAGCGGAGGAGAAGGCAAAAGGCAAGAGGCAAAAGGCAAAAAGCGCGAACCAGCGAACCGCAGCCAGCGAACAACCAGCCCTGCAACTCATCGTTGCCCCCATTTCAGTTTGGCGCGCAGAACGTCGAAAAACGTGCGGCTGTGCAATTTCAGCAACTCGACCTCGAATCTGGACCGGTGGCAGACGATACGATCGCCATCTCGCAACCGCTCGCCCAACTGCCCGTCAATGCTGAGGTATGCCGCGCCCTCGGCGCTGCGCACGCGGATCGTAATCCTGCATGTATCGGGCACCACCAGGGGACGGTTGGTCAGGGCGTGGGGCGATACCGGGGTAACGGCGAAGGCGTTCACGTCAGGCGAGAGGATCGGTCCGCCGGCGGCAAGGGAATAAGCGGTAGAGCCGGTAGGGGTGGCGACGATGATGCCATCTGCCTTGTAGTTCGAAACGAACTGATCGTTGACATACACATCGAAATCGGCGATGCGCGCCAGTTCTGTCTTGCTGACCACGGCATCGTTCATCAGGTCGTGCCGGGTAATGACTTTCGAGCCACGACGAACTTCGCAGCGGAGCATGGCGCGGCGTTCGCGCAGGCATTTTCGCCCGATGGCTGCCGCAAGCGTGGGATAGAGCTCATCGAGTGCAACCTCGGTGAGGAACCCGAGCGAACCCAGATTCACGCCGAGGATGGGAATACCCGACCTGGCAAGGGCGCGAGCAGCCGCAAGCATGGTTCCGTCGCCGCCGAGCACGATGGCAAACTGCGGCCGCACCGAGGGAAGCTTTTCGCGGGCGAGGGTACGCGAAGCGGATTTTTTACCGAGGTAGGCCGCGGTCTCGGGATCCGTTACGGCGCTATAGCCGCGCGCGGCGAGCCAGCGCACAACGCCGGGCGCCACTTCAAACAGCTCACCCTTATTCGACTTCGACACGATAGCGACGGTTTTTGCCAAGCGGTCATTTTAGTGGGAGAGAAAGCGAAGCACAAAGGAAGCAGGTTGAGACTCAGCTCCGCATTTGGGCATATAGAAGAAATTCTCGATTTCCTTCTGCTCCCCGGATGGGAGATTCGATTGCGCTCGGCTCGCGAAAACCCAATGCACACACGGAGCCGGCTACGCGATCGACTGCCTGCCGCTGAATGACGGGATCGCGAACGATGCCGCCTCTGCCTACATGCTCACGCCCAGCCTCGAACTGTGGCTTGACGAGGATGACAGCATCAAAGCCGACCGGGGTGCCGCGTGAGGCTGCATTCCTTATGCTTTCCACAACTGCGGGTAGAACGAGCGTAGCGGAGATGAATGAGACGTCCATGGTCAGAAACTGCACGGGTTCGCTGAGCTGCGCGGCGGTGAGATAGCGGGCGTTGGTGCGCTCGAGCAGGCGCACGCGGGGATCCTGGCGCAACCGCAGATCAAACTGGCCATAACCGGTATCAATAGCGAGGACGCGCGCCGCGCCGTGTTGTAGCAGGCAATCGGTAAAGCCGCCGGTCGAGGAACCCACGTCGAGGCAGGTGAGGCCGGCCACGTCGATTTGGAAGTGTGCCAGTGCGGCTTCAAGCTTGAGGCCACCGCGGCTCACGTAGCGGAGACCGGCCCCCAGCAACCGGAGCGCGCTACCCGCTTCGACCGCAGCGCCGGGTTTATCGACCTTCTGCCCGTCCACGAGCACCAGGCCCGCAATGACCAGCGCCTGCGCGCGCTCACGCGAGGGCGCAAGGCCGCTGTCGCATAGGAGCTTATCGAGACGAACTTTCATTACTTCTATTTGAACAGAGAGATCCAATAAAACGATTGGCAAATAGCTGACTCTGGCCGCCTGCGGGCAAAGGGCCGTCGAATCCGAGTCATTCGGCGACTAACTGTGTTCTATGCCGATATCTGGCGGTAACTCCAACCTTCTTGAAAAAGAGCACGCTTGGTCTCAAGCCGCAGGATAGTAGCCCGCAGCCAGCGTTCGAAGGCTCTCCGGATCTCAAATGGGGTCGCGCAGCCGTACAGGATGTGGAGGGTATGACCTTCGGCGGTCAGCGGGATGTGGCGGCAAGGCAACGGTTCATCCTGAGCGAAGAACGGTACCAGCGGGAAGAGCACGCATCCCGAACACGGCTGCTCGCCGGCGCCCAGGCGGGCAAGACGCGGGCAGGAGGGCGAATCCTGAAAGTACAGGGGCGCCCGC
>JAFAIN010000054.1 GCA_019236695.1 Acidobacteriota bacterium | reverse complement strand
GATCAGTCTCTCACTGCTCCGCGGCTCGGCGCCGAACTGCTTGGCACCTTTGGCGCGCTGGCGCTGATTCTGGCCGCCATTGGTACCTACGGCGTAATGTCGTATTCCGTAAGCCAGCGGACGCAGGAGATCGGAATCCGCATGGCGCTGGGGGCGCACAAGCGGGATGTGCTGCGCCTGATGATGCGAAATGGCATGACCATGGTGGCGGTGGGCATTCTTGCAGGCCTCGGCGCCTCCACGCTGCTGGCCCGGGGCATGCGCTCGCTGCTGTTCGACATTGGGATGTTCGATTTTCCCAGCTTTTCGGTGACGGCGTTGCTGCTGATCCTGGTGGCCGCGCTGGCATGCGGCATTCCGGCGTTGCGTGCCTCGATGGTCGATCCCATGGTCGCGCTGCGCTACGAATGAGCAGTGAGGGGAAGCATTCCTGATTCCGCCGCGACTGGCTCAGAACCCTTTGCCCCGCATAGTCATCGGCTGAAGACTCCAAGAAAATAGCTGTAATGTGAACCGCCCGCTCCCGTCTGCGTATTCAGGTACTGCATACCGTTTGCAGAGCTTATGGGAGCCGGACGTATGAGAGTTCAACCAGGCAAACTGCTCGAGAACTTTGCGCAAGACACGCGTTTCGGGCTCCGCATGCTGCTCAGAACCCCCGGCTTCACCCTGGTGGCCGTGCTCACCATCGCCCTCGGGGTGGGCGTGAACGCCGCGATCTTCTCCATCTTCGACTCGATTGTCCTTCGCCCGGTACCGCTGCCCGGCGCGCAACAAGTAGTCAGTGTCTACCAGCAACTGCGCGGGAATTTCAACCGCAATTTTCACAATGGAACCGAGTTGGTTTCCTATTCCGAGTACCTGGATTATCGGGATCACAGCGGCGTGTTCTCGGGCCTTGCAGCATACATGCCGGAGTTTTCCGCCATGCTCGACCGCGATGCCGCTGAGGTGAGCGGCCAGCTTGCCTCGTGCAATTACTTCGAGGTTCTACGGGCGCCGCTGCTCATGGGCAGAGGGTTTTCACCGGCGGACTGCGCGGCTGAGGACAGCGGCGCGGTGGTGGTGCTCAACTACGAGTTCTGGCAGGAGAGATTCGCCGGCGACGCAGCCATTCTGGGTAAGACGATACGCATTAACCGCTTTCCGGTGAGCGTGGTCGGTGTGGCAGCGCAAGGGTTCCACGGCACTGAGATTGTGAAACCGTCATTCTGGGCGCCGGTCACGATGCAGCGCAGCCTCATGGGTCGAGGCGAAGAGGCGTCATTCCTGGCGCAGGACAATCTGAGCTGGCTGGCAATCGTAGGCCGGTTGAGAAGCGGCATTACGCCCGCGCAGGCGCGCGCCGCATTGAATGTTTTGGCGGAAGTGCGGGACCAGCGGACTCCCGGCCGGCAGTCCAGCATCGTGGTTGGGCCAGTGAGTTTCTTTGGCAGCTCCGACAAACACGCCGCCGTCGTTGCTGCGGGCTCCGTGGTGCTGGTTGCTGTAGGACTTGTGCTGCTGATCGCCTGCGCCAATGTGGCTAACTTGTCCCTGGCCCGGGGCGTGTCGCGTGCGCGCGAAACTGCGATCCGGCTTGCTATGGGGGCCTCGCGGGGGCGCGTAGTGCGCCAGTTGCTCACCGAAAGCGTGCTCATTGCGGTGGCAGGAGGCGCCGTGGGAACGGTGTTGGGCCTGTGGTCGGCCATCGCCATCGCCAGACTTGCACTGAAGGCTCCGGGCTCGACACCGCTGAACATTGTAATTTTGCCGAGTGTCCGCATCTTCGCATACGCGCTCGCCCTCACCCTGCTGACCGGGCTGGCATTCGGGCTTGCTCCGGCCCTGCAGACAACGCGGCCGGATGTGAACCGGGCGCTGAAGCGCGACGACTCTGACCCGGCGAGAAGCGGAAACCGGTTGCGCAACTTACTTGTCGGAGTGCAGGTAGCCGTGTGCATGGTGTTACTGATGGCCGCCGGCCTGCTTTTGCGCGGGCTTTACCACGCGCAGACCGTCGATCCGGGATATGAAATGAGCGGTGTAACTACCTTGTCGTTCGATCTTCAGCGCGAGGGCTACACCCTCGCCAGGGCCCACGCTTTCCAGAGAGATCTTCTGGATGCAGTGCGAACCCTGCCCGGAGTTGACGCAGTTGCCGAAGGAAGCGCTGCGCCGCTGGCCAGCCACCACCACTTCGCTCCTTTCCAGCGCCCTGGAGCCGGGCAGGTTGTCGCGGAGCTCGACCAGGTTAGTTCGGGCTTTTTTGCTACAGTTGGTTTACCGCTGATCCGCGGCCGCGATTTCACAGCCGCAGAAGCAGCCGCCGGCGCCAGGGTCATCATTCTCAATGAAAGCGCCGCCCGCTTATTCTGGCCGGGGGTTGATCCCATCGGAAAGCAACTGCATGGTTACGAAAACCACGATTACGATGTCATCGGCGTGGTACGCGATGCGGAGTATGGCGAGCTTGGAAACGCGCATAAACCATACGTTTTTCTTCCGGCAGCGCCGGCTGATTCGTTGAATGTGGCTACCCTGATGGTGCACAGCACGGCGGCATATCCGGTTGTGGCGTCTGCTCTCCGCAATGCGGCGCTCTCGCTGGATCGAGATTTGCACATCACCGTAAGTCCACTGCGGGACAACTTGCGGCCCATTGTGCAGGGCACCGCAGTCCTGGCCGGCATCTCGGGCGTTCTCGGAGCGATGGCATTGGCTCTGGCCGCCATTGGAATCTATGGCACTGTGGCTTTCCTGGTAGCGCGCCGTACGCGCGAGATTGGCGTGCGCATTGCCATTGGCGCCCAGCCTGCAGATGTAGCCGGCCTGATGGTGAGGCAGGCCATGCGCCCGGTAGTAATCGGCTCAATCGCGGGCATCGCAGCTTGCACCGTGGTGTCGCGCATCCTTGTGCATGTGCTGTTCGGGGTAAGCTCCCTGGACGCTGTCGCCTTTGCGGGAGTGCCGTGCCTGCTGGCGCTGGTGGCGCTGGTAGCCAGCTACCTGCCCGCACGCCGCGCTATCCACGTCGATCCCATGGTGGCACTCCGCCACGAGTGAAAACAGAGGCTGCACACAACAGGGTGTGGTTCACAGGAAGCCGGCAGCGACGGCGGTGGTGTATTCTCCGCCGTGGAACCGGACCTCTGGCATGAAACATATTGCTCTCCTGATGATGCTGATCCCGGGTACGGTGACCGGGCAAACAGTTCGAGTGCCTTTTGACTTCTCGCAGTTTGAGGTTGCCGTTAACGCCACGGTGAAGGGCGAGCCGCTCTATGTGATGATCGATACTGGCGCAAATCCTTCCGTAATCAGTCTCCAGCTTGTCGAACGATTGCACTGGAAGGTTGGCCGCAGCGCTGAAGGTCAAGTATCCGGCTCAGGGAATACCGAGCAGCCCACGGCTTTTCCGATAACCATCGAGAGCTTCGCGATGTCGGGGCGGGAGTTTGGCAGGTTTGAGGCTGTCGCCACGGACTTGAGCGCCCTTTCCGCCAAATACGGGCGGCGCCTGGACGCCATCATTGGCTACAGCTTCCTGCAGGACAAAGTGATTCTTTTCGATTACCCGGGGCGAATGGTTCTGTTGCTGGATCACCCGGGGGCGGCGAAGCCTGCGACACGGTCCTGCCACAAGAAATGGAGTGCTCCGATGCGGCTTCTGGAAGGTGAGGGCTGGCCGCTGATCCCGCAGTTGCGCCTTGGGGATACGGTGATCTCCGCAACCCTGGACACCGGCTCCAACAGCTCTATCGTTCTTTACGAGGGCGCTTTGGATATGCCCGGCGTCCGCTCGGCCCTGATTGAAACCGGTGAAGGCAATGCCGGAGGATTTCAAGGAGAAGAGAAACGCAAGCAGTATGTGTTCAACAAGCCCATAGGATTTGGCCGTTTTGAGCTTCCGCCGGGTACGGCCATAAGCTTAAGCAATGTGAAAGGCGCTCCATCGAACATGGCAAACGTTGGCAACAAGCTGTTTGCAGCGATGAGCTTAAAGATGATGCTCGATTATCGCCAACGTAAAATGACCTTCTTTGGCGATTGCCGCTGACCCGGAACTCACCGGGCCAGCGCCAGGCCAATCCGCCATTTAAAGGGGAAGTAAGGTTGCTATATCTCTCTGCCCTACATACGACCTGCGGGGAGGATCTCCGGGCCGCACTACTGGCGCAGGCCTTGCGGGGGGCCTTCGTCCGCCGCGGCGGACTCTGCAGAAACTCAACTCGCAAGTGCTTTCGATAGAAGGCCATGGAATGGACGGCCGGGGTGAGGGGCGGGGCGCGACGGTTGGATCTGCGTGCGGTGTCGCGGTGTAAGCACTGCGGGGGTCCTTCGCCCGCCGTGGCGGGCTCAGGATGACAGTGATTTTTTTGCTCAGTGATTGGACCCAGCATGGGCCAGGCAGTTTCTGCTCGTACACCGGCGGCTTCTCTGCCGTGGGCACTCAGGATGACAGAGGGGGTTATGGAT
>JAFAIN010000231.1 GCA_019236695.1 Acidobacteriota bacterium | reverse complement strand
TTGCCCGCAGATATCAGGGGCTTCCCCGGGGTCGCCAGCAAGCCGTAAGGAATGCGGTCCGCGACCTGCGGAACCTGCCGTCGCCAGAGCGGCAACAATGGCTGTCGTCGCCCGAATATCGCACGCGTTTCACCGACAATGAGCGCGAAATCATCGGCCAGGCTCTGGAAATCCGGCCCGGCCAGCCCCCCGAATAAGCCGCCTCTCCCCTCGCCTCTGCGGCCCAGCTCAGAAAAGCACAACTGAACCCGTATTGACACATAGTGCTTGCGCACGTATTATGTGTTTGTGAATGTGACGCTTTCCATCAAAGAGGACGTGATGAAAAAGGCGCGGCGCCGCGCCGAGGCCATGGGAACCAGCGTCAATCAACTGATCCGTGAGTATTTAGAGCAGTTCATTGGAGCGCGCGACACCAATGCCGCTGCTGACGAGTTCATTCGCCTTTCAAAACTGGCGAAGGGCAATTCCCGAGGATGGAAGTTCAACCGCGAAGAGCTTCATCAGCGGCACCCTGAGAAATGACTGGCCTGGCATTCTTCGACAGCAATGTTCTTGTATACGCTGACGATGAGAGGTCCGCAGAAAAGCAGGCAAGGGCGATTTCTCTATTTTCTGATTACCAACGCCGCGATGCCGCCGTGATCTCGTTGCAGGTGCTGCAGGAGTACTTCTCGGCAACTACGACCAAGCTCGGCGTTTCGGTTGAAATTGCTCAGAAGAAAGTGGAACTGCTGGCGGCAGCGAGAGTGGTTGTTTTTGAGCCGCGCGACATTGTGGCCGCCATCGAACTGCACCGGCTCAACCAGATCTCCTTCTGGGATGCGCTGATCCTGCATGCGGCGCGACAGGCGGGCGCAGTGGTGCTGTTCAGCGAGGACCTTCAACACGGCGCCGTTCTGGCGGGTGTGCGCATCATGAATCCTTTCGTGGCGTAAGGTCCCGCCTCCACAGCGGCGGCTCCCGCTGCTTAGGGCGCGGGCCTGTGCCGGGCCTTGATGGTGATGTTCAACTCGTCATTGCGGGGATTGATGAAGCGCAGCATGATTCTTTGCTGGTCGTCGAGCGTTATGGTCGCGGGCACGTTCACCGAAACCAGCATCCAGCCCGCCGGAAGCGTCACCCGGTTCATCGGCCTTCCCAAAGTGCGTTTCCAGGTCAATTCCCCGTTCTGTTCGGTGTAGCCAACCGGGTCAGTGTAGGTTTCCTCCACGCGGATGCGAACGCTCTCGCCTTCGCCCAGGGCATGATCCAGGTCGCCCTGCACTACCACGGAATCGGGTTCGGTAGGGTTCGGATAATAATGAAGCGCGTTGACCTCGCTTCCCTTCACCGTATAGGTTTTCAACTCGGCGCCGCGGTCCAGATCGAACATCTTCGACCCTGAGGCGACAACGCTTCCCGCCCTCACAAAGCTGTGGACATACTTCTGCCCCGGGCGCGAAACATTAAAGTCGTGGGAAATGCGAAATTGATGCGTGGCGGGCTCAAGCAGCCAGTAGGAAATCTCGCGGTCCTGGGCGGCGCGATGAAACGAATCAGTATTCTGGGCTCCGGTGCGATGCGAGGCCGAGAGCAGCAGGCAGGCAACAGCCGCAATGCCGGCGCGAATCGTCATGGCTGCTCCTTTGGCGCCGGCAGGCGGCGAGCGGTGATGCGAACCGGCATGGCATCATCGCGATCGTTGTAGAAGCTCACCGTGGTTCTGCCGTCCTGGCCGGTGGAGACCAGCGCGGGAGCAGCCGAGCCGACCAGTTCCCAGCCTGCCGGGAGCACCACAATGTTGCGGCGGATGGAAAGCGGCCGGTTAAACACCAGCAAGCCGGCGCCATCCACGTAATAGGAAGGAGCGTCGGTGTAGGTTTTGAGGATCCGGATTCGAGTCTCGCCGCCTTTCGGCACGGGCCGCGGCAAATATACCTTGATGAAAAGATCATCGTCGCCGGCCGCCGGCGAAACCAGGCCGGAAGCCTTTGCTTTTTTTCCGCTGACCACTTCGAACTTCAATTCCTTTCCGGTAGAGCGCTCGAGCACGCGCTCTTTGGAGGCAGTGGATCCCCGGCGTATGGGATTGAAGAAGAATTGGGCGCCTTCCTTCGCCTGCGTTACGTCATACGTAATGGCGAACTGGTGGGTGCCGGGCGCGAGCAGTTCGTACAAAGTGAGTTCATCGGAGGCATGGGCGGGGAGGCAAAGCAGGAGCAGCCCCGAAGCCGGGAGGAGGAATTTGCGGAGCATAGGCGGCACAGAGTTTAGCAGACCTCTTCACGCGCGAGCCGGGGAAAGATAAACTGCTGCTTTTCGTATGAGCACCTTCAAAACTGCTGCCCGCCTTCTCGCATTCTCGTCGCTTTTGATTGCAGCCACGCTGGCCGCGCAAACTGCCGCGCGCCCCATTGTGATTCAGGCGGCCACCGCATTCGATGGCCGCGGCCAGGTGCTGCACAATGTGCGCATTGTGGTGGAAAACGGCAGGATTGCCCGAATCGAGAGTGGTGCTAAGGCAAAGTCGCCGGTGACTTACAACCTCACAGGCCTGACGGTGCTGCCGGGCTGGATCGATACCCACGTTCACATTACCTATCATTTTGGCCCGAACGGCCGCGCCCAGGATCGCGACGAAACTCCGGAGCAGGCGGCCCTGGCCTATGCATCGAATGTCTGGAAGACGCTGCAGGCCGGATTTACGACCGTTCAGAGCGTCGGCTCGCCGCCCGATAAACCGCTGCGCGATGCGATTGCCGCCGGCGTGATCCCCGGGCCGCGCATTCTCACGGCGCTGCGCCCCATTACGGACGGCCAGTTGACGCCCGATCAGTTGCGCGAAGCGGTGCGCAAATTGAAGGCCGATGGCGCCGACCTGGTGAAGATTTTCGCCTCCAAGAGCATTCGCGAAGGCGGCGGGCCCACCCTGACCCAGGAGCAACTGAACGCGGCCTGCGGAGAGGCGAAAGCCCAGGGCCTGCGTACGTTGGTGCATGCCTACCGCGATTCCATCCACATGGCCACGGCTGCGGGTTGCACGCAGATTGAGCACGGCACCTATGCCACGGACGATGATTTGAAGCTGATGGCTGAGCGGGGCACATGGTTCGATCCTCAGGCCGGGCTCGTGATTCAGAATTATCTCGACAACAAGCAGCGCTACCTTGGCATCGGCAACTACACCGAAGAAGGCTTCAAGATGATGGAGCAAGCCCTGCCACTCGATTTCGAACTCTTTCGCCGCTCCGTGGCTACGCCGGGATTGAAGATCGTGTTCGGAACCGATGCGGTTGCGGGAGCGCACGGCCACAATGCCGAAGAGTTCATCTTCCGGGTGCGCGACGGCCACCAGCAGCCCATGGCGGCGATGGTCTCAGCCAACTCCCTGGCCGCGGAATCCATGGGGCTTGCAGATCAGATTGGCGCGCTGGCGCCCGGAATGCAGGCCGATATCATTGCACTCGATGGAGACCCGCTGCGCGACATTACGGCGGTGCGACGGGTGGTGTATGTGATGAAGGGCGGAGTGGTGTATCGGAATCAGGCCGCAGGCGAGCGCACTCCGTAGCTTTCAGCTCTCAGCTTTCAGCTTTCAGCCGAAACACGTCGCCGCAACTGCAAAACAGCACTCGCCGGAGTCCGGCTGTGAGCTGAAAGCTTAGAGCTGAGAGCCCCCCCGGGAACAAAACATCCCGGTTCTGCGTTATACCCATCAGCGGGTCGGCGGCTGGTAACCATCCGCCAGGCCACGCGTCTATTTAGCATGATGGCTCAGCACCATGGCCGGAGCGGCGCTGCCTGGCAGCTTCCCCCAGCCTGTGACGGGCTGGTGGTGTGGCAGGCCGGGCAGGTTGGATACTCGGTCGAGGTGTATCGCCATGGCGAAATGATTGCCCGCCACATTTGCGGTAATCATGCTTATGATCCCGAGCGCTCGGTGCCTCTGGATTCTCCAGAAGCGCTGAGCCCTGCGCTGCTGCACGCTTTAGCGCGGAAACTGGCGCTCGAAATGGCGCAGGCGTTCGCCATACCGGCAGAGAACGTCAGGGGCGCGAACTAACCGCCGGCTCTCGCCTGGCGACGCTTTCCTGTAGGCTTAC
The DNA here is from genome assembly GCA_019236695.1 of Acidobacteriota bacterium. GTDB lineage: Bacteria > Acidobacteriota > Terriglobia > Terriglobales > Acidobacteriaceae > JAFAIN01. The sequence continues at coordinate 7,509 of JAFAIN010000231.1, read as the reverse complement.
TGCCGAGTGCCGCACTCCATTCCTCCTTTTTCGCGCCGCACCGCATGGCCGGCGATTCCCAACCGCCTGGCGTTGGCAGTGGAAGCCGCAAAGGCGGCGGGCGCGCGAATTCTTGACTTGAGCGAATCGAATCCCACGCGATGCGGCCTCGGGTACGACGAAAAAGCGATCCTGGATGCGTTCTCGAATCCTGCAATCCTCACCTACGCGCCCGAACCCAGCGGCCTGATGGTGGCGCGCGAAGCTGTAGCCGCCTACTACGGGGAGCGTGGAACCTGCGTTGGGGCCGGCGACATCGTCCTCACATCCAGCACCAGCGAGGCGTATTCGTTCCTGTTTCGGCTGCTGTGTGACCCCGGCGACGAAGTGCTGGCGCCCGCGCCCAGCTATCCGCTGTTCGAGTTTCTTGCCGACCTTGACGATGTAAACCTGGCTCCGTATCGCTTGGCGTACCACGACGGATGGGAGATCGATTTTGACTCGCTGAACTCCGCGCTCGGGCCGCGGACCCGCGCCATCGTTGTAGTGCATCCGAACAATCCCACGGGCTCGTATGTCAAGGAATGGGAAGCCAGACAACTCGGAGAATTGTGCGCGGAGCGGGGCCTGGCGCTTGTTTCCGACGAAGTGTTCCTGGATTACGCGCACGGCGGCTCGGCGGCGGCTCGCTCTCTTGCGACCGATTCTGCAGTCCCCACTTTCGCGTTAAGCGGATTATCGAAGATTTCAGCGCTGCCGCAGATGAAAGCCGCGTGGATGGTTGCCAGCGGCCCGAAGGATGCGAAAGCGGCTGCGCTGAAGCGCCTGGAGATCATCGCCGACACCTTCCTCTCGGTTTCGACCCCAACTCAGTTAGCCTTACCCAGACTGCTAGAGCAGCGCCGAACCATGGTTCCCCGCCTGCTCGATCGCATTAAGCGAAACCTGCAGGCGCTTGATTCCGCGCTCTCGGGCCACCCGACGCTGCGCCGGCTCCGCATCGAGGGCGGCTGGTATGCGGTGCTCCGCGTTCCGGCCACGCGTTGCGATGAAGACGTGGCGGTCGAGGTTCTGGACAAGCAGCATGTGCTGCTGCACCCCGGTCACTTTTACGATTTTCCGCGCGACGGCTATCTGGTGCTGAGCCTCATCACGCCGGAAGAAGTGTTTTCGGAGGGAGTGCAGCGAGGCTTAAAGGCACTGGCCGGCTGTTGAGAATCACCGAATACTTGCGTTTGTCATCCGAGCGCAGTCTGCATTTCGTCGGGCCGAGCGGCCGACATCTCCCAATGAACACCGCTGAAGGTTAGAGAAGCCTTCCCCACCCCAGGCAATGTCATCCTGAGGCCGCGCAGCGGCCGAAGGATCTGGGAGCACTCTGCCCTGGCCGCAATGGTGAGTCGTCCGTCGATGGAGACTGGGTCTGGCAAGTCCACTACAGGCGGGGCGATGCGCCGCTGAGCACGACCAGCCTCAGCGTAAGCAAACGGGTTCCCCAGATTCCTCACCCGCCAAGCGGGCTCGGAATGACACTCTCGTGGTGGTGGGGTATAGGTCCCCCAGGTTTGGTGCTCGGGATGACTTGTGTCCGGCCGGACCCACGTGCTTTCATGGCTTGCCCACTTCTTCGATTCTTGAAGTCTGGAGGCTGCGGTACGCGGCATCGAGCACGTTTTGATTGCGAATGCCGTCGTGCCCGGGCGCGGGAAATGGCTCGAAGCTCCTCACCGCCCGGGCGAACGCATCGACCTGCCGGGCGTACGCGTCCTGGTTATTCACCTCTTCGCGCCGGACAAGCTCGCCGCCGCGGCGCAGTTCGATGGTGATGGGGCGATCGACGGTCAGCCCATCGTCGGCCCGGATAGCGCCGCTGGTGCCGACAATTTCAACCGGGGTGCGGTATTCCGCACGCGCCGAAACCGAGATGGTTGCGAGCACGCCCGATTGAAACCTAAGGCCAAGGGTTGCGGCTGCCTCAACTTCGGGCCAGTTGTGGTCAAAGCGAGCGAAGGCTGCCACGTGAGTGACCTCCTGCTCGAGGAGATAACGCAGCGCGTCAACACAGTGGATGCCTACGTCCATGACGGGCCCGCCACCGGAGATTTCGCGCTTGCCAATCCATGACCGGGCGTGGCGCAAGCCCGGGTAGCTGAAGTCACAGCGGGCAAACAACGGCTCACCCACATCGCCCGCCCGGATCATGGCGCGAATGCGATTCAGAGAATGGGTAAAGCGGAAGACCTGCGCAACGCCGAGAAGGACCCCTGCGGCTTCCGCAGCGGCGACCATCTGGCGGCACTCGCCTGCGTTCATGCCCATGGGCTTTTCGACGAGGACGGGCTTGCCATAGCGCAGCGCGGTAAGCACATCCGGCAGGTGAGCCGAGTTCGGCGTGGTCACCAGGACAGCATCAACCTCCGGCAACTCGCAGAGAGCTGCGGCTCCGGAGAACCAATGCGGAATGCCGTACTCGGCGGCTGATTGTCGCGCACGTTGCTCATCTCGCCGCGATAACGCGGTGACCACCGCCTCACGCGAGGCGGAAAAACCCGGCATCAGCCGCCTTACGGCGTGCAATCCGAAACCGACAATGCCGAAGCGGGTGACGGCTCGATCCGCCGGTCGAGTACGCGGCTCTTCCATGTTCAGCGTCAGGGAACCAGGAACGGATTGGTCTGCCGCTCACGGCCGATGGTGGTCAGGGCGCCGTGCCCGGGCACGACGATGGTGTCATCGGGAAGCGCGAGCACTACGTTGTGCAGGGATCGCATGATGCGGGGTAAAGAGCCGCCGGGCAAATCGGTGCGCCCGATGCTGCCGGCAAACAACGTGTCACCCGCAATGAGCTTAAGTTCGGAGGGAAAGTGCAGGCAAATACTGCCTTCGGTGTGCCCGGGCGTGTGCAGCACGGTGGCGCAGAGGGCGCCGGAGGCAACCGAAACCGTGCTACCGTCGGCTGCATCGGAATCGATTTCGACGCGACCCGGGTCGGGAACCCCAATCCAGCCAGCCTGCTCGGGCAGCATGGCAAGCAACCCAGTATCGTTGTGGTTGAGCAGGATGGGCGCCCCGGTAGCAGCCTTCAGCTTCATGGCGCCGCCCACATGATCGATATGGGCATGCGTCACCACGATCTGCTTCACCAGCAATCCCCTGCGCCGGACCTGCGACAGCAACTCATCCACATCGTCGCCCGGATCGATGACCATGCACTCATGCGAGCGCTCGTCACCGATGATCGAGCAATTGCACCGCAACGGCCCGACTGGCAGGATTTCATGAATCATAAAGGCTTCGCGCGGGCTTACTTCGGATTGGCGGGAGCGGCCGGCCTGGGCTGCGCCGGCGCGGGCGCCGACTTGGCGGCCGGCGTACCCTGCAACACCGAAGAAGAGCCGGTGCGGCGGAACGTCATCACCGAAAGCGTAATCGACGTGAGCATGAAGATGATGGCCGAGATGGTTGTCGCCTTGGAAAGCACGGTGGCGGCGCCCCGCGGGCCGAACGCCGTCTGGCTGCCCATGCCGCCGAATGCTGCGGCAATATCGGCGCTCTTGCCGCTTTGCAGCAGCACCACGATGATCAGAAAAACACAGACGATGACGTGAATTACGGTGACCAGATAAATCATTGCACATGAGCCGCAGGCCGCGGCCGAATTCCTTCTGAAAATAGAGCCAGCCTGTCAGGAAAATGCCGGGACGATGGTGCGGCAGGGGGGATTTGAACCCCCACGCCTCACGGCGCCACCCCCTCAAGATGGTGTGTCTGCCAGTTCCACCACTGCCGCAGATTATTCCCGGCTGAACAGGAAACCACCGTGATTATAGCAGTCTCAGGCGATGTTGCGCATGCGCCGGCTGCGCCCGCGCTCCTCCTGCGATGCTCCACCGAAGTCGGTGAGGCCGGTGGTTGCGCCAATGGACAAGCCTTGTGCGCGGAAGAACCAGCCGCTCGCGCCGAGGTTCAGGAATTTGGGAAGAGTTTCGAGGCCGGCCGCCATTCCGGCATCCACTTTGCCATGAGTGGGAAAGTCCATTACGCGGAACAACCCGCCCGGATAGTCAGTCAGCATGGCGACCGTGGTCTCCGCGATGCCGCAAGCCATTGCGGCGAGCGCGGCGCGCCGATTCCGATTCCAAAACAGCCCGGTGGCCAGAAAGAAAGACCCCGCGGTGGCGTAGTCAATGATGGCATGAGTTTTCGGCGTAATCACTTTGGGCAGTCGATTGGAAAGTGCCCGGACGCTGGTATCAAGCAGAGCCATGGGGTGGTTCCTCCACTGTCCAACAGATGCGGCCGGGGAAGGTTAAGTTGGTGTGGAAAACTCTCGAGAGCGACAACCCCTACTCACAACGGAGACACTGAGGCACGGAGGACGGCAGGAGAAACTTCCCCGCCGCTTTGATGATTCGCTTCTGGTTCACGATTTGGAACTGCGCTTCAGAGTACGCGCAATCACGATGTCAAATGCGCCCTTGGCGCGGTCATATTCGGCGCGGGTGATTCCGCCCTGGTGATGCTCAATTTCCAACTGGAACAGCTCATCCTTCAGCAGATCAAGCAATGAGCCGCCATGAGGCAGGGACGCAGGCGCGGATGGGGTTGGCGCGGGCACAGCGCGCTTCGCGGGAGGCTGTACGGCAGGCGCGGGAGCGTGGCCATTGCTTACGGCGCTTACGGCCGCAGCCGCCGCAGGCGCAGGCCGCTTGACTACGTACACAGCGCCCCCGGCCAGGGCTACCGCGAATCCGCCGAGGATCCACCACGAATACTTGTGCAGTGGATCGGGAGTTCCCTCGGGAGCTCCAATTCCTCCGCCGGGGCCCTGCTGGCCGCCGCCACCGGCTTCGCCCGGGCCGCCTCCGCCGCCGTTTTGCGCATCGCGCGGAAACTCGCCGGTACCCGCCACCGTGAACTTCAGATTGTCGCCCGGCTTGGCATTCAAGGCCAGGTACGCGGTCGTGCCATTCTGGTCCTGAATGCTCTTCAGCAGATCACTGGTGGGCGTAAGCTTCATTGACTTCGGAACCTGCACCGCGAAATGCTGAAACTGGTACTGCGGCTTAGGATCGAAGTTGAGCTGGCCGCTGTAGGGCAGGCGGTAAACCACGGTGAACGTGGTCTGCCCCGGCCGGATGGGGTAGGCGAAGGCATACTCGCCCGGCGTTCCCGAAGGCACCGGGGCGGATTTCACGGGCATGCCGCCGGGGCCGGAGACCAGCGAATCCTCAATCTGCGCGCCCGCCGGCAAAGTCATCTTCAGCGTGCGGTCAGGGTTATAGGTGCGCGGAGGCTTCGATTCGTTGGTGACGGCATAGACTTCCTGAACGTCAATGTAGTTGTCGCGCGCCTGCATCGCCATGTCATAGACGGTGCCCGTAACATCCGAAGCCCTGGCATTGGCGTCATACACTTCCACGTCAGCCGTGGTGGTTCCCGGGGGGACGGCCTTGTGGTAATTCACCTGATCGTGGGTCACGCGGATCAAGAAGGGGCCATTGCCTTCCGCGGAGAGCTCGAAGTGGCCTGATTTATCGGCAGTGGTTCGGCCCGCTTCATCCATTCCGTTCTTCAGCGTCAGCAGCACCACGTTGTCGCCGGCGGCCGGCTTGCCCGTGGTGGCGTTCTTAACGGATCCGGTAATGGTTGCGGCGGAGGCGAACGCGGCCAGCGAAACAAGGCAGACGGGGGGCAGCGTTCGACGGAGAGTTTTGAAAACAAATTTCATGATTTTCCTGCGTTCAATCCAGCGTAGCGGACGGCGACCGCGGCATTCCTATGCGGGGGCTGCCTCGTGCTCCAGGGTTTCCATTTCTGCCATTATGCCGGCGGCCTCCTGCTCCATGGAGTCGCGAAGAGCCATGAAGTCGGCATCCGGCAGCTTGCCCGCCTTATATTCAAAGTTGAGGTCGCGAAGGTTTTCGTATACGACGTCCTTGCGTTCCCTCAGGTAGGCAAGGCGTGTCTTCACCTCGCCGGTTTCGGCATCACCATGCATCCAGAAAACATAGACGCCCACCCCGACAAGCAGGAGTCCGCAGGCGGCAGCGATCATCATAGTTCGGTCTCCTCACGCGCGCGGCGGCGGAATTCGTTCAGCACAGACGGGGACACATTGCCGGCAGCGAATCTGGGTTGCATATGGCGCGCCTGCCATCGCCGCACGAACCACACGGAAGCCACGATGCCCAGCGCCAGCGCGACAAAAGGCATGATCCAGGCCACAAGATCAAAGCCTTGCCTCCTGGGCGCGGCCAGCACGGTGGCGCCGTAGGTATCGACGAATCCGGAGAGGATCGCCTCATCCTCATCGCCGGAGGAAACGCGAGCGGCGAGTTCGGCGCGCATCTTGTCGGAATCGGGGCAGCCCACGTGATTACATTCCAGAAGCATCTGGCTGCAGCTGCAGGGGCACATCAGGCGGCTGCCGAGCTTGACAAACCGCGCATGGTCGGCGTCACCGGCGCCCATGAGCGTAAGCGAGAGCGCGGCAACCAGCAGCAGCTTGCGACCGTGCCCGCCGGCAAAGCGGCGGTGAATGCGCGGCAAGGTCTTCATCAGTCACCTGCCCCCATGGCGCTGGTTGCGGCCGGCGATACATGGCCCACCGCGGGTTCGCGCGCCGGCTTTGGAACGCGGGCCAGTCGGGTGGCCGGAACGCTGGGCACGAGTGCGACCAGTGTTCCCAAACCCATGACCAGAAGCCCCACCCAGACCCACATTACGAGCGGGTTCACGCGCGCCTTAAGGATGGGCCTGCCGGTATCCGGATTCTGGCCGGCATAAATGATGTAAAGGTCCTCACGCGGAGTCGAGCGTACCGAAACCATGTGCTGCGGCTGCTGGGTCGCATGGTAGAGGCGCTGCTCGGGATACATGGTGGTGATCAGCGTGTTTCCCTGGTACACATCCACAATGGCAGATTCGTAGTCGTAGTTGGGATCCTGCGCGCCGGGAACGGGCTCAGATTGGCCTTGGCTAAAGGAGCGGCACACCAGCGTGTAGCGGCCGATGTTCAGCTTGTCACCGTAGCCCATCTCCTGCTCTTTATCAATGTTGAAGGCGAGCCCGGCCATGCCGATGACGACCAGGGCAGCGCCAATGTGCACCACGTAGCCGCCGTAACGGCGAGTGTTGCGGCGCGTGAGCTGGAGCATGCCCGCCAAAATGCTGGTCCCATTGTGCGAAGCGATGACGCGCCCGCCGCGCACGAATTCCATAACGACCGTGGAAATTACCAGCATGGCGAGCCCGGCGGTGACGAGCGAGTAGAAATTGGCGGCATCGGACCATGGCCGCACGCCGATTGCGATCAGGGCCGCCATGGTGACTGCGGAGAGGATGGCGGGCAGCCCGAAATTGCGCTTCATACTCTCGACGGAGGTCTTGCGCCAGGCCAGCAGCGGCCCGACCGCGGTCAGCAGCAGAAGCAGCATCGCAACCGGCAGCTCCACCCGGTTGAAGGACGGGGGGCCCACCGTGACCTTGGTGCCCTGCACCCACTCCGAGAGGATGGGGAAAAGCGTT
>JAFAIN010000275.1 GCA_019236695.1 Acidobacteriota bacterium | reverse complement strand
TGGAGCTTTACCACAAGGTCCTGATCAGCGGGCTTCGACGGATATTTTCGTCGCGCGTAATCAGAGTCATGGCCTCGGCGCGGGCGGTTGCTCCAATGAGGCGATCCGCTGGTTCATGAGGATAGTCGTCAGGAAATTGAGTGCTTAGGGCCGCTATTTCGGGGGTGATCGGTTTAACTGCCACGCCTTCGCTGAAGATTCGCACCGAGGCCTCGACGGTGCCGTATGCCTGGATCCTTCCCCGCGATATCAACTGCGCAAGCTCCCACAGAGTGATTGCTGAGATCGCCAGGCCTCCGTCATGACGCCGGGCGCGTTCAATTTCCCTCGTGGCTGCGCGGGAGAGCCGCCTTGTATCCGCCTTGGCCCAGATGAGCACGTGGGTATCGAGCAGAATCATCGCAGTGCTTCCCAAGCCTCCGGAGGCTCAACCGGAGATTCGATATCGCCTGCGATCCGGACAATACCTTCAAGGCTGCCGAGAAAGTCATCTTTGCCACGATCCACGGGAACAAGCTTGGCGACGGGCTTTCCTCGTTTCGTGATCAAAAGGGGCTGGTGAGTCGCGCGCACCTCTTCCATCAAGGTAAAGCATTGAGCCTTGAAGGCGGCTGCTGCAATTGTCTTCATGGCCGCATTGTAGCATCTATGGTCAGATTGAGATGGCCGGTTCTGCTATCCCCCGGAATAGAGGCGTAGCGGGGCCTCAATAAGCCCGACTTTGGCTCGTTGGGGCGGGCAGCGGCTCTGGCGCTTCCCTCGGCGCGTGGCCAGTCGGATGGCGGCCAGTTGCGATCCTCGCCGCCAGCCGGCTGGCGCTCTGAGCCAGGCTAAAACTTCACGGAAGCGGTATCGCTGTAGCCGCCGGTGTACTTCGAGCCGCCGCCGCCTCGAGCTCCCGTCACATCCCGAACCCCTGAGTCCATAGCACTCAGGGTTTCCTGGCCGCGTACCCCCGGGGGCTGTCATCCCGAGCGCAGCGAGGGATCTGTGGACCCCGCCGGCACTACTCCCGCGTTCGCGCCCCTCACGCCGCGTTAAGCCCCGCATGCCCCGTACGGCTGACCAGCGAAGATGCGGAAGTGCCGAAGCGCTTTCCTTCGCAAACTTTTGCGGGCTTCGTTTCGTGAAAGGCTTCAAAAGTGAACCACAAAGGGCACGAAGGGCGCCAAGGGCGGTAATTCTTTGTTCGCAATTGCCGAATTTCCGAACTGCGGAAATGCCCAAACTGCTGACCTCATTCCGACAAACTACTGGAATTTCGCTATCGCCACTGTGATGTCATCCGCGGGCGGCTTTCCGCCTGTAAACTCGCTGACCGCCCGAAGAACCGCGCGCGCAATCTCCTGGGCAGGCCGGCCGCGATGTGCCGTGGCCAGCGCTACCAGGCGCTCTTCGCCGAATTCGTTGCCGAGCGCATCCTCGGCTTCGGTGACGCCGTCGCTAAACATGACGATGACGTCGCCGGGATCGAGCGCAACGCTCTCCTGAAGGTATTCCGCTTCAGGCAAGGCGCCAAGCACAGGCCCGCCCACGGTGAGCCGGCGAATGCCTGCGTGGCCAATGATGAATGGCGGGTTGTGGCCCGCATTGCTATAGAGAAAGTGGCCATCCGGCGTGAGCAGGCCATAGACCAGCGTTGCGAAGCGTGCGTCCAGGCTTTTGGCGCCCAGCGCGTGGTTCATCCGCGCCAGCGCGGCGGCAGGCCGGCTCGTAATCTGCGCTTCCGCCGTGAAGCCGCCTTGCAGCATGGCCGCCAGCAGCGCAGCCGGAGGGCCTTTGCCTGCCACATCGCCCAGCAGCATTCCGAAAGTGCCGGAAGACAGGTCGATGAGCTCAAAGAAATCGCCGCCGATGGTGCGGCAGGCAACCGAGTCGGCAGCTGCTTCGTAATGCGAGCCAATGTGTGTTGCCCGGCTGAGGAGCGCGCCTTGCACCTCGGCTGCCAGACGCAACTCACCCTCAATGCGCAATTTCTCCAGCCGATCAAGGAGGCTGGGAAGGTCGTAGAGGCGCTCATCACGAGCAATTTTCCGGTTGGCGAAGGTGAGCAGAATGACGGCACGGTAGCTGATGGATTTGCCTGTAGGCGGCAGCCCGAACCACCCGCTGCTATCGATGGCGGAGTTCGATCCCAGCGCGGCAACGCGGTTTCCATCCACCAGAACATCCGTCACGTTCACCGACCAATCGGGATAGTTTGCGAAGATGGTATGCCACGACCTGGCAATTGCTTCCAGGCCTTTTACCTCACCGAAAACTGGGCTGATCATCACTGCATTCTCGGCGTAGCACTCCAGCAAGCCGTTTAGATCGTGAGAGCTTATGAGGTCACGCAGGCGCATCATGAACGTCACAAGTTCGCTGCGCGAGGCAAAGCCGCTGGGATGCATATCGGAGGCTGCCATCGGAAGCACCGATTCTACGGGAGTGTGCCTTCCGAACGAAGCGCAGCCGCGCACACGGCTTGTGTCACTGCCGCCGGAGTGCACTATGCCTTCAGCCTCAAGCTCCGAGCCGTAAGCAGGGAATGCCGCTCTCTTGCGCCGCGTGCGCTCTTTTTCACCCTCTGCCGCAGTCGCCCGTCTGCATCTAAATCAGAATGCCTGTTTCGGCTGATCTGCGCACGGAAACCGGAATCTCCGAGTGTCTTGACCGGCTCGCCGCGCACAAGCACGAGAACCGGCCTTTGGCCACCTACCGCCTGCAATTCAACCAACAGTTCACGTTTCAGCAAGCTCGGCAGCTTATTCCCTACCTCAAAGCGCTGGGCATCAGCCATTGTTATGCCTCGCCGCTGCTGAAATCGCGCGAAGGCTCGCAGCATGGCTACGACATCATTGACCACAATCAGCTCAATCCCGAAATCGGCTCCGAAGAGGACTTTCATGCCTTTGCGGCCGAGCTCAAGGCGGCAGGCATTGGCCTGGTGCTTGACGTGGTTCCCAACCACATGGGCGTCGGGCAGGGAAGCAATCCCTGGTGGCAGGATGTCCTGGAAAACGGCCGCAGCTCTCCGCACGCCGATTTCTTTGACGTGGATTGGGAGCCCTTGCGCGAAGACGTACAGGGCAAAGTGCTGCTGCCCATCCTCGGCAATCCATACGGCGAAGAACTGGAGCAGGGCAGGTTCAAAACCGGTTACGAAGAAGGTGCATTCCACGTTTTCTACTACGACAAGCGGCTGCCGCTCGATCCGCAAACCTATCCTCTCATTCTGGAATCCACAAGCGATTTCCCGCAGCGGCCGGCGCGCGCCGGCGGCGGGCTCGACCCTGATCTGCAGGAGCTCGAGGCCCTTATGCGGGCTTTTGCGGCGCTTCCAAGGCACAGTGCCGACGATCCTGAAGACAAAAAGCGGCGCCGCCTCGAGGTTCCGCAATGGAAGCAGCGGCTGGCTTCGTTGACCCGGCGATCGGCGCCTGCCAGGGCGGTAGTGCAGCGCGCTCTTGAGGCTATTGCCGGGCGCGCCGGAAACAGCCGCAGTTTCGACGCTCTGCACCGCCTGCTTGAGGCCCAGGCCTACCGGGTGGCGTACTGGCGCGTATCAGCCGAGGAAATCAATTATCGCCGGTTTTTCGACATCAATGACCTCATCGGTTTGCGCATGGAAAACCCCGAGGTCTTTGCCGCCACGCACCGCCTCATCCGCCGCCTGCTGGCCGAAAACTGCGTAACCGGCCTGAGGGTCGATCACCCCGATGGGCTGCTCAACCCGGTGCAGTATTTCACCCGGCTGCAGATGCTTTACGCAGCCAGCCAGTGTGCCGGGCCGGAACCGCTGGGGGCCACCGCGGTAAATGGAATCGAACGCGAAGTGCAGCAAGTGTGGGCCGATCATGACTGGCTCGTAGATGGCCCGCCCATGTTTGTTGCCGTCGAAAAGATTCTTGAGCCCGGAGAAGACCTGCCGGCCGACTGGCCGGTGGATGGCACCGTGGGCTATGAGTTCTGCAACCTGGTGAACGGCGTCTTTATCGACGCTCGCAACCACCGGACTTTTACCACTCTCTACCAGCGCCTTACCGGAATCCGCGCCGATATCGACACCATCATTTACCGCAGCAAAAAACTGATTATGGATTCGGCCATGGCGGGCGAAGTGCGAGTCCTCACTCACCTGTTGCAGGAGATATCGTCAACCGATCGCCGGGCGCGCGACTTCACGCGCAAGGCCCTCGCGGATGCCATTGGCGAGACGATTGCCTGTTTTCCTGTGTATCGCACTTACATCGATGAGCGTGGAACCCTCAGCGAGCGCGACCGCCTCTACATCCACGCCGCCCTCGCGCGGGCCAGGCGCCGCAACGAAAGCACGCCGGCGGCTATCTTTGATTTTCTCGGTTCGGTGCTTCTGCTCACTCCCGATTCTAAGAACACCATCGAAGGCCGCCGCCGCCGGCTCTGTTTCACACTGAAATTTCAGCAGCTCACGGGTCCGGTGATGGCCAAGGGGTTGGAAGATACGGCCTGCTACGTCTATAACCGCTTCGTCTCCGTCAACGAGGTGGGCGGCTCCCCCGGCCACTTCGGGGTTTCGGTGGATGACTTTCACAAGGCCAACATGGAAAGGCTGCGCCTGTGGCCCTTTTCCATGCTGTGCACTTCCACCCACGACAGCAAGCGCAGCGAAGACGTGCGCGCGCGGCTCAACGTGCTCAGCGAGCTGCCCAAAGAGTGGGCGCAAACCGTGCTGCGCTGGCGCCGCATCAACCGTAGCCGCAAGCGCACTATTTCGGATGGCCGCGCCGTGCCCGACGGGAATGAAGAGTACCTGCTTTACCAGACCCTGGCCGGCGTTTGGCCCTCCGATCATGCCCGGCGCGAGGATGCAGCCCGGCGCGTGAAGGAATACATGATCAAGGCCGTGCATGAAGCCAAGGTCAATTTGAGCTGGGTAAACCAGAACCCGGAATACATTGCGGCGCTGGAAGAATTCATTGCGCGGGTTCTCGCCCCCGGCTCGCCGGCACGCCCGAATGCGTTCCTCGAGCAATTGGAGAGCTTCATTGAGCCGGTTGTTTTCTTTGGCGCCATCAATTCGCTGGCCCAGACGCTGCTCAAGCTCACGGCCCCCGGCATCCCTGATTTTTATCAGGGAACGGAATTCTGGGATTACAGCCTGGTGGATCCCGACAACCGTCGGCCGGTGCAGTTCGCCGCACGGCAGGCGAAGCTCGAGCAACTGCAGCGCGACGGCAGCTCGCAGCCGCCGCGGGAGCTTGCTGCCCGGCTCCTCGAGTTATGGCGTGCGAACCCCGATGATGCCGGCATAAAGATGTTCGTGATCATGCGCGCGCTTGCCTTTCGCCATGCAAATCAGGGGTTGTTCCGCCGCGGCGCCTACATTCCGCTGTTTGCCACCGGCGCCGCCGCGGAGCATGTTTGCGCCTTCCTGCGCGAGTTGACCATCGGGTCACGCCGCTCCGCCGCCATCGTTGTCGTGCCCAGGCTGGCCTGCACGCTCCTGCAGAAGAAAAAGGCGCCGCCGCTTGGCGATGCCTGGGGCGATACCGAGATTACGCTGCCGCCCCGCAGCCCCAATGAATTCCAGAATGTCTTCACCGGCGAAGCCCTGCGCGCGAACGCAAATCGCGGGCTAGCGTGCCGCGAAGTTTTCGCCACTTTTCCGGTTGCGCTGCTCAAGAGCATCTGACTGGCTGACCATCTGTCTAGCTGCCTGCGACTCGGAAGTGCCATTTCGAGCGCCTGATGATCCGAGGAATCTGCTTTTGAGGTTGTCATCCCGAGCACGCACGGCAGAGAAGCCGCCGGTGTACGAGCAGAAACTGCCTGGCCCATGCTGGTTCCGATCACTCAGAAAAAAATCACTGTCATCCTGAGCCCGCCACGGCGGGCGAAGGACCCCCACAGTGCTTACTCCGCGACATCGCACGCAGATCCAACCGCCGCGCCCCGCTACACCCCGGTGTTCGATTCGCCGTCCAGTTCCAGGGCCCCTCTATCGAAAGCACTTGCGAGTTGAGTTTCTGCAGAGCGCAGCGAGGGATCTGGATCTCGCCCGGCGCGAGAATTGCGGAAATTGCGTCAACCCGGACCGTACTCAGCCATACAGCTATATAGCCAGGCAGCCAGCCAGCTAGTCAGCCCGCTCAGCCATCCCGCCGTGTTCAGCGGTCGCTCACTTCCACCAGTTGCGCCAGCTTCTGCGCCAGCTCTTGGCGCAAGGCATTGCGCCGGAAGCGCCACGCCCAGTTGCCGTCGCTGCGGCTCGGCATGTTCATGCGGCACTCGCTTCCCAGGCCCAGCAGGTCCTGCAACTGGAAAACCGCAAGGTCGGCAACGGAATGTATGGCAGCGCGAATGAACGCCCAGTGGATGCCGTCGCCCGAGTCGCCGAAATATGCCGCGGCGGCACGGCGCTCATGCTCGGCCGCCGAGTTTTGCCACCATCCGAGCGTGGTGTCATTGTCGTGCGTGCCCGTATAGACAACGGTGTTGCGCTCGTACCGCTGCGGAAGATAGATGTGTGCGCCGGGGTCGCCAAAACCGAATTGCAGCACGCGCATGCCGGGGATGCCGAGCCGCTCCCGAAGCTGGTGAACCTCAGGCGTAATCATTCCGAGATCCTCGGCCACGAACGGCATTCCGCCCAGCGCTTCGCGAAGCCGCTGGAACAGCTCGTCGCCCGGACCCTTCACCCAGCGGCCATTGACGGCGGTGGTTTCGCTGGCGGGAATTTCCCAGTAGCTCTCGAACCCCCGAAAGTGGTCGAGCCGAACCAGGTCGCAACACTCAATTGCCCACTTCATCCGCCGCAACCACCAGTCGTAACCCTGTGAGCGCAGCACATCCCAGCGGTACAGCGGATTGCCCCAGTATTGCCCGGTATCGCTGAATGCGTCCGGAGGAACGCCCGAAACCACTTCGGGATTGCGCTCGGCGTCAAGCCGGAAGAGTTCGGGGTGCTCCCAAACGTCGGCGCTGTCGAAGTTCACGAATATCGCAACATCGCCCATCATGCGGATGCCATGCCGCCGGCATTCCGCGCGCAGCGCGTTCCACTGGTTGAAGAAGGCAAACTGGATGGCGCGCTCCCGCTCCAGTTCGCGCGCATATTCCCGCGAAGCCCGCGCCAGGGCCTCCGGCTCACGGTGCGACAGTTCGCGCGGCCATGTCCGCCAGCTCCGGTTTTCATGCCGCCGCTTCAGCACATCGAACAGCACGAATCCTTCCAGCCATGCGGCATTGCGCGAGCAGAACTCTTCGAAACCGCGGCGCTGTTCTGCCCCGGCGTGCGCCAGGAAGTTTTCGGCAGCTTCGCGCAGCAGCGGCAGCTTCTGCACCCGGACCTCTTCGTAGTCAATGTCGCGATCGTGATCGGGCAGGGAAGCGAGGCGGGCGGGGTCGATCCAGCCCTCCTCGGCCAGCCGCTCAAGGCTGACCAGCAGGGGATTCCCGGCAAACGCCGAAGTCGAGGAATAGGGAGAATTGAACAGCCCTACCGGGCTGAGCGGCAGCACCTGCCAGAGCCGCTGCCGGCCCGCGGCAAGAAACTCAATGAAGCGGAAAGCTTCACCGCCAAAATCGCCGATGCCGCCGCGCGAAGGCAGCGAGGAAGGATGCAGCAGAATGCCGGAAGAGCGTTCACCGAGCATAAAGATTCTTGGATGACGGATTCAGAATTGCCGAATTGCCGAACTGCGGAATTGCCGAATTGCATCAAACCGCACGGCCTCAGCCATCCAGCTACGCAGTATTCAGCCAAACTGCAGATCCTTAGCTGACGAGCCTCTAATATTCGCGCTGAGGACAGCCCGCGAATCTGAGGTCCCCGTGCCCGGGGAAAATAGCTGGGTACATCCTGGCTTGACGCAATTCGGCAATTCCGCAGTTCGGCAATTCGGCAATTCCCCACGTTTCCAGCAAGCCCGCCGGCTACATTCCCGTTAAAGGCCGCCCGCCACCGCCGCTGATCTTGTTGAGTTCCTGCTGGTTGATCTTGATCTTGCCCTGCTTTTCGAGCCGGGAGCGGACATCCGTAATGAATGATTCGATACGCTGCTGTCGCTTCTGCTGCAGCAGTTGCTCGCGGATTTGCTCTTTGTCTTTGGCCAGGTCGGCAGGCGAAGGCTGCTGCTTATCCAATACGCTGAACACCACAGCGCCGGTGCCGGTGTCGATGGCATTGCTGATTTCACCGGGATTCATATCGAAGGCCGCCGACGGCGCGCCGCTCATGCTGCCGATATCGGGCACCTGGCTGTTCATGGTTACGAGGTCGCTGGTTTTCACGCTGGCGCCCAGCTCCTTCGCCGCTTTCTTCAGGTCGTGATCCGCGTGGGCGCGGTCGGCGAGCTCGTGCGAGCGCTGCGCCAGCAGTGTGGCGCTCTGTGCCTGCTTGAAGTCCTGCTCCACGTGCGAGCGCCACTCTTCAAAGCCGGGCGTGCGCGCGGCCTCATCCCCGGTCACAACCGCAATCACATAGCCGGCCGGCATTTTGGTGTTGAAGGGCGGGCCATTCACCTTGGCGTTAAACGCCGCCTGCATGAAATCGGCGGCGTTGGGGATGCCGGGCAGGTTGTCGGAATGGGTGAAGAAATCGCTGTGGTACACCTGCAGGTGATTTTCGGCGCCGGCCTTATCCATGCCTTGTTTGCCGGCTTCGTTCTCGACCTTTGCGGCCAGGGCGTCGGATTCAGCCGCCGCCTTCTCCTGCGCCATCTGCTGCGCAATCTGCTCTTTCACTTCGTTGAACGGCTTTACCCCGGCCGGATGCTTTGCCAGCAGTTGAATAATGTGGAAGCCAAACGTGGTCTGCACCAGGCCGCTGATTTCGCCGGGCGACATGGCGAACGCCGCTTTCTCGAATTCCGGGGCGAAGGTGCCGCGCTGAATATTGTCGTATTCGCCGCCCTTCTCCTTGCTTCCCGGGTCATCGGAGTACTTCTTTGCCAGTTCGGCGAAATTGCCGCCGGCGCGAACCTGTTTGAGAACGTCCTCGGCTTTGGCCCGCGCCGCATCCAGCCCCTTCTGGTCCACTTTACCGTCGGGCCCGGGCTGCGGTCCCTGGATCAGGATGTGCCTTACGTTGACGCTTTCCTGGGTTTGAAACTGGCTCTGATGCTGGTTGTACCAGGCCAGCATCTGCTCGGGCGTCAGCGACTTTTTAGCTTCCTCCAGGATTTTCTGGCGGTCAATCACCACGTACGTGGCTTTGCGCTTCTCAGCAACCGCGCCCGCATAACGCGATTTGTTGTCATCGAAATATTTGCGCAGCTCGGCTTCCCCGGGCTTGATGAGCTTTTCCATGTCGGTATTGGTGAGCACCGCATATTCCAGTTTCACTTTCACGTTCTGCCGCTGGAATTCCTTCTGAATGTCGGCGGGGGAAACCTCAACCCCGGCGGTGGCGGTGTTGAGCAGCTTGCGCCATAGCATGTCAGACCGCAGGCGCGATTCAAACTCCTGCTTCCCGAGCTGAAAATAGTTCTGCACCATGTTCTCGTAGGCTTCGTCGCCCACGTAGTTGCCGTTGGGAAAGAACAACTCGCCGAACTGGCCCTGGTGCAGGTAGTCGCGCAATTCGCCGTCGGTCACTTCAAAGCCGGCGCGCCGCGCCTCATAGATCAGCGCTTTCTGGGTGATCAACTGGTCGGCAGCCGAACGCATGAAGAGCGGCAGAACCTGGTCAGGCACGTTGCCGCGGAACTGCTGCTTGGCCATATTGCGCGCGGCCTGCTCCACCTCGAGGGTGGTGACCGACTGATCGCCAATGCTGGCGATGTCGCCCTGCTGCGGCCCTCCCGGGTCGGTGAACACGCCCACGCCCAGCGACCACACCATGGCCGCGCAGATGATGAACAGGAATCCGCCCAGCAGATACTTCTGCGTCTTACCGCTTTTTTGCAGGAACTTGATCATTCAAGCCACTCCAGCGAATTTTCCCCGCAGTAGTGCGC
>JAFAIN010000252.1 GCA_019236695.1 Acidobacteriota bacterium | reverse complement strand
GAAAATGTCGAGGTAGCCGCGCCGCACGCAGTAGTCGCGCGTCTCCTGCGATCCGAACTGGATGAAGAACTTTACCGAATCGGCCACCCGCCGGCCCTGGCGCAACGCGTCTTCCAGCACCTCCGCATACATATCCATGTCTTCGTTTTTGCCCGCCGTGCAGGTGCCTCCGTACGCCAGCTCCACCGGCACCGGAATCGTAAGATCGCGCACGTATTTGCCGTTCCCCGGGTCGCCGGGCGTTGCCACCATCGGCCAGATCTCCGAGGCATCCAGTTCGATCACATGGGCGTACTCGGCCCCGGCGTCGCTCCTCAAGTCATCCACCAGCGACTCGGCTTCCGCCGCCGTCATCCCGCGCCGCTCCACCAGGAATTCCACGCACTTCCGGTCGGGCGCCACGATCCCGGTAAAGCCCCCGATCTCCGCCGCCATGTTGGTCATGGTGGCCCGCTCATCCACGCCCAATTCCTCAATGGCATCGCCGCCATATTCAATTACCTTGGCCAGAGCCTTGCCCGAGCGCACGTAATCCATGCTCAGAATTTTGAGAATGAAGTCCTTGGCCGTCACATTCGGCCGGCGCTTGCCGCGGATCGTCACCTTCACCGATTCCGGCACCCGCACCCGAACGTCTTTCGTAATCCATGAGTTGAATACGTCCGTGGTGCCGATGCCGAATGCCACGCAGCCAATCGCTCCCGAATGCGGCGTATGCGAATCCGAGCCCACCACTACCTGCCCGGGCAGGGCATAGCTCTCCAGCATGATCGAGTGGCAAATACCCTCTGAGCCCTTGCGGTCGGCCAGTTCTCCGTGCAGGCGGATGCCCCGCGAGCGTGCAAAATCCCCCTGCTTCAGCTTGAGCTGCCCGGCCAGGTCGAGCAGCCCCATCCTGCGCTTCTCCTCCGAGAGCACTTCATCCAGGAACGTAAGGTGATCGCGGAAAAAGAGGATGGAGGAAGCGTCATTCACCGGGGCATCTTTTCCCACGTAGCGCTCGAAGAAAATGGCTGCCATCGGGGTGACATACTCGTGGCTGAAGCGCAGGTCGGCGCGCACAAAGCCGGTATCGCCCGGCTTTACGGCGGCAACGCCTGCCTCCCCCGCGGGATTGGTCATGTGGCGCGCAAGAATTTTCTCGGCAACCGTCATGGGCCGGCGCGCGGTCGTAATGGGAGGCAGCGACACTTTGCCCTGCAGCCGAGCCACATTAAAAGGAAACAGCCCGCCATATTCGATTACCTGGCGCGTGATCTCGTCTTCTCCCGCGGTAAATTCGGCCAGCGGGATTTCTTCCCCCTTGCGAATCTTCCGGATGAGCTCGAAATTCGTGGAAGCGAGCAAGCCCAGGTTCTGGCAGTTCTGTTTGTAGATGCGCTCAATGTTTTCCGCGATCACCAGCCTTATGCCGGCGCACATTTCCGCGAAAGGCGATTGTTCCCGGCTCGATCCTTTGCCGCGCCGCTTCCCGCTCACCGCGGCAATAAACCCGCCGCGCTTCACCGCCCCGCGCCCGATGGGCAGTTCGTTGCCGCACTTCAGGCCGGTGTAAGGTATCTCCCCCAGCGTCTCATCGAAGTAGAAGCAGAAGTGCGCCGGCGTGATCTCGTCGGTCGAGATATCGTCGCGCAGCCTGGGATTGTTCTCCGGATGCTCCAGGTCCCACTCCAGGTCTTCGCCTTCCAACTGCCGGCGGATTAACCCGGGGTCTTCCGTAAGAAACAATATGCGGCCTTCGAGCCGCACCTGGTCAGAACGCTTGTGGATCTCGCGCTTCAGCAGGGATTCGATCACACTAAAATTTTAAATGAAAACCTGGGGCCGGCGCGCCCGCCGCCGCTCGTTCGGCCGGCTCCCCTTTATAGACGAACCAGGCCGCGGAATATTGTGGCCGCTGGCCGCCGGTGAATTCGTTTGACTTTGCCCCTGCGCGGGCGCAGAATCTCGCGCGCCTGTCTATTGGCATTTCAGGAGGACACAATGAAAGCGTCAAAGATTGCCCTCGCCGTAATCGCCGTTTTTGTGGTTCGCGACGTGCTGAATTTTGTATGGTTTGGAATCATCCAGGCTGCGTCCTCCAAGGCTGCAATGCAGGCGCACCCCGGGGTGTTCCGCGACCTGGGAAACGTTCCTGTCCCTTTCATCATTATTGACCTGGTGCTCTCCATCGTGCTCGTCATGCTGCTAAGCAGGGCCGGTTCGGCGTTTAGCGGCGCAGCCGGAGGCGCCATGCTGGGCATCTGGCTTGCCGTTCTTGGCCCGATTTTCGATTCGCTTTATGAGTATTTCAGCTTCACGTTCTCCAGCGCCTCTGAAACCGTAATGAATTCCATCTACTGGATCGTGTCCTATGCGATTGTGGGAGCCGTCGCCGGAGCAATGCTGGCCAGAGGGGGCCAGGCGAAGTCGGCATCGGCTTAAGGTCTAACCGGCACCCTGTGCGTGTGGGTGCCCTGCCTGCTGCTCCCACCCTTTGGGGTTCGCGAAGGGTGGGGCCTGGGCCGAAGCCTATCCGGGCAAGTCAGCCCGTCAGCAACCGCCAACCCAAACCGGCTGATAGCATTGGTGAGGGTTTCGCCAGAGGCCGGCTGCATCCGCGGCCCCGAAATCCCATCGAATTCCCTAATGGCAACCACGGTCGAAACACACCGGGCGGGCACCGCGCGCGAGCAGGTATTTGACGCCTTTCGCCGGTGGGGATATCTCGACGCACAGCTTGACCCGCTCGGCGAGTCAGCGCCGCCCGTCCACCCGGCACTGGAGTTTGCCGGGTCTGATGCTGACGATGCGGCTCGAATTTATTGCGCGTCCATTGGCGCCGAGTTCATGCACATCCCTGACCCGGAACGGCGTGATTGGGTGCAGCAGCAGATGGAAGCGCAGCCGCCCGCGTTTGGCGACCCTGCACGCATACTGGAACAACTGGCGCGCGCTGAACTGCTCGAGCAGGTGCTGCAGTCGCGTTATCTCGGAACCAAGCGGTTCTCTCTCGAGGGTGTGTGCTCGCTGATTCCGTTGCTCCATGAAGTGCTGGCCGGCGCGGCGGAGGCAGGTGCGGAGCAGGTTGTCATGGGGATGAGCCATCGCGGCCGCCTGAACGTGATGGTCAACGTGGTCGGCAAAACCGCAATCGATGTTTTTGCCCGGTTTGAGGACGTGGATCCTCGCAGCGTGCTGGGCAGCGGTGACGTTAAGTACCACGTCGGCGCCACCGGCGAAGTCAGCGTTAACGGCCGCGTGCTGCGCATTCATCTTGTTTCCAATCCCAGCCACCTTGAGGCAGTCGATCCGGTGGCGCTGGGCCGAACTCGTGCCAAGCAAATGCGCCTGGGAGCCCGCGCCGAGCAGCAGGTTTTACCCGTGCTGATGCATGGCGATGCCGCCTTCGCCGGCCAGGGCATCGTCGGCGAAACATTCGATTTCGCCGGCGTGCGCGGCTATAGCGTGGGGGGAACGATTCACATTGTGGTGAATAACCTCATTGGCTTTACCGCAACCCCTCCCGAGCTGCACACTTCGCGCTTCGCCTCTGACGCTGCCCGGCGGCTCGCCATTCCCATTTTTCACGTCAATGCCGAGCAGGTCGAGTCGGTGATTCGCGTGGCGCGCATGGCGGTCGAGTATCGCGGCCGTTTCCGCAGCGACGTCGTCATTGACCTCGTCGGCTTCCGCCGCCATGGCCACAGTGAGGTCGATGACCCCACCATCACCCAGCCTTTGCGCTACCGGAAGATTCACAATCATCCGCCCGTGCACGAAATTTATGCGCGGCAGCGGCATCTGGACCCCGGCCCCGTTGTAGAACAAATCAAGGCCGAGTACCACGCCGAACTGCAATCCGCCGCTCAGTTGACCAAAAAGCCGCTGCTCGCGACCTTGCCCCCGTACTGGGCCGCTTTTCAGGGCGGCTGCTGGAAACCGGAATACGATGTTCCGACCGGCATCCCGCTGGAGCAGGCAAAACGGCTGGGCGAGCGGCTGGCCAGTTATCCGCAGGGCTTCAACATCCATCCCAAGATCAAGCGCCTGCTGCAGCAGCGCGCCGAAATGGCTGCATGCCGCCGGCCCCTCGACTATGGAATGGCTGAAGCCCTGGCCTTTGCTTCGCTTCTGGTTACGGGTGTGCCGGTTCGGCTCAGCGGCCAGGACTCGCGCCGCGGCACCTTCAACCAGCGCCACTCCGTGCTCATCGATACGGAAAATGAAGCCGAATACGTTCCGCTCGAACATCTCGAGCCCGGCCAGGCGCGCTGCGAAATCTATAACTCCATACTCTCTGAGGCCGCCGTTATGGGCTTCGAGTACGGCTTCAGCCGCGAGATGCCGGAGGCGCTCGTGCTCTGGGAGGCGCAGTTCGGCGATTTCGCCAACGGAGCCCAGATCATCATCGATCAGTTCGTTTCGGCCGGTGAGGGCAAGTGGGGCCTGCTCTCCGGGCTGGTGTTGCTCCTGCCCCACGGCTACGAGGGCCAGGGGCCTGAGCACTCCAGCGCCCGCATCGAGCGCTACCTGCAGCTCGCCGCGCGCGACAATCTCCAGATTGCGCAACCCTCGAACGCCGCCCAATACTTCCACCTTTTGCGCCGGCAGGCGCTCAGCAGATGGCGGAAGCCCCTCATTGTCTTTACGCCCAAAAGCATGCTCCGCCATCCCGATGCCGGCTCGCCGCTCGCTGACCTCGCGCGGGAACGCTTTCTGCCGGTTCTGCCTGACGCCGCAGGCGCCGCCCGGCGCGTGCTGCTGTGCAGCGGCAAGATTGGCCATGAGTTGCGCGAAGAACGCAAAAGGCGCGGCGACAGCGCCACTGCCATCGTGCTCCTCGAGCAGCTCTATCCTTTTCCCGAACCCGCCCTGGCGGCAGCCCTGGAACAGCATCCGCAGGCCCATGAAATCGTCTGGGTGCAGGAGGAGCCGGCAAACATGGGCGCGTTGTTTTATGTGATGCCGCGGCTGCGCCGGCTGGCAACCGGCCGCCAGGTCCGTTCCGTGAAACGGTCGGCGAGTTCCAGCCCCGCTACCGGCTCGGCCAAGGCCCACGAACTGGAGCAGAAAACTCTGCTGGAGCTGGCCTTCTCCACGGCCTGAGCCGCCGGCGGATCACCGTAACCAGCTTGCAAACAACGATTTTCCGCGATTCAGCCTCCAATGAGTCTGGGCCCCGGAAAGGCGAGTGACAATATGGCGAGCATTCCCGCAGGGGTGAATATGGCAAAATCCGGGACGGAGCCGGTCAGCAAAATCTCTCCCGAACTTAGCGCCAAACTTCGCGCGCTGGCGCACGACCTCAGCAATTCCATTGAAACCATAATGCAGGCCTCATATCTTTTGGCTCAGGCTAACCTGGATGAAACCAGCAAGAGATGGGTAGGGCTCATCGATTCGGCCACCCGCGATGCCGCGCGCATCAATCGCGAGATTCGCGACCTCCTGCGCTCCAATAGCTGAGTTCACGCAGCATCTCTTACCGTCGCCACCGGGCTCCGGCGCAGAAAGTCCTGCGCCACCCGGTACCCTTCGAGGGTGCCGACGTCCATATACAGTTCGCCCGACCGCGTGGCGGTCACCTGGTTTCCCGCGGCAATGTATGCGTTCAGCAGGTGGCCCAGGTATTCATCCTGGCGGTGGCGCGCCTCCCACAGGAGTTTCAGGTGGTGCAGCGCTCGTGAAGTCATGGTGAGCGCTCCCCAGATCCAGCAGGAAGCTGCATCCCGGCTCTTGACCTCGACCCGCTCCACCCGGCCGCTGTCATCGGCGATCACGGAATCGAAAGCTGCAGGATTGGTCACCGGAAACAGCACCAGGTCCAAATCGCTGCCGGATTCCAGCGCGGGCGAGAAAGCGTTTTCCGGAAACCACACAGTATCGGGAAGGCCGATGAGTACGCGGTCCCCATGGCGGGCGAACGGTTCGGCGCGGAACACCGCGTCACACAGGCCGAGTGGTTCCGGCTGCACCGCATAGAAGATCTGCGCGGCGTATTCGCGCTCGGCAAAGTAGCGCACAATGTCGGTCTTCTCCGCGGAGATCACGAAGCAGATCTGCTCCACGCCGGAAGCGATCATGCGCTCCACCAGGTATTCGGCGACCGCTTTGGGCCGCTCCACTCCCTCGATTACGCGCGAGCCTACCGGGAGCAGTTCTTTGGAGCAGCCCAGCGGCTGGATTCGCTGTCCGGCTCCCGCTGCAGGAATGATGCCGAGCATCAGGCAGCCTCTGACCGGGCGCGCGCCGAGCGCGCCTCATCCAGATACGCCAGCAACTGCCGCGCACGGCATTCGCCGGTATGCTCGCCCAGCGTGCGCTGACGGGCCCGCGCCGCCATCCCGCGCAAATCGTCCGGTCCCATCGACAATGCCTCGACTACCGCGGCCGAATCGTGAGCGATAATCAGTTCCTCGCCTGGCGTGTAAAAAGTTTCCAGCCCTTCAAAGTAGTCGCTGAGGATGGCGGTTCCGCACGCCGCTGCCTCAAAAAGGCGGCCGGAAGGGCAATAGCCGGTGCGCGCCATGCCCCCCCGGGTGATGTTCAGTGTGGCCCGGCCGGAACAGTAAAACGCCGGATGCCTGGCCGGGGCAACATGCCGCAGCCGGCGAACATTCGCGGGCCAGTCCCTGCCCTCCGGGTACAGGGACCCGGCGAGCAGAAACGTTTCTTCGGGAAGTTGCCGGGCAGCTTGCAGGAACAATGTCTCCAGCTTTTGTTGCCGGTCAGCCGCGTACGTGCCCATGTAGCTGATGGAACATCGGAATTCGGGGTCGGGCGCTGCCGGCGCGTGCACTTCGGGATCAACCGAGCCGTAAAGCGGCCGCGCTGCCCGGGCGCCCCACGCGCTCTCCAGTTCCTGAAGCACCCCACCGCCGGTAAACGAAAGATAAAGCGCGAAGCCGGGAATCTGGTCGCGCCGTACGTAATCCAGGTCGCCCTGCGCCAGTTCCCCCACCGTGATCGGCGTATCCAGATCGTAGAACACGTGCAGCGGCCCTTCCAGGCCGAGCGCGTCATCGATAATCCGCGCCCCTTCCGGGCAGTAGCTGGCGTAGATGACCACGTCGGAATTTCGCGCGCAATCCAGCGCTGCGGGCCGGGCCTCGCTCCACTCCTGGTACAGCACCAGTTCGCAGAATGGGCAGGTGCTGAAATCGCGATGCGCCGCGTAGAAAGGCAGGTCCTTTTCGTAAAACGTAACCCAATGCCCCTGCCGCTGAAGGGCTTTCACCAGCGCGCGGTACACCGTGGCATGTCCATTGCCCCAGGAGGAAGAAATCGTCAGGCCGAAAATCGTGATCTTCAAGGATTCTCGCCAGGGGCAGAGTGGGGTTCCACCACGGCTGAGATGAACGAAGCCGCGAATTTGTTGTACTTACGACGGTGCGCCGCGGGGAGCCGGCTGCGGCCGAACGCGGGATCAAACAGACGGCGCTCCTGCCGGCGTCCCGGAGCGAAATTGATGCTTCGAACAAGCCCCTTCGTGTTCCTTTTTGCCCTTTGTGGTTGAAGCTTTTGGCACAGGTCAGGGAGGAGATTCACCCAATGGTTTTGCGCTACCATTGAGCTTGCGAGGCTGGTTCAGGCTTATTATGCGCAAACGCCGCTTCATTTTCGCTATCGTGCTTCTGTTCATGGCAACCGGGCTTCCTGCCCAGGAGGGCCCGCTCCGCAAAGAAGACCCGAAAGGCGTTGCCGCCGACCACGTAATCCAGCAGTTTGCGGCGCGGGAAAAGGACTTCCGCAGTGCCTGGGAAAAATATATTTACCGCGAAGACATCAAGGTTCAAACCCTGGATGGCGATACTCCCGACGGCGAATTTCGCCTGGTGTATGACGTTACGTTCAATGACCAGGGCAAAAGGGCGCAGCAGGTCGTCTTTGCGCCTTCTTCAACCCTGCAGCGCATCGGCTTGAGCTCCGAGGATTATGAGCAGTTCGAGAATGTCGTCCCGTTCAGCCTGACAAGCGATGAACTCCCGAAATACCAGATCCTGTACGTCGGCCAGCAGAAGGAAGACGAGCTCGATACTTACGTATTCGACGTGGCGCCGAAGCAGATTCTCAAAGGCCAGCACTACTTCCAGGGGCGCATCTGGGTCGATCAGAAGGATCTTCAGATCGTGCTGACTCGCGGCAAGATCGTGCCTGAAACCCGCGACCCCAAGGGCAAGAAACAGGAAAACCTGTTTCCCGATTACACCACCTACCGGGAACAGGTCGATGGGCAGTACTGGTTTCCCACGTACGCGCGCGCCGATGACACTCTGCACTTCGCGCCCAAATACGGCGGCGATGTGCACATCCGCTCCACCATCAAATTCACCAACTATCGCCGGTTCGGCTCAGACGTAAAGATCCAGTACGGCGGCAAGGAAATCGAGAAGGCCCCGAACGGCCAGAAGCCTGACCAGAAGCCGCCGCGCTAGGCTGCCGTGCGAAGTGCCAAGTCATTGAAATTTCGAGATTTGAAGTTTGCCGCGGCGCTGCCGTCCCGCGAGTGGTGGATTTTTCAATCCTCACTACGCACTCGGTCATTTCTCATTCCCTCATTCCCACAGGTATACGGGAACGAGGGAACGAGAAACAGAAGTAACAGAAACGTAGCGATTGTAAAGATTGTGTAACGATTGCCCCCCCGGAGGCCGCTGGGGAAGGTCATTTCTCATTCCCTCATTCCCATAGGTATTCGGGAATGAGGGAATGAGAAAAAGAAGGCTCCCCGGATGGGTCTGGGGATGGGCGTCAACGCCGGGTCATTTCAAGTATTTCCCACCCTGTCATTCTGCAGCCGCGCAGCGGCTTAAGAATCTGGGGGCGCGCTCCACC
>JAFAIN010000140.1 GCA_019236695.1 Acidobacteriota bacterium | reverse complement strand
GTCGTTGTGTGGGGCGCATGGCCGTTCTTTCAGCGTGCCTGGGCCTCAGCTATAAACCGAAGGGCCAACATGTTCACGCTGATCGGAATAGGCATCGCCGCTGCCTATGGATACAGCGCGTTTGCCACCATAGCCCCCGCAGCGCTTCCCGCGAGCTTCCGGGATTCGTCTGGGCAGGCCAATGTCTATTTCGAAGCGGCAGCGTTCATCACCGTGCTCGTGCTGCTGGGGCAGGTGCTGGAATTGCGTGCGCGGCGCAGAACCTCGGCGGCTATTCGCTCCCTGCTCGACCTCTCCCCGAAGCAGGCCCGAAAGGTCTTTCCCGATGGCCGTGAGCAGGACGTTCCACTCGAGAGCGTCAGCCCGGGCGACAGGCTCCGCGTAAGGCCGGGAGAAAGGGTCCCCGCCGATGGCACGGTGTTGCAGGGGGCGAGCGCCATCGATGAATCGATGATTACGGGTGAATCCATGCCCGTAATGAAGGCGGAAGGTGCCCGCGTAATCGGCGCATCGGTGAATACAACCGGTGCATTTCTTATGCGCGCGGAGCGCGTGGGCAGTGACACGGTTCTCGCCCACATCGTGCGCCTGGTCAGCCAGGCACAGCGCAGCCGCGCTCCCATTCAGCAACTCGCCGACCGCGTTGCCGGCTGGTTTGCCCCTGCCGTAGTCGCGGTAGCTGTGGCAACCTTCATTGTTTGGGCAATTGCCGGCCCGCAGCCGCGCTTGGCGACTGCGCTCGTCAACGCAGTCGCGGTGCTGATCATTGCCTGCCCGTGCGCCCTCGGGCTGGCTACCCCTATGGCCATCACTGTTGCCACTGGCCGCGGCGCGCAAGCCGGCGTGCTGGTGCGTGATGCGGAAGCTCTCGAGCTGCTCGCCAGGGTTGATACCGTGGTTCTTGATAAGACGGGCACTATCACGGAAGGAAGGCCGCGTGTGGTCGAAGTTGCGGGCCTGCAGAGTGATCCCGCGGTGGCGGACGAGGCGCTGCGGCTGGCTGCCTCGCTCGAACAGGCCAGCGAGCACCCGTTGGCAGCCGCGCTGGTGCACGAGGCCTCCCGCCGTGGGTTGGCTTTGCAACCGCCCCAGAAAGTGGAAGTGCGGCCGGGGATGGGCATTCTGGGCATGATCGGAGGCCGCCGTATCGCCGTAGGCAGCGCCTCATTTATCGTGGAAATGGGCACTCCCCTCATGTCGCCTGCGCCTGGCCTTCACGATCCCGCCCGGACCGTGATCTACGTTTCATGCGATCAGCGCCCTCTCGGATGGATCACGCTGGCCGACGTCGTGCGCCCGACCTCCGGCGCAGCCATCCGCCGCCTGCAGAACTTTGGTATCTCGGTCGTGATGGTTACGGGCGACAACCCTGAAGTTGCGGCAACAGTGGCCCGAGCCGTTGGCATTTCGGAGTTTCATGCCAATGTGCTGCCCGCTGGGAAGCTCGAGTACGTCCGTAGCCTGCGGTCCCATGGACATGTGGTCGCAGTCGCCGGTGACGGCATCAACGATGCTCCGGCTCTGGCCGCCGCAGATGTCGGCATCGCCATGGGCGGTGGCGCCGATGCGGCAATGGAATCCGGAGCCGTCACGCTTCTCTCGCCTGACCTGCTGTCTCTGGTGCGAGCCCTGCGTCTCAGCCGCGCAACTCTGCAGAAGATCCGGCAGAACCTGTTCTGGGCTTTCTTCTACAACGGCGCCGGCGTGCCCATAGCCGCGGGAATCCTTTACCCGGTTCTCGGGCAAGCCGGCCTGCTCAACCCCATCATCGCGGCTGCAGCCATGAGCTTCTCTTCCGTAACCGTCATCGCGAATTCCCTCAGGCTGCGCACCGCACCCCTCGACTGATCTCCCGAGGCGCATGACATGACGTGGGTCCGACCGCCCCCGGTCGGACAAGCGGCCCGAAAGGCCGCTGCTTCGTTGCGCTCGACGATGTAAAATGCGCGATTCCATCGAAACGAGGCCCTCCAATGCAAATCTTCCGCCGCGTTGCGGCTTGTCTCGCCCTCCTGGCTTCTACAGCGTTCCTGGCTGCGGCGCAGGTTACGCCTCCCGAACAGTTCTTTGGGTTCCGGATCGGTGCGGATAAGAAGCTCGCGCGCTGGGACCGGATTGTCGAGTACATGCAACAGGTGTCGCAGTCCTCTGATCGGGTCCGCTTCCACAATGTCGGGCCCACTACCAATGGCAATCCATTTGTCCTGCTCGAAATCAGCTCGCCTGAGAATATTAGGAACCTCGATCGTCTGAAGGCTCTGGAACGGAAGCTCTACTTCCAGGGCGGGCAGCCGAGCCCGTCTGAGCGCGATGAGATTCTCCACGACGGCAAAGCCGTCGTCATTGTCACCAACAACATCCACTCCACCGAGATCGGCTCATCGCAGATGGTGCTCGAGTTGGTTTACCAGCTTGCCACCGACAATTCGCAGCGCATTCGTAAGATTCTCGACAACGTGGTTTTGCTTCTCGTGCCCTCGCTCAATCCCGACGGGCAGATCATGGTTACGGACTGGTACAACAAGGTGGCCGGAACGGCTTTCGAGGCAACCCCGTTGCCACGTCTCTATCACCCTTACGTCGGCCATGACAACAATCGCGACATGTATCTGTTTTCACAGAAAGAGTCGCGAATGGCGGCCCAAATCCTGTGGCATGACTGGTTCCCCGCCATATGGCTTGACGAGCACCAGCAGGGCAGTGCCGCGGCGCGCATTTTTACCATGCCCGCCACCGATCCCATCAATCCCAATGTTGACCCGCTTATCTATCGACTGAACACCATATACGGGCAGCAGCAGGCTGCGGCCCTCGAGGCCGAAGGTCGTACCGGCATCATCTACAACTCCACCTACACAAACTTCTGGCAGGGGGCCATGGCCTGGTCCGGCTGGTGGCACAATCAGGTCGGCTTGCTCACCGAGGTTGCCAGCGCCCGCATCGCCACCCCGGTCGTGCAGCAGATGGCCGATCCCTCAAAACCTTCTCCCCCGCCGCCGCAGGCTTCTCCTGAGCAGTTCGAAGAGGAGCGGAATCGAAGCTTCGAGCATCCGGATGAGCCGTTGCCGCCGCCGCGTGATGTGCGTCCCCGTACCGAGTATCCTCGGCCCTGGCTGGGCGGAACCTGGCGCTTGCGTGACATCGTGGACTACGAACTCACCGCCACCCGCGCGCTGCTCGAGGCTGCCGCCGATTCGCGTGCGACGCTCCTGCAGCAGATATATGACATCAATCTTCATACCGTCGAGGCGGGCGCCAGAGGCGAAATAGGGGAAGGGAAGCAAAAGCATTACGCCGTTCTTATTCCTGCAGCAGGTCAGCACGACGGCAATGAAGCCATTGAGCTGGTTGATAAGCTGCGCATCGCAGGCGTCGAGGTGTATCGTGCCGTAGCTGCTTTTGATCAGGATGGCAACCATTACGCCGCCGGAACCTTCGTTGTGCCTCTCAACCAGGTATTCGGACGGTATGCCAAGGACCTCATCGAACGGCAAACGTATCCCGAAGTTCGCCGCGCCCCGAATGCTCCGGCAGAGGCCCCCTACGACGTCTCAGCATGGTCGCTGGGTATGCAGTTCGGCGTGAATACCTCGTTCGCCGTTACGCCCCTTGCCGCGGGCCTTCAACTTGAAAATCTCACTTCAACCCCCGCTCCCGGCGTGGAGGCGCAAAGAACTGACAAGGGGTATCGTTTCCTCTACAACGGCGCCACCTCCGCTATTGTGCTGAACCGGTTGTTGAAGTCGGGTGTCGCGCCCAGCCTCTGCCACTTCTCCAGTGGCGAAGCGGTTCTCACCATCCCTGATTCCGCGCAGTGGCAGAAGGCCACGTCGGGCTTTGCCGTTTCGGCCGGCAATCGCTTGGCCGGCCCTTGCAGCAATAACGCAATCCCGCTCAAGTTGCCGCGTGTCGCTCTTTACCAGACCTATATGGCCGATAATGACGAGGGCTGGACAAGGTGGGTGCTTGAGCGCTACGAGCTG
Organism: Acidobacteriota bacterium; assembly: GCA_019236695.1. Classification (GTDB taxonomy): domain Bacteria; phylum Acidobacteriota; class Terriglobia; order Terriglobales; family Acidobacteriaceae; genus JAFAIN01. Next base: position 815 of record JAFAIN010000140.1, on the reverse strand, counting down.
CCGTACACCGTTCTCCACAATGCGGATCTTAAGGCCGGCATGCTGCGCGACCGCTTCGATGCCATCATCATCCCCGACCAGCGCGAGCGTGACATTCTGAACGGCTATGACTTCAAAAGCATTTTGCCGGAGTATCGGGGCGGCATCGGTGATGCCGGGTGGGGCTCGCTCCGCGAGTTCCTGAGCCGCGGCGGAACGATTGTCGCTCTGGGTGAGTCCTCCAATCTTCTCATCGATAAGCTCCCGCTTCCGGTGAAGGAACTCAAGCACGGCCTGAACCGCGAGCAGCACTTCGCGCCCGGCACCATCGTTAACCTGCAGGTCGACACTTTTAATCCTATCGGCTATGGGGTCGCGCCGGAGACGTTTGCCTTCTACATCAATTCTCCATTTTTCGAGTTGGCGAATGGATTTTCGTCCCAGAAAGTCAGCATCGTCGCGCGCTATCCCAATGCCGAGGTCAACGCCTCGGGCTGGCTGCGCGGGGAAGACTTCATGCGCGGCCGGGCAGCCGTCGTGTCGGTTGACATGCAACCCGGCAAAGTCGTGCTCTTCGGCATCCGTCCCCAGCATCGCGCCCAGACGCACGCCACCATTCCGCTGCTGTTCAATTCTCTCTACTGGGCGGTCGAAACCCCCTAGGCTGGCGGCCTGTATTTTGAATTGTTCACGGAGTGAAGGATTTGTATTTGTTTACGGGTGGTGCAGCCACTGTGACATGGCCCTACGAATTCGCCATGGCTTCCAGCGCAGTCCGGTTCAGCAGCGTCACTCGTGCGCCTTTCATCTGCACCAGCTTCCTGCGTTTCAGGCTG
>JAFAIN010000085.1 GCA_019236695.1 Acidobacteriota bacterium | reverse complement strand
GCGCCGCTCGGGACACCGAAATTTCGGCATCTGGTCCGGACCTTCACCCGAAACGGACCGAAAGAATCGGCCTTCGGCAGCCTATTCTACGGTGACGGACTTGGCCAGGTTGCGCGGCTGGTCCACATCGCACCCGCGCCGCACCGCAATGTGATACGCCAGCAGTTGCAGCGGAACAACTTCCAGGATAGGCAGCAGCAGCTCGGTGCTTTCCGGAATGAAGACCACATGGTCGGCCGATTCGTAAATCTCCTCATCGCCTTCGGTGGCAATGGCAATCACCTCGCCCGACCGCGCTTTCACTTCTTTCATATTGGAAAGCGTCTTTTCATAGCGCAGCACCGAATCGGGATCATTGGGGTCGCGGGTGGCAATGATCACCACCGGCAGGTTCTCGTCAATCAGGGCGTTGGGGCCGTGCTTCATCTCACCCGCGGGATAGCCTTCGGCGTGGATATAGGAGATTTCCTTCAGCTTGAGCGCGCCTTCCAGCGCAATGGGGTAGTGGATCCCGCGGCCCAGAAACAGGAAATCGTGCGCGCGATGGTAGCGGCGGGCGAGCGCCTCGCATTGGTCATCGCGGCTGAGCAGGGCCTCGAGCTTGCCCGGAATCAGGCGCAACTCGGCCAGGTGCCTGCGGGCTTCCTCCTGGCTTAGGGTGCCCCTGGTTTCCCCAAGATAGATGGCGAACAGGAACAGCGCCGTAAGCTGCGCGGTGAATGCCTTGGTTGAGGCCACGCCGATCTCCGGGCCGGCATGCGTGTAGATGGTGCCGTTGGCCTCGCGTGCAATCATCGAGCCAACCACGTTGCAGATGCCCAGCGTCTTGGCGCCCTTGGCGCGCGATTCACGCTGCGCCGCAATCGTATCGGCCGTCTCCCCCGATTGCGTAATCAAAATGGTGAGCTCTTTTTCGCCGATGATCGGGTCGCGGTACCGGAATTCGCTGGCGTAATCCACCTCCACCGGAACACGTGCCAGCCGCTCGATCATGAATTTGCCCGCCAGCCCCGCATGCCAACTGGTGCCGCAGGCGGCGATATTGATCTTGGCAAAATTGCGGAACTCTTCTTCCGTAATCTCCATTTCGTCAAGGAACACTTTGCCCATATCGGAGGCGCGGCCCAGCATGGTGTCGCGAACCGCGCGCGGCTGCTCGAAAACCTCCTTGAGCATGAAATGCTTGAAGCCGCCTTTTTCCGCCATGATTGGGTCCCACGTAACGTGCTGCACCTGGCGCGTGATGGGCCGCCCTTCAAAATCGCTCAACTGCACGCCCGAAGGCGTAATCACCGCGAGGTCCCCGTCGGCAAGGAAAAACAGGTCCCGGGTGTGATACAGGATTGCCGGAACATCCGAGGCCACGAAGTACTCGTCCTTGCCCAGTCCGATCACTGCCGGAGGCCCATTGCGCGCGGCCACGATCTTGTTAGGCTCATCGGTGGCAATCACGGCCAGGGCAAAAACTCCCGTAAGGTCTTTCACCGCGCGGCGCACTGCGTCCTCAAGCTTCCCATGCGCGCCGCTTCCATTGCCGTTGCCGCCTGCGCCCTGGTGCGCGTATTTCTCAATCAGGTGCGCCACCACTTCCGTGTCGGTTTCGGTGCAGAACTTGTGGCCTTCTTCGGCCAGCTTCTTCTTCAGTGAGAGATAGTTCTCTACGATGCCGTTGTGCACCACCACGATGCGGCCGGTGCAGTCGCGGTGCGGGTGCGCGTTCTCTTCCGTAGGGCGGCCGTGCGTGGCCCAGCGCGTGTGGCCAATTCCATAAGTGCCGTCGAGCGGCTTCAGGCGGATGGTCTCTTCCAGGTTGCGCAGCTTGCCTTCCGCCCGGCGAATCTGCAGCCCATCGCCGTTGCCCGCCACCGCGATTCCGGCCGAATCATATCCGCGATATTCCAGCCGCCGCAGCCCGTCAATGATGACGGGCACCACGCGCTTCTTTCCGACGTATCCGACAATGCCACACATAAAGTTATTCCGTCTCTCTATTCTGATTCCCAGCACCCGCCCAGAGATGCTGCTGCTATTGGGCTATTGGGTCATTGAGCTATTGAGATTGAGTTATTGGGTTATTGGGCTATTTGACGAACCGGAAAACGACCTGCCCAGCTCAATAACTCACTAATTCAATGAATCAATGACTCAATGACTCAATAACTCAATCCGCCTCCAGGCGATAACTGAACTCCTCGATCACCGGATTGGCCAGCACCTCGCGCGCCATCCGCTCGATTTCCGCCCGCGCCTGCGGCTCGCTCAGCCCGCCCTCCAGCGCAATCTCGAAATACTTCCCCTGGCGCACATCGCCAATGCCGGCGTAGCCCATCTTGATTAATGCGCCCTGAATGGTTTTTCCCTGCGGATCCAGAACGCTCTTCTTCAGCGACACGTACACTAAGGCTTTCATGGGGGACGAAATGAAAATTATAGTCGCGCAGCGCGTCCCCGGGGGATGGCCGAACCAGGCGGGGGAATGACTTAAGTTACTCGGAGAGGTGGAACTCCGCCGGCAGTTGCTCACGCTTTCAAGAAATCCTCGATCCCGATTCCGGCTTCTCGCAAGATGGCGCGCAACGTGCCTTCTGCCATTTCCTTCGCATGGTGCGGCAACGTAACCTTCCGGCCGGTTGCTGCTTGCCGCCAGATTTCATGGCTGCCGGGCCCCATGCGATCAAAAGAATAGCCGAAGCTCCGGAGCCGCCTCGCAACCTCACGGTATTTGAATCCTGCCAGGCGGCCCATCAGCGGCCAATGGCCACGGGCACAATGAAGTCGCGTGGCTCTGGGCGTGTTCGCGCGAATGCGGGAGGGAGGGGGTCGCCGTGTTCGATGCACGACTCCAACAATTTGCGCCCGAGCCCCTGCGCGATCTCGACGGCCTCGGTCACGCTCCGTCCCTCGGCAACCAGGCCCGGAAGGTCCGGGCTGGTGGCAACATAGCCACCCCCCTCCAGGGCCGAAACGCGTAGACGGATTGCCACCTCGCCTACCTCGGCCAGGCGGTTAACCGGCCGCGCGCGCTTCTTGGCGGAGCGAGGCTTTCGCATGCCCAATTCTAGCAGGCACATTTCCGCACTTCGCGAAAGCTTGCGCCAATTTAGCTGCGCCCCAACCGCGCAGCGGGCTGAAGAATCTGGGAGCACTCTCAACCTGCCGCAACGGTGGATCGTGCTCCCGGGCCGTTGGCCTCACGTCTTGCCCTCGCGCCATCCTATGTTTCCGCGGGCAATCCGCGGCCCGGCGGTCGAGAGGCAGATGGACACACGCGCGAACTCCCAATGAACACCCGTTGCAGCGGCCAGAGCGTCTCCCGGCAAGCCAAGGGCGGAAGCTAAGTGACGTGGGGCCGACAGCCCTCGGTCGGCCATGCGGCCGAAAGGCCGCTCGCCGTCTCTTGCGACCGAGCCCTGATTGAAGGTCAACCCAGGCGAGCTTCGCTCGCCCTGTCCGGCCGAGGGCGGCCGGACCCACGTCGTTCCCTCGCCGAGCACAACTGTTCATTCCATGTGGCAGCCCACATCCGCGGGTTTGGTGCTCAGAATGACCCCGGCTTCAGGCCGCCCTCAGTGCCCACACACGGTCGGCACTACGGATTTTGTTCCACTCCATCCGCCGGCACTCCCGTTGCCGCTGTAGTGCCAGCGCAGGTGCACGGCGTCGTTACGGTCGGTCGAGCACACCCCCGTAACAAATGTCCCGCCATTCTGGAAACGCACCTGGCCCCCGCCGCACACATTAGGCACGGTGGTAGAACCCTGATACACCGTTGCGCTGTGCTGGTCGGAGCTTGGCAGCCAGGAATTGCCGCCTTGGATGTCCTGATAAGCTTGGCGAACCATCGGAACGATCAGGCTGCCCGAGCCTGGGCCGGAGACGCAGGTCCACCCAAACACTACCTCAGGCCCTACAAAACTCACGGTCGCCGCTGGGTGCTGCCCTGGCATGGTGAAGTCGTAACCGGCGATGAGCGCGGCTCCAGGTGCAAGGCGAAGATCACCCTCCATCGCCTGCGGACCCATAGTGAGCGAAGTGATCCGCTGCGCAACCACAAAGGGAGAGAGCGAAGTCACGCTGCCGCAGATCGTCATGGTGCCGGTATTCAGCGATGTGGTTACGTCCACCCAGTTGCCGCTCTCGTAATGGAGGAGGCGCAGTTGGGTTGGATCATTGAAGCTCACGCCGGTGTAATTAACGCAAAGCTGGAGTGAGCCGGTAAAGACTGCCGTGGTCGAAAGATTGTAGTAGGTTGCGGGACTTCCCAGGTCAAACCCCTGCGGCGGCGCCGGCCCACCGGAAGAGGTCATGAGCGATGTCTGCCCCGCCTGCGTTACCTGCGCAAACGTTAGCA
>JAFAIN010000301.1 GCA_019236695.1 Acidobacteriota bacterium | reverse complement strand
AACCGACGCAATCGTCAAGCTGACGGCCAGCGCAATCTGCGGCACTGATCTGCACATGGTTCGAGGCACTATGGCAGGAATGAAGCCCGGCCGGATTCTGGGGCACGAAGGGGTGGGCGTGGTGGCGGAGCTCGGCCGCGAAGTGCGCAATTTCCGGAAAGGCGATCGAGTGGTTGTCGGTTCGACCATAGGCTGCGGCTACTGCTCTTACTGCCGCGCCGGCTGCTACGCGCAGTGCGACAACGCCAATCCCAACGGCCCGGAGACGGCGTTCTACGGCGGGCCAGAAGATTCGGGAGGATTCGACGGCATGCAGGCCGAGTACGTGCGCGTGCCGTTTGCCGCCATCAACATGGTGAAGCTGCCCGATGAGGTGGCCGATGATGAGGCCATCCTGATTTCCGATATTTTTCCCACCGGCTACATGGCGGCCGAAATGGCTTCCATCTGCGCTGGACGCTCGGTAGCGGTATTTGGCTGCGGGCCAGTTGGGCAATTCGCCATCGCCAGCGCAATGTTGATGGATGCCGGCCGCGTAATCGCCATCGATGTCATTCCTTCGCGGCTGGAAATGGCGCGCGCTCAGGGAGCCGAGGTCATTGATTACAACCGCGAGAACCCGGTTGAAGTCCTGAAAAATCTTACCGGCGGAATCGGAGTTGACCGCGCCATTGATGCCGTAGGCGTCGATGCGAACGCCCCCGGCTCAGGCCCGGCAAAAGCTTCGGCAGCGGAGCACAAGGGCGAAAAGGACGAAGTCGCGCCCCGCCAAAAGCCGGAGCATGGCAATTGGGAGCCGGGGAATGCTCCATCCATTGTTCTCGATTGGGCTGTCGAATCGCTCGCCAAGGCGGGAACGCTTTCCATCATCGGCGTCTATCCGCCCACCGTGAAGCGGTTCCCCATCGGCCAGGCCATGAACAAGAATCTCACGGTCAAAATGGCCAACTGCAATCACCGCGCTTACATCCCCAGGCTCCTCGAAATGGTGCGAACCGGCGCTGTAGATCCAACTCGCGTCCTCACGCAAGCCGGCCCTTTGACCGGCGCTCTCGAGGCGTACGAGCATTTCGATCGCCGGGAAGCCGGATGGGTGAAGGTGATGCTCGAGCTCAGTCCCGCTCCGGCGCGCGCCGCCTAGATTGAGGTATTGGTCATTGGGTCATTGAGTCATTGGGTCATTGAGGCGGCCCATCTGATTCCAATTAGCTCAATAGCTCAATGCCCCAATAGCTCAATCCTCGGCCTATTGCACCGTCACGGTGAACACCTGGGTGTCGCTGTTGCTGCCGGAAGTGGCTGTCACCGTAAAGTGATACAGCTTCGGGGCCGGCGGATTCACCGTAACCGTGCTGCCTCCGCCGCCGGTGCTGCCGCACGAAACCATGGTCAGGGCGAATGCAAGCGCAAGCAGCGTCAGCGCTGCCACCCGGCGCCGCCGGTTGAGCGAAACAGCAAAAATCACTCCTGCAAATACCAGCGGCACGCCGAAGGGGTTGCGGTTGCGCAGCGCGCCCAGGTTGGCCGGAACCGCAAACGTAAGCGAAACCGGCGTCGTGCCGGCGGAAGCGTTGAAGCTGCTGAAGTTGGCCTGGATGCTGCAAGTGGCCGCAGTGGAATCGGGCGTGCACGTCAGGGTCACAGGAACTGGGGCATTGGTGTTGTTCGCCACGAACACCGTCTCGGGAATGCTGCCGCCCGCGGCCCCTTCCGTTATCGAAGGATTGCTTCCAATCGAAGTCGTCAGCGACAGTTCCCCCGCTACCTGTTCCGTGAAGATTGAGGAGACTGCGGCAAAATGCGCGTCGCCGCCGTACTGCACCGTAATGCTGTGCGCCCCGGTTGTGGCGAATGTGTAGGGAATCGAGATGTCGATATCGTTCGCCGCATTCGTAATGGTTGCCGTCCCGGGAATTGCGGTGCTGCCGTCGAGCAGCGTTACCGGCCCACCCATTACGGGCGCGGTTCCATTGTCGGTCCCCACGATGCGGGCCGAAAGCGTTGTCGGCTGGCCCGCCACAATCGGGTTGGTCGATGCATTCAGGAAAGCAACGCTGGTGGGCAGCTTGTCCACCACCGAAAGCGAGAGCGCTTGCGCCGAGGTGGTGGCGGCGTATGTGTTGTCGCCCGAGTAGCTTGCCGTAATGCTGTGGCTGCCGCTCGATGTGAATGTATACGGCAAAGCCGCGGTCAGGTTCGAGCCTGACGTCTGGTAGGTGGGAGTGCCCGTGAGTTGCTGCCCGTTGTCGCTGAATGTCACGGTGCCGGTTATCGAGGGAGTTCCGGGAGCAGCCTGCCCGCTGATGAATGCCGAAAGCGTTACCGGAATACCGTTCAGCGCGGGAGACAGCGATGACTGCACTGCGTTCACCGTAGTCGCGAACTTTGCATTTACCGTCACGGTTCCAACGTTCACATTCAGCGGGTTGTAATTGCCGTCGCCGGCATACGAGAAAGTAATGGCGTGGCTGCCCGGCTGCGTGAACGTCACCGTCATCTGCGCCGCAATTTCAGCTTCCCCGCCGTTGGGCGAGCCGGGGAAGGCATTCGCGGTGATCGAGCCGGAAAGCGCGGCGCCATTGTCCAGGAACTGCATCGTGCCGGTCGGCGCCGCCAGTTGCGAGCCGCTGAAAGCGACTACGCCCATCGTTATGGGCACAGCCGGCACCGTAACGGTGCTGCTCAGCGTGGGCGATTGCGGGTTCAGCGTTGCCTTGCTCGCCGTAAACGACAGCGCCGTGGCGCTTGAGCCCGCGTAGTTCCCATCTCCCGAGTATTGCGGCACCACCAAATGCGTCCCCACACTCTGCGGCACGTAGGCTGCCGTGAAGGTGCTGGTGGCTGCAGTGGCGCCTCCATTCTGGAAGTTGGCGCGGAATGAGGATGGAGTCTCCGTCGCGCCATTGTCCAGGAATGAAATGCTGCCGGTTGGAGCCACGCCCGAACTCTGGGTTGCTACCTGCACGCTGATGTTGCTGGCCGTGCCGTATTGCACCTGCAGCGTCGTGGGTGTAGCCGTGGAACTCGTGGCCGCCGGCGTAATGGTTATGACCGGCGAAACCGAGCTCGCGTTATAGCTGGCGTCGCCCGGGTAGCTGATGTTCACGTTCCACGTTCCGCCCGGAAGCTGAATCGGAAGATCTTCGGTGTATCCCTGAATATTCAGCGGGAACGAGCCGCCATCGAGGTTGTTTCCGTTAGCCGTGATAGTCAGCGTGCCGGTGGGGCAGCTCGCGGCGCCGGTCAAACACTTGCTCGTGGGCCCTTGCGAGCTGCTGAGCGTCCCTGCGCTGTCCGTCACGTCGGCGCGCAGGATGTAAGGCGAGCCATACGGAACGCTGCTTACGTTGTAAGTCGGCAGGCCGGAGTTGGGATTAAAGCTCACCAGGTTTCCCAGGATCTTGCTGCTCTCCGGGCTGATGGTCACCTGGATGCCGTTGGAATCTCCGGCGGCATGCGTGCCATCGCCCGGGTAGTGAGCCGAAACCGTGTAGGTGCCGCCGGGGAAGATCGTCGATGACCACTGCGCCACCCCGCCGCTCAGCGTGCCAAAGCCGATGTTGCCCGTGCTGCCAATCAGTGCCACGTCGCCCGTTGGATTCGGGGGAGCGGCTCCGCCTGAGGATGCGGGATTTGCCACAGCGGCATTGATGCTGATCGAATCGCCGTGATTCGCCGTTATGGGTTTGCTGTCGCCGTTCAGCTTCAGCGTTACGGCCGGCTTGGCTGCATTGTTGATGGCATTGGCCACGGCTGCGGCGAAGCTTGCTGCGTTAAGCGAGCCGAGGCCGGTCGCCAGGTCATATCCCGCGCCCGCCTGGTATGCGGGAGCCCCCGAGCTGGTCACCAGCACGCCGGTGAGGTTGCCGGCTGTCACGCTGCAATTGGGCGAGCCCGCCTGGCACGGAACCGAGTTGTTGCCCTTAATGACATCATGAAAGACGCAGCTCGAGCTGCTTGACGCCGAAGAGGGGCACGAAGCGCCGCTGCCGGCGGCCAGGCTGTAAAGCAGGTAATTCACATTGCCAAGCCGGGTTCCGGCACTTTGCTCTGCCAGCGCCACCAGGCCGGCAAAGGCCGGCGTAGCGAACGAAGTGCCTCCCCCGCTCAGGAAGTAGGTTCCCGAAGAGGAGCGCTGGCACGAGGGGTTGCCCTGCAACTGGTCCGCCTGGCACACAACATAAAAGCTGTTGCTGCTGCTGCCTGCGGCTGAAAAAAGCGCTACGTCAGGAACATCGCGATGCCCATCGGCCGGCACGCCCGGCCCCGCCTGCCACGCCGGCTTGGCGACAACCTGGCTTGCTCCGCCGGATGCCGCAATAATGTTCACCGTAGCTGTCGGCTGGGATGAAGCCAAAGGACACACATTCAGGTTTGCCGAGGTAGCGCTGGCGGCGCAGTTGTTGTTCCAGGTCCTCTCCGGGACATACCCAAGCGCTGAAGCCAGCGTGTTGCTGTTATTGGCGCCGCTCCAGTAAGTCGCCTGGGTCCCGGCATCATCAAAATCAGTTCCGCCAACCGCAACGTTGTAGGCCGTCGAGCCCAGGCCATTCACGGCCAGGCCCGAGGTCGCGACCGGTGCAGTATTGAAGTCGTCGCATCCGGCGGAGCCGCCATCGCCGGTAGCCACCACCACCGTAGTGCCCTGCGCCGCCGCTTGCTCCCAAAGCAGCGAGTAGAACTGCCTGCGGGCGGCAGGCAGTCCGGGCTCGCAATCGCTGTAGCTCAGGCTCACCACCCCTGCCAGGTTGTTGTCAATGGCGTGCAGCGCCGCCAGGTCAAGGGCGTAGCTGGTTTCGGTGTCCTCCGCAGAAACCAGCATCACGTGCGCGCCGGGCGCCACCGCGCCGGCCCATTCCACGTCAAGCACCGATTCGTCTTCATCACCCGGCACGATGCCCGGGTCAGGCCCATCCAGCACCACCGAGGCTTGCCCGCCATACGAGTTCAACTGGAATAGCGTTCGAAAATCTGAAATATCCTGCAGGTTGATGTTGGTTCGGCCGATGATGGCGATCGCCTGGTTGCTGCCGCTCGTGCCATTACTCAACAGCGGCCCAGTGTTGTAGATGACCGAAAAATCTCCGGGTCCAACCGCGTAGTAGGTCGTACCATTGCTCGAGGCAGTCAGCGCGGGAGAAACTACTCCCCAAGGATCGCGATGGAAAACCCCAGTCTTGTGCATGGAATGCGAGCTGGGGAAGTTGCTCAGCGAAACCACGCTCTGAACTACCGGCGCGAGAGCCGCCGGAATGCTGGCCTCCCCGGCATTGGCCCAATAGCTTCTTCCCTCAATCTGATACCGGTGAATGGAGGCATGGAATGCCTGCCGCACCAGCCCGGCAGTGCCGGAGAACTGGATGAGGGCATTGTTTTTTGCCACACGATCAACCGTAAAGCCCTGCTGCTGCAGCCAGGTGCTCACGGCCTGCACGTCCGCCGGCGCCACGCCAAATGAACCGCCGAACTCCCCGGGGGTCAGCCAGCGATGGTAGTTGGCCGAACCCGGCGTTTGCTGCTCGCGCAACAGCGCCTCCAGCGCCGCATCCTGCTCGGGAGAGCGCGCCAGTTGCAGCATCATGCGGCGCGCCGGAAGGTCGTCAGGCGCTGGCCCCTGGTCGAATTCCGCCCGCGCCAGCCGGTGCACGCTGCCATGCAACGTCACGGTCTGGCGGTTATCCACCGGCCCGGTAATGCGGGCCCGTGGACCGGGGCCCTGCGCGAATGCTGGGAAGGCTAGAAGAAGAAGAATCAGGACGAAGCTGCGCTGGCAACATTCCACTGCAAATCCCCCGCCACAGAGCGGTGAGCAGCATACTTCAGAGTACCCGGATAGTCAAAAAAGAGTGTGATGTATGCGCTGTAGCAAAGATGACGAAGGCCGCACACAATGCGATTCGTGTCCTTTGTGCGTCCTTCGTGAGCTTCGTGTGAACCCGGTCACGAAGTTCCATTGTGCCCAGGCAAGCCGGGCCCATCTACCCTGCTGCATGGGTTATTTTGAACCCGCGCAGCGGGTGAAGAATCCGGGAGCACCCTGCGCCACAATTAGAGCAATACTAAAGCTGCTGTATCCATAACCCGCTCTGTCATCCTGAGTCCGCCGCGGCGGACGAAGGACCCCCGCAAGGCTTGCACCGGTAGCGCGGCTCGGAGATCCTCCCCTCAGGCTTTTCTGCTGACAGGCCGTAGCCCCGGACGGCAGAGGCTGTTACGAAACTCGAGCCGCGGAGACGTGCCCCGGGTAGCGCGCGGTAGGGGTTTCCAGCGCCGTAGGCGCGACCCACATTTCTCCCCGCGCAGTCCTGAGTACGCCTAGTTCGGCTGATTGGTGAACGCTACCAGGGCCTGAAGCTTCGCCCGGGCTGCACCCGAATCTATGGACTCTGT
>JAFAIN010000245.1 GCA_019236695.1 Acidobacteriota bacterium | reverse complement strand
CGTCTGCGCCTTCATGCTGAAGCGCCGGTTCAGGCCATAGAGCGCGTCCGACTCTTCGCTGTAAACGTAGGCCGGCACCCAGAGATTTCCGGCTGAGTTCACGCGCCAGCTATCGAAGTGGAAGAACATTCCGCTGCGCGGCTTCGGCACGTAAGTGCCGTTGAAGCGCACGATCGTCATTTCCTTGTCTTCCACCCAGATGCGTCCGAGGAAGCGGCCGTCCCCCGAACCCTTCTTGGGAAGCACATCGAACACCAGCGTGCGTACATCGCCCAGGAACTCGCGCTGCACGAATGTCAAGTCATAATGCTGGTGATCGAAAGCATTCTGATCGGGAAAAATTTGGTAGGCAAAACCAGCCGGGTTGTACTTCACGCTGAGCAGGCTCAGCCGGCCCGTGATCTTCTCCTTCAGCCGGCTGCGGAAACCCTGAGGCGTGGTGAAGATGTGCTCATCAAACGTGCCGTCGTTCAAACTCAGCTTCCCGATATAGTAGCGGTCGGACGTGGGCACAATCATCTGGTCCTGATTGCGGGCCACGTTCTGGATGTAGGTTTCGGCGATCGGAGAATACTGGTCGAGCGCCTTCACCTGTTCGTGCTCGCGCTGCATAATGCGGTCAATCACCTGCTGCAGCGTGGTCGCGGGCTGGCTCTGGGTTGGTGCGCCGCCGGCTGCCGCCTGCGCAAACGCGCCCAGCGACCCCAGCATCGCGAATACAACGAACTTCAGCTTTTGCATCGTGTTCCTCTTCCAATCAAAAACCATCAGGCAATCTGAAATACAACGTGCAGCACGGCCGTGGAATCCACCGCGCGCCCGTCGCGCTGTGCGGGCTTGTAATGAATCTGCTCGGCGGCCCGCAACGCGGCCTCGTCGAGCCCGTGCCCCAGGCCACGCACTACGCGCAATGCGTGCACCTGGCCGGCGGCGGTGAAAACAACTTCAACCAGAACCTCGCCTTCGAGATGGAGTTGCCGCGCTTCTTCGGTGTAGGCGGGTTTCGGCTTGGAAATGATCTCGACCGGAATCGTCGTCGGCTGAATTTCGGCAGTGCGAACATGTGCTGCCGCGGCATGGGTTTCGCTGAACCCTGCCTGCTGCAGCACGCCGTTTCCGCGCGCTCCCGTCACTGGTGTTTGCGTAGCTATTCCGTTGCCGAACCCGGCGCTGGCTACCGTGCCTCGGATGCCGCGAGTTCCCCCTGCGCCGTTCCCGTACCCGCCGCCCGCCGGCATATCGAAATGCCCGGTTTGGGCAATGGTTGCGCCTCTGGCGTTCGGGCTCGCTTGCGCCGGAACTCCGTTCGGATCACCGAAGCCGCCGGTCTGAACCTGTTGCACCGGCGCCTTAATGGTCGCGACGGACGACGAGCCCGCGCTGAATCCACCCGTGATCACAGGGGCGACCGGCTTGACCACTGGCATGGCCGGCACTTCCGGCATCGCCCTGGCCAAACGTATTGGGACGGGTTGCGGGACTTCCTGAGCCTGCGGCTTGCGAATCTGTTCAGGAACGCGCAGGCGCGCCGTCTCGATCACCGGCTCCTGGATCACTTGCGGCGGCGCCAGCCGCGGCGGTTGCGGCCTGACCTGCACGGTTTCGGCCGGCTGAGGCTCCGGCGCGGGCGCCGTCAGGCTCATGTACTCGTAAGCCTTGTGTGTCGCCATCTGCACCGGCTTCAGCATCGCAAGCTGCACCAGCAGAAATACTCCGATTGCCTGTGCGCCGTAGCTGGTGACAAACACCTTCCACGAGCGCTGCGGTTCGGCCATCAGGCCAAGAGTCATGGGTCGGTTCATTGAGCTCATTCGTCTTCGCCCGGTTAGAAACAGTGGAGGGATAACTGGGGTCACGCAATATTCGCTTGCCGGGGGGAGGGCGGAAAAGTAACGGCAGGGCATGTACCCAGGACGAAGCTGGAATGCAGATGGCTGGGGCACAACAAATTCAACGGCTTAGCGGCCAGGCTGGTGACCTTGGGCGGTGTCCTGCAGGACATGCTTCGGCACACCCGGGCGGGCGGGTGGTGCGACACAGCCGGTCGATGGAGGCAGCATTGTTCAGGAAGCGACGCAAGGAAAGATCACCGCTGAATCGGAGAACCTTCAGGTGCAGTGATGAGGGCAGGTCACCGGCTCCGCGCCTTGCGGCGGGAGTAGAAGTAGAACACCGGGACACCCGCCAGAATCATGGCTGCGCCCCTGGCGTTGAATGTGTACACCAGGAGAAGCCCGGCGGCGCACAGAAACAATGCCGGCAGCACCGGGTATCCCCAGGCACGGTAGGGCCGTTCGGCTTTTGGCTCGCGCCCGCGAAAGATGAAGATGGTCGCCGCGCCCAGCAGGTAGAAAAGCCATTCCGCGAACAGCGTCAGCCGGAATAGCGCCTGAAACGTACCCGCAAACAGCAAAAACACCGCTGCCAGCCCGCCCTGCACTACCAGCGATGCGGAAGGAGTGCGGAAGCGCGGGTGAACCGCCGCCAGCCCGGCAGGGAAGTAGCGGTCGCGGGCAGCGGCGAACGGCACGCGTGCGCCCGTCATCGTGCTGCCGTTTAGCGTAGCCAGCATGGAGAGCGCCATGCCCGCAATTACCACCGCAAGAAATCCCGGCCCCAACCAGCGCACCGCCTCGAGCGCCGGACCACTGGAGCCGGCAACCGCTGCTGCCGGCATCACATACTGCACCGCGGCATTCACCCCAATATAAAGAGCGCCCACTGCCGTCATCCCGGCGATCAGCGCGATAGGCAAATTGCGTTGCGGCTCACGAATCTCGGCAGAGACAGTCGTTACGAGATTCCATCCGTCGTAAGCCCACAGCGCCGCGACTAGTGCTGTCATAAATCCGGCGAAGCTGCCTCGCGCCCCGCTATAGCTGGTGGAAAAGTTGGCAAAGCTCCCGCCGGCATACATAAACCCGCACACCACCACGATCAGGATGATGGCAATCTTCAGTACTGTGAAAAATAACTGGAATTCGCCCGCGCGCTTCACCCCAATGTAGTTGATGAACGTAATGAGCACGACAGAAGTAATCGCCACTGCCTGGCCCGCATGCGTGGGGTGCCACTCACCGTTTTGCATCACGCCCAGCCCGTGCAGCGGCCCGAAGTTGCTGAGAATGCGCACGAAGCCGGTTGAGATGGATGCCATGGAGCCCGGCTTGGCAACCAGGAAGTAGGTCCAGGCGTAGAGGAAGCCGCCCAGCGGTCCCCACCCGTCACGCACATACACGTACTCGCCGCCGGCATACGGCTTCATGGCGCCAAGTTCCGCGTACGTGATGGCGCCGGCCAGCGAAAGCACCCCGCCCGTGATCCAGGCGAGATACACCAGCGCAGATGATCCCACCGCCTGCATCATCTCGGCCGGCACCAGAAAAATGCCGCTGCCGATTACGGTGCCGATCACAACCGCGGTCGCATGGCTCAGCGTAAGATCGCGCGCCAGTTCAGAGCGGCCGCCGCCACGGGCTGCTTCAGGCATGGCTTTCACCGGTCCTCATGACGTAACTGGCAGCATAGCCGATGCCGAACGTAAGTAGCGATCCAATCATCACGTACCAGGTGAACGGCACATGGCTTGCACCCCACATAAAGCGAGCGCTCATGGCCGCGCCGGGACTTGGAACCGGGAAGTGCTGTCTCAGCAGAAACGAGATCCACATGAAACAGTTCCAGGCAAAGCCGCAGGCAAAGCCAACCATTGCGCCGCTCTCAGTTGCCCGGCGGGTGAGCGTGCCTAGAAGAAACACCCCCAGCAGGGCGCCGTAGGCTACCGAAGCGATGCGCAACCCCACCTCAACGACGCTTCCCTGGCCGCGTGAGAGCACGGCCAGCACAAACAGAACCAGGCCCCAACCAACCGTAGCCCAACGCGAGATCAGGACGCGCTCCCGCTCGTCCGCATGTGGCCGCCGGCGCATGTAAAAGTCCATGATGGCAGACGAGGAAAGCGAGTTCAGCGCCGCGCTCAGGTTGCTCATCGCCGCCGCCAGAATGGCCGCGATCATGATGCCGCGCACCACCTGCGGCATGTGCTGGACGATAAAGGTGGGGAAAATGTAGTCGGTTTTTTGCCAGGCGGCGACTGGCATCTGGTAGTACGCATACAGCATGGCGCCGACCAGGAGGAACAAGGCAAATTGGCCAAAGACAGCGACGCCGCTAAACAGCAGGGCGGCCTTTGATTGTGCCTCAGAACGCGCCGCCAGCAGGCGCTGCACAATCAACTGGTCGGTGCCATGGCTGGCGGTGGTGAGAAATGCACCGCCAATAACTCCAGCCCAAAAAGTGTAATCCTGCCAAAAGTTAAAGTTGAAGTTGAACACGCGGAACTTCCCGGCCGCGGCCGCAATCTGGTGCACCTGCGTCCAGCCGCCGGGTACCAGCCGGAGCAGCGTAAAAACCCCGACGGCGGTTCCGCCGATGTATATCGCGCTCTGCACTACGTCGGTCCAGATCACCGCGGTCATGCCGCCTTCGAACGTATAGACCAGCGTGAGAACCGTCACAATGGCGATCGCGGCAACGTCGCGGCTGAAATCGCTCATGCCGCTAAAAATCCAGGCCAGCGAAATGCGCACTACAATGGCAACCGCAAACACCCGCACGCCCTCCGCCGCCGCGCGCGTAATCAGAAAAAGCCCCGCCGTCAGCGAGCGCAGGCGCGGGCCGAAGCGCCGCTCCATCAGCTCATACGCCGTAAACAGATCACCGCGGAAGTAGTGAGGAATCAGCACGAAGCTGATTACCACCCGGCCCACAATGTAGCCCATCACGAGTTGCAGAAAGCCGAAGTTCGTAGCGTAAGCCAGCCCCGGAATGCTGATGATGGTCAGCGTTGAGGTTTCGGCAGCCACGATGGAAAGTGAAATGGCCCACCACGGTATATCGCGACCGGCGAGAAAATAATCGCGCAGCGACCGCTGCCGCCGGCGAAAGCGCAGGCCGAATGCAGTGATGCCGGCCAGATACAACGCGACGACGGCGAGATCGAGTCGGTTGAGGCCCATGCGGGAAAGCAGCGCCATTCTAAGTCATTGCCGAATTGCCGAAGTGCGGAATTCGTGTGGACCCTTCGTGTTCCTTGGTGTCCTTAGTGTCCTTTGTGGTGCATGCTTCAAAAGCTTCAACCCCAAAGAGCACAAAGGGGCACAAAGGGGACAGAGGAACCCAGAATGCGAATTCGGCAATTCCGCACTTCGGCAATTCCGCAATCTGTGTGGTACAACTCACTCACCGATGCCGTATTTCCTGGGAATTGATGGTGGCGGCAGCAAGACGTCCGCGGTGCTGGGCGACGCCGGGCGCGAGCGGGCCCGCGCCGAAGGTCCGTCATGCAAGATCCAGAATGTGGGAGAAGCCGCTGCTCGTGCCGCTCTCCAGGAAGTAATTCTGCAGGCTTGCCGGAAGGCAGGCATCCGGCCTGAGGATATTACGGCTGCTACGGTTGGCATTTCGGGCGCCTCAGACCCGGAGATCACGAAGCGGCTTTCGCGACTGGTATCAGATCTTACAGGAGCGCGGGTGCAGGTGGTGGGTGACAACGTCGTTGCGTTGGAAGCGGCTTTTGGGCCGGGCCCGGGTGTCGTCGTGATCGCAGGAACGGGTTCCATTGCGCACGGGCGAAACCAGGAGGGGTTGGAGGCGCGGGCGGGCGGCTTCGGACCTGCGATTTCGGACGAAGGCTCAGGCGTGTGGATTGGCAGGCGGGCGGTTCGCGCGGCTGCAGCGGGAGAATCGCCTGAGTTGGCGCGCGCGGCGCTCGCCCTTTGGCAGCTAAGTTCGGTCGCCGAGTTGGTGGCACGGGCCAATGCCGTACCTGCCGCGGAGTTTGCCCGCCTTTTTCCGTCCGTCGTTGCCGCCGCGGCCGCGGATGACCCGGCGGCGCTGCGGGTGCTGCAGGAGGCCGCACGCGAGCTTGCCGTTCTGGCGAAAGCTGTCATCTCCAGGCTGTGGGCCGGGGCATCTGTCCAGGTGGCGATGGCAGGCGGGGTTTTTGCCAATTCGGAGCAGGTGCGCAGCAGTTTCCGCGACCAAATTCACCGGTTTTCAGAACATCTTCGGGTGAGCGAGGCGGTCGCCGACCCGGCACTTGGCGCGCTGGCTTTGGCCAGGCGAGGCGCAGCGTGCTGCTGACTCCCAATCCGCAGGCCCTAGCGACGCTGAAGAAGCATTGGGGCTACGACTGCTTTCGCCCTATGCAGGAACGAATTGTCAGCAGCCTGTTGGCCGGACACGACACTTGCGTTGTGATGCCGACCGGCGGTGGAAAGTCCCTCTGCTACCAGTTGCCGGCGGCCATGCAGCCGCAACACACCGTTATCGTGATCTCGCCGCTCATCGCATTAATGCAGGACCAGATTGCGCAGCTCACGCAAATGGGAATTCCGGCCGCCACGCTCAATAGTTCGCTGCCCTCTACCGAGCAGTTCAATATCATGCGCCGGGCCATGGATGGAGAATTCCGCCTGCTCTATCTCGGCCCGGAGCGGCTCGTGCGCGACGATACCATCCCATGGCTCAAGCGCGTTCCGGTGGGGTTCTTTGCCATTGACGAGGCGCACTGCATTTCGGAGTGGGGACACGAATTCCGGCCCGAATATCGCCGGCTCAGCGCGCTGCGGGAACATTTTCCCGATCGTCCCATAGCCGCATTCACGGCCAGCGCCACCCGCCGGGTTCGGCATGACATTCTGGAGCAGCTTCGGCTGCGGAATGCCGATCGCTATATCGCCAGCTTTCACCGCTCGAACCTCCGGTACATTGTCCGGATGTGCGAAGACAGGCAGCAGCAGCAGCAGTTGCTGATGGGAACCCTGCGGCATCACGCCGGCAGCAGCGTCATTGTGTATTCGCCTACCATCCGTCGAGTCGAAGAGACAGTGGATTTCCTGCAGGAGAAGGGAATTGCCGCCATTGCCTACCACGGGCAAATGGATTCCGCTACCCGGCGGCGCAATCAGGAGCGCTGGACCTCGGATGAGTGCCGCGTCATTGTAGGTACGCTCGCATTCGGCCTGGGGATCAACAAGGCGGCAGTGCGCGCCGTAATCCATCTATCGTTGCCCCAATCCGTAGAGCAGTATTACCAGGAGGCTGGGCGTGCCGGCCGCGACGGCCAGCCGGCAGAGTGCCTGCTGCTTTGGCAAAACCGTGATATTGGCCTGCTGGCGTACTTCATCGAGAAAATCGCCGATTCTTCGGAAAAACGCCGCGCCTGGCAACGCTACCGTGACATTTGCGGCTTTGCCGGGTCGGCTGTGTGTCGCCACCTGCAAATTTGCAGGCATTTTGGCGAAACTCCAAAATGGCAGACCTGTGGCGCCTGTGACGTGTGCGGCACTCAGCCGGCATGGACCATGATCGGCGCGACGCCAGCCGTCCGTGAGCGTTCCGTCACGGCGTGCTATAACGAGCCCGCGCCGGCGCTCAACCAGGTGAACGAAGATCTCATCGAGTACTTGCGCGAGTGGCGCCGCGATGCTGCCCAGCGCCAGAATGTGCCCGCATTCGTCGTAATGCATGACAGCACTCTCGAAGAGCTCTGCCGCGTGCGGCCCAAGGCCCTGACTGACCTCCGCCGAATTCCCGGATTTGGGGAAAAGAAGGTCGCTTCGTATGGCCCGGCTATCCTCGACGCCTTCGGGCGGTTCGAGCGGGGCAGCCGCGCTCGGCCAAAGGCCGCCAATCTTTCACGCCCCTTGCGGGAAACGCGCGAACTGCTCACCCAGGGTCGCACATTTGAAGAGATAGCTAGTATCCGCAGTCGCCAGGTCGCAACCGTCGTGGCTGCCGCAGCCGAAATGATCGAAACCGGCCAGCTCGAATTCCAGCCCTCATGGATGGCCCCCGAACGGCTCAGTCTCATCGAACAGGCCTGCGAGAAGCACGGGGTGCATCGCTTGCGTATATTGAAGGATGCCTTGCCGCCGGAGATCACGTTTGACGAAATCAAACTGGTCATTGCCCACCGCGCCGCAAACCGCAATCAACCCTCATCCTAGTCCGCCCGCACCGGTTGCCGCTCCTTGCAGCCGTCGTTCACTTATTTGGGTTTTCTTCTGTGGCCGAATCCACGCGCCTCGTTTAGATTAGCTGCGTGGCGGAAACCGGAATCAAATTTGAACGTGCGGTGAAAATCATGGCGCGGCTGCGCGCTCCCGGCGGTTGCCCCTGGGATCGCGAGCAGACGTTTGATTCCATCAAGCCGTTTACGCTCGAAGAAACCTACGAAGTGCTCGAGGCGATCGACAATCGCGATTGGGAGGAACTCAAGGGCGAATTGGGTGATCTCCTCCTGCAAGTGCTGTTTTATTCCGAAATGGCGCGGGAGGAGAAGCATTTCACAATCGATGACGTGCTTGAGCGCCTCGCCGATAAACTCATTGCCCGCCATCCGCACGTTTTCGGTGATGTGAAGGCGGAAACCTCCGCGGCCGTGCTGCGCAACTGGCAGGCTCTCAAGGCCGAGGAAAAGAAACAGCGTGCCGGCGGCCAAGGCTCTGCAGAGAGCGAGTCGGTACTGGCCGGGGTGTCATCGAGAATTCCCGCCGTGCTCGAAGCCTACAAGCTCAGTTCTCGGGCCGCCCATGTTGGCCTTGAAAGGCCTGAAATAAATTATTTGCTGGATAAAGTTGAAGAAGAACTGGAGGAGCTGCGCGAACAGCTTTCGCACTATCCCGCGCCAGGGCCGCATCCCCCCAATCGCGAAGTCGCCGGAGCAGCCGGAGCGGGAATTCCGCAGGAGCTCCGCGGCAGGATCGAAGACGAGGTCGGCGATCTTCTGTTCACGGCCGTCAACGTGGCGCGCTACCTGCAACTGGATCCTGAATCGGCTTTGCGGCGAACCAACCGGAAATTCAGGCGGCGATTTCAGCAGGTTGAAGCGATGCTGCAGGCACGCGGCGTGCGATTTGAGCAAATGGGTTTGGCACAACTGGAAGAGCTGTGGCAGAGTGCCAAGCTTGAGGACAGCCGATAGTTGAAAATCGTCGGCGCCGCCCAGGGCTGGAGCGGGCCGCCGCAGGTTCGGGAAGGAAGAGCTTTGGACCAGGTCGAAATCCGGCTTTGCCGCACGCTCGAAGAACTGCAGGCGTGTGTCGAATTGCAGAAAGAGGTTTGGAACTTCGCCGATGCGGACCTGATTCCTTTGCGCATGTTCGTAGTGGCGCAGAAGATAGGTGGCCAGGTGCTCGGGGCTTTTCTGCCGTCCGGCGGCGCAGCGCAGCTAATCGGGTTTGCGCTTGCCATTCCCGGGAATCGCGGCGCCCGTTCCTACCTGCACTCGCACATGCTGGCGGTGAGCGAAGCTTATCGCAATTCCGGGCTGGGGCGCCGGATCAAGCTGGCTCAGCGGGAGGAGGCCCTGCGCTCGGGCATTGAGCTGATGGAGTGGACGTTTGATCCTCTGGAGATCAAGAACGCATACCTCAACCTGCACAAGCTGGGTGCAATCGCTCGTCGCTACAACATCAACCAGTATGGCATTTCGTCCTCTCCCTTGCAGGGAGGCCTTCCCACGGATCGCTTGATCGCCGAGTGGTGGCTCCGCTCGCGCCGTGTCGTGGAATTGCTGGACCACAACAGCGAGCCTGACGTAAAACCCGAGCTGGCAATCGAAGTGCCGGCGCAGATTTATGACTGGAAGGCTAAACCAGAGACGCGTCCCCTGGCCGCTGAAGTGCACGCGCGCAATCGCGAACTGTTTCTGAGCGCTTTTGCTCGCGGCATGGCAGCGCTGGAGTACCAGCGCGATGCTGCCGGTAATGGCCGGTTTCTGCTGGGGCGCTGGGATGAAAACTTTTCCTATGGCGCCTGAGTCGAGGCTGCCGGCAGGATTCTTATGAAGATCGAAGCCATAACGCTGCGTGAGATTCAAATGCCGCTGGTCCATTTTTTTGAGACCAGCTTCGGGCGCACGTACGAACGCCGGATTCTGCTGGTAACGATTCACGGCGAGGGAGTTGAGGGATGGGGCGAGTGTGTCGCCGGCGAAGATCCGTTCTATTCGGCAGAATCCGTCGACACGGCGTGGTACGCCCTGGAAAAATACCTCAGTCCCATGCTGCTTGGTAAGGAGCTGAGCGCAGGAAGCGATGCCCCCGGCCTGTTGGTGCGGGTGCGTGGTCACCGCATGGCCAAAGGCGCGCTGGAAGATGCTCTCTGGGACGCTGAGGCGCAACAGAAAGCCTTGCCTCTGTGGAAGCTCCTGGGCGGGAATCGTCGCGAGATCGCCTGCGGCGTCTCGATTGGCATTCAGGATTCTCCCCATCAGTTGCTCGAGAAAATCGAGGGAGAACTGGCTGCCGGTTATCAGCGGATTAAAGTAAAAGTCAAGCCGGGGTGGGATACGAATGTTCTGGAGCAGATCCGTCGCAATTGGCCCGATATTCTGCTCTCATGCGACGCCAATTCGGCATATACGATGCACGACGTTTCGCATCTGAAGAGTTTTGATCGCTTTGGTTTGCTGATGATCGAGCAGCCGCTTTGGAATGATGACTTTTATTTCCACGGCCGTTTGCAGCGGCAAATTGACACCGCCATCTGCCTCGACGAGGGCATTCGCAACGCACGCGATGCCGAGGCTGCCATCGAGCACGGCTCCTGCCGAATCATCAACATCAAGGTTGGCCGTGTCGGCGGCTTCAGTGAAGCCATGAAAATCCACTTTGTGGCGCAGCGCGCCAACATTCCGGTGTGGTGCGGAGGGATGCTCGAAACCGGCATCGGCCGCTCCCACAACATTGCGCTCTCATCGCTCGGTAACTTTACGCTCCCGGGCGACGTCTCGGCCTCCCGCCGTTACTGGCAGGAAGACATCATCGACCCCGAAGTCACCGTGCATCGGAACGGAACCATCGATGTACCGCAGGCAACCGGGCGTGGCTTCGCGATTCGCCAGGACCTCGTGGATCGCCTGACAACTCGGAAACTGACCCTTCAGGCCTGAAGTGTTCACCGGGCAAATCCTTCCGTCCTCAGGTAATGTTTGCCCGACGCGGAACCCTTAATTATGGCCCGGGTTAAGTAAATCAAGCCCTTAGGAGTGGCACTCGCATTGCCTTGGATTAAGAGCAGAAAGGTTCCAAAGCCAGCAATCCAAGGAGGCTCCCCCTTGAACCGCACCGGCCAGCCAGCATACGAAACCCGCCTTCCAAGCGTCGAGCGTAAACAGATTGGTGCTGCGGAGTTTCGAATCCACACTTGGTTCGATCATGAGCGCAATACGTTTGTGGTGGATGTCCTCGCGGCCGATGAGCCGGTCCCGGAGTTACCGAGCGTGAAAGCGGCTTCCGCAGGGAGCCACTGACAAAAAGGGTGCGCTTTGTTGGCTGGCGGCGCCGCGCCCGCCGGGCCGCCATTTCCACAACGTCCGATAATGAGCATTATGTAAAGCATGCGCCGGATCCCCCCGCCAGCCTGCATCCAATCCTGAGTGCCCGATTCTCCACCAACACGCCCCTGCCTCGAGGGCCGCGCCTTCGACATTGTGGTGATTGGCGGCGGAATTAACGGCATTGCCATTGCCCGGGAATGCGCCCGGGCTGGGGCGCGTGTCCTCCTTTTGGACCAGCACGATTTTGCTTCCGGCACGACCAGCCGCGCTACGCGAATCGTTCACGGTGGGCTCCGCTACCTGGAACATGGTGACCTCGCGCTCGTCCGTGAGTCGCTGCGCGAGCGTGAGCGGCTGCTGGCCGAAAAGCCTCACCTGGTTCGGCCTATGCGGTTTACGCTTGCCCTGCGTAACGGTGTAAACCATGGGGTTTTGCGCAGCAAGCTCGCAATTCGGGCCGGGCTGTGGCTCTATGGCCGCATGCGGCCGGCAACATCCCCAAGGGAACCTGCGGCTGAACAGAGCCTTGAGCGCTTGCTGGAGACGGATTCCGGTTGGGCGCTCTTCGATTACGACGACGCGCAGTGCGAGTTTCCTGAACGCCTGGCTGCCGAGTGGCTGTTGGAGGCAGCCGGCGCTGGCGCAGTCGTGCGCAACCACACCCGTGTGCTTGCCGTCCTGCGGCAGGCAGGCTGCGTTTGCGGCGTTACGGTTCGAGACCTGTTGAGCGGTAAGGAGTGCAGGATCGCCAGTCGCCAGGTCGTGAACGCCACCGGGCCGTGGGCTGATTCGGTTATCCGTGATTCGGGCCTGAACACCGGCGCTTGCCTGGTGGGCGGCGTGCGCGGCTCGCACATCGTTCTGCGCTCATTCCCCGGGGCCCCGCGCTCCGCCATTTATGCCGAGGCTGCCGACCGGCGCCCCGTTTTTGTCATTCCCTGGAATGAAATGCTTCTCGTCGGCACCACGGAGGTTCCGGATGGAAGCGATCCGGCATGCACGAAGCCCGAACCAGCCGAAATCGATTACCTTCTGCGCGCCTTCAACGGGCTGGTTCCTTTCCGCCGCGCAACCCGCGAGAACGTGGTTTACGCATACTCCGGCATCCGCCCGCTGCCGCGGGTTGAGAACCTTGCGCCCTCAAGCATCACTCGCCGCCACATTCTCTACACCCACGACTTCGAGGGCGCAGCCGGACTGGTGAGCGTGGTAGGCGGAAAATTGACAACCGCGGCCTCGCTGGCGCGTGATTGCGCGCGGCTGCTGAAACTCCGAGTGCCCTGCCGCGCCACCATGGTTGCGGCCGGGCCGCCGGCCGACGGAATCGAAAACAGCCTGCGGCAGTGGGCCCGGCAAGTGGCGGTTATGGCGCATATAACGGAAGCGGCCGCCGCCTCTATCGCTGAATGGCATGGGCGAAGTGCGATTTGCATTGCGCGCATGGCCTCCGCTGAGCCGCGCATGCGGCGTGCGCTCTGCCCGCACAGCGAACACATCGTCGCCGAGGCGGTGAATGCCTTTCGCTACGAATATGCCGTGAACGCTGCTGATGCCTTGCTGCGCCGGGTTCCGGTTGCCCTGAGCGGCTGCTGGTCGGAAGACTGCACTCGCACCGCCGTCGTGCGGATTGGTGCGGTGATGGGCTGGACCCACGAACGTCAGGAGCGGGAAATCGAGGCGATGGAGACCGAGCGCAATGCCTTCCTGGTTCGGCTTGCTCTAACCCGGCCTCAGAGTGCGGCACAGCAGAGCCGTATTATCTGAGATGATGCCATCCACTCCCCAATCGCGCAGGCGAAGCATTTCCCTTTCGCGGTTTACAGTCCAGGCCATTACGCGCCTGCCCCGCTCGTGGGCCTCAGTAATAAGTTGGCGTGTAACCAGCGATTTCTCCGCAACCACATAACCCACATCGAGCTCTCGCCAATCGGCCCCACACCGGCGCCCGTCAAAGATCAGGCCGGTCGGTGTGTTGCAATTCAAGGACTGGATGGTGCGAATCACATTGGGCAGGAAGGACGAAACCAGGAATCCGTGCAAACCCCTGCCCGCGAGCATTGCCAACACCTGTTCCTCAATGCCCGCCGCTTTCAGTTCAATATCCAGAAAAGCGGTTACCCCATAGCGGTCGATGATCTCGGCCAGCAAAGGAAACTGTCCATGGGCACGCAGCGATAGCAGCGAAGCGCCTTCCACTTCCATGCCGGCATACCGGGCGTCATGGCACACCACGCACTCGTTCGCGCCGGTCGCGCGAACGTCGAATTCAAAACCGTCGCAACCGTTGCCCAGGGCGAGGTCAAACGCGGCAAAGGTATTTTCCGCAGCAGCGCAGCGGTCACCGCGATGCCCCAGAAGCAGAGGCGGGCTCACAGGCCGGAGTTCCACGGGCTAGTCAAGATCGATATCGCGAATCGGGGGCCCGGTATCCGGCGATTCGCGGGCGCGGCGCACTGCTTCCTGGAATTTTTTTTCGAGCAGGTCTCCACGTTGTTTTTCGGCTTCCACGGACTGCCGGAAAATAGAGTCGCGCCGTCCTTCCTGCTCGTGCATGGCTTTGGCGGCCTCATCGAGGTCGTTAAACATCTTTGGGCGTTCTGCCGCGGTGTGGGCGATCACTGACCGCGTGGCTGCGTCAACTTTGAGCACTGCCCCGCAGCAGGGGCATGTGACGTCAAACTGGGCATTGGCATCCCTGCGCTTCGCCATGCGCCGATGATAGCGCACTCCAGCGCCATCCTTCACCCAATGCGCGCTCAATCGCGCCGGCAGGCGCACGCCGTTCAGCCTGCCGGAACGCCCGGCACTCGATGCTTCGTTCAGGAGGTCAAAGAAGAGATAACCTGATGATGGGGACAATCGAGCTTGATTTGCCGCAGCAGCTCATCGAGGAGCCCGGTTCCATAGCGCGCCCCATAATACGCGCCCGGGTATTCCCGCTCCTGCAGTTGCTGGTTGGGATAAAGCGCAAAACTCAAACGATCGGCATGGCGCGCGATCTCCTGGTTGCGGCGCAGCTCCGCTCGAGCCGCGCGGCCGCGCAGCCTCTCCAGTTGGTATGCCATCTTCGAAGCTGCGCGAGTCGCCGAAGCCACCAGCGTCGGATCAAGCGCCTGAAGCTCCTTCGAGACAACCGCCAGATCGGTCGATAGATCAGCCGCCGCCGAGTCAAACGACTTCTGCAGCGAGCCTGGGATGACACGCCGAGCCAGCCATTCGCGCGAGCGCTCCAGGCCCGCGAACAGATCGGGCAGGCGCAGCTCGTACCGGCTCATCAGCCGCTGCTCCCCGGGTTCAACCAGCGTGGCGCTGAACCGATGTGCGATGCACGTCACCCTTCCCAGCAGTTTTTCCTGCACAGGCGCGCTCTGCGCCCAATAAGCGATTTCCGCCGGGCCGCCGACGTAGAGCGCCGTTGGCAGCAGGTAATCCTGCACGCTGGATCGTAACAGCGCGTTGGGGCTGAAGCGTTGCAGCTCCCGGCCCACCAACTCAAGCAGCCCGCCGGCAGTCCATTCCTTCGCTCCTGCTCCGAAATTTCCGTTTATGCGATGAATCGGCGTCCGCGACCCGTTCTCCAGTGAGAACAGGAACGCCGTTGCACTCGTGACTTTTACCTGCTGGTGGTATCCGGCAGCCTCCAGTTCCCTTCCGCGTTCGCGCACCTGCTGGTTCAATTCGGCCGAGTGCTCTACGGCTGCCGTCAGGATGGGAGCAGCAAGGGCATGCAATTCCGGCTCAGACGGATCCATCAGCACTAACCCAAAGGGCGAAAATATGGATGCCACGAAATATGCAAACGCTGAGGCAAAGGTTGCGTCAGGATGATAGGCAGCCTGCAGGCGCGCAACCATTTCACTTTCACCGAATACCTGGCCGGCAGCGCGCAGCGCATCGAGGATTGAAGCCCCCAGCCGCACCGATGATGCCGGTGCGCCTTCCACCCCCTCCCCAGGCACTGTAACGCGCCGTGGCCCGGAACTCGATGGCAGGAATACGTGGTTGATCTCCTGTATGTCATGATCCTCGCTGGCGATCCAGAAGACCGGAACACAATCCACACCGGCGCGCGTGAACTCGCGTGCGGCGCGGATCGCCGTCAATGCCTTGTAAAATGCAAAAGCTGGCCCGCCGAACAGGCCGGCCTGCTGCCCCGTAACCACCGCAAGGGCGCCCTGCCCAAGTCGTTTCGCGTTTGAAAGCGCCGGCTCCGCGGCTCCCCAGGCGCGGTTTTGCCGTTCCAGAATCTCAGCCGTCCTGGCATGTACGGACCGGTGTTGCCGGGTCAGAGTGACCTGCTGCTGCCATTGCTCGGGCGACCGGGGCGGTTGGGGAAGGAACCGGCGAACCTGGTCCGGGCTGTAAACGAAATCGGTGAAAAGCCTTGAGGTGTGCGGGATCTCGGTGAACTGCAGGCATTCGGAGTACACTAACGGCGCTCCGTTTGGGAGGCCTGCGGCATGCCACAACAGTCGTCTTCGGCTCTACGCGTCGTCATCCTGTTTCTCGCGGTCTGCACGGCGACCCGAGGATTAGACCAGAATCAGGCCGCCGGCGATGCAAAAAGCAACTCTGCTGCGCCACCAGCCTCTCAGCTCCCGAAATTCAGCAGCCGCACCGACCTCGTCATGGTCCCCGTAATCGTCCACGATCGCAACGGTGCGCACGTCCAGGGCCTGGGCAAGGACGATTTTATCGTGGAGGAAAATGGCGCCGTCCAGAAAACCGCGGTTTTCGAGGAAATAACGACTGCGGGCGACACGCGAATGAAGCGGGCTTCCGCTCCCGGTGTGTACGCGAATACGCTGCAGGCTTCCTCTATCGTTGCCCCGCGTATCAACATCGTGGTCCTCGATGCCATCAACACTGCATTTACCGACCAGGCGTATGCCCGACGACACCTCATCGATTTCTTGCAGAAATCCGCTGAACGCCATGAAATGACAAGTCTTTTGTCGCTTACCCGTGACGGGTTGAAGGTCGTGCACGATTTTACTGCCGACAGTGGCGTCTTGATTGCCGCCCTGCGCAAGGTGCGGGGCAGCATCGACATGATGTCGGGCGAAAATACCGACGCGCTCATCACCGGCGCCGATGCGGCCGCAGTGACCAGCGAAGCCGGTGATATCCAGTCTTTTCTTGAAGCCAGTTCCGCGCGCATGATGCAACAGTTCGCCATCCAGAACACCATCGACGGGTTCACCGCCATCGCCGAATCGTTTCGCGGCCTTCCCGGGCGTAAAGCCCTCATCTGGGTCACGGGCAGCTTTCCGTTTCAAATGACTTCACCCAATGACCCGCCCTCGGCCCGGGATTTCAATCAGGAGCTGTGGCGGGCATTTCAGTTGCTCAATGACGCCAATATTGCCGTGTATCCCATCGATGCACGAGGCCTGGTTGTCGCCCTTCCGGAGGCTTCAACGCGGCTGGGAAGCACGAACATCCGCACGCTTGCGCCCGCGCGCTTGAGCAATCAGGCTGCGACCATCGAAACCATGCAGTCGTTTGCCGTAGCCACCGGCGGCAAGGCATACTTCAATTCCAACGACTTGGAGAAGGCTTTCGAACATGCCTCTGACGATTCCAGTTCGTATTACCTGCTGGGCTACTACCGGCAACCGGGCGACAATAAGCCCGGCTGGCGGCGGCTTAAGGTGAAAGTCACGAAACCTGGGCTCTCCGTAAGGACGCGCAGCGGATATTTCGTTAATGCTCAGGATAAGGAGCCGCCTTCGGGACCGAGCGAAGAAGTGAAGATCGCATTGCGCGCGCCGATGGATTTTACCGGCATCCCGCTGGCAGTCCGTTGGGAGCCTCCCGGGCCTGACAACGCCGGCAAGCGGCCAGTGCGCTTCGACCTCAGCATCGCTCATGAGGGTCTCGTGATGGATGCCAATGATCAGAACCACATGCGTTTTGAGATCATCGCTGTAGCCCGCCGAGCTTCAGGCGAATCCGCCGCAACGTTCTCTAAGACGGTGGACGCGCATCCTTCGGCGCAGACTCTCGCCAAGATCGATCAGGGCGGCGTAACTTACCGCGATCAGATGCAATTGCCGCCGGGCGAGTACTCAGTACGTTTTGTAATTCGCGACCTGCTGGGCGGCCGTGTGGGGTCGGTACTTGCTCCGCTGAAGATTGAATAACCCTCGATTAACGCGCATGAATCCATCTTGCAATGGTCTCGATAACTTCGGGCGCTACCTGGCCCGGCCGTAAGTACACTGCCATGCCGGTTTCCCCGGGCGCCACAGTCATGAACATATGACTCAGCTCGGGAAACAATTTTGATTCATCGCCCGCTATGTGCCTTGTCGCAAGCGCTTCCTTCAACAGGTTGAAATCGGGTTCGAAGACTTGAGCGTCCTTTCCGCCCTGCAGCACCAGTGCGGGAATGCTCTCCTGGCGCAGCTTGGCAGCCGGATCAAGCGCAATCATCTCGCGCAGGTAATGAACCGGCGCCCCTTGCAGCACCTGGTTCGGGGGCAGCTTTCCCGCTTCAATGTCGCTGATCAACTGGTGTTGCTTTTCGATTGTGGCGGAGATTTCGGCGTCGGATTTCTTCTCCGACTGCAACATCGCGCGAATCTGGTCATCCACATAACCCAGGTGAGGGCGCGCCGGTGAAGCCAGCATGATGAGTCCCGCCAATGGAGTTGCTCCCGGCTCGGCCGCGATAAACGGCGCAAGCATCGCGCCCAGGCTGTGGCCCAGCAGGAATACCTTCGTGCTGTCGGCCCGCGCAACCCTCCGGGCGTACTCGAGAGCCGCCACCGCGTCGTCTTCCACCTCCCATTTCATCGTCACGACATCCATGTTCGAGGGCTTCTCGAGTACGGTGCGCTTGTCATACCGCAGCGTGGCGATGCCGTGGGCTGCCAGGCCGTGCGCAAGATCGGCAAATGGCTTCTTCGCGCCCACGGTTTCGTCCCTATCGTGCGGTCCCGAGCCCTGAACCAGCACCACAATCGGCGGCTTCCCTTTCGGCGGTGCGCTGGGCAGGCAGAGGGTGCCCGGAATCTTCAAACCGGCGCTGGTGAACGAAATCTCCTGCTCCGTATAAGTATCGGTTCCCGCATCGGCCGGCTTCGGTTGCGCGGCCTGGCCGGCGGTAAGCGTGCTTACGAGGGCGGTAGCGACCATGACCCATGACCTTCGGAGCATCGGAGAATCATAATGCGGAACCATTCAGTGTGTTCGCGAATCTAATAGGTGTTGACTTCCGCTGTTCAGGGGGTTGAACATGGAAGTGCCCGCCGCGCACCGGTTGCGCCGCGTATGGATCCTTTTTGGGGGCGTCACGGCTTCGACGGAAGTGCTTGCGGTTGAGAGGCATGCCGGGGTGTCACACCCGTAATCGTGGCAAAAACACAATTGCCAACCAACAGATGGCATACGCTGCTTAATTGATTTAAGTAGCCGTCCTCCGCGGCTTCGCCTGCGGGCTGCGGAAGGGCGTCGCACAGCAGGCTCGCCCGCCGCCTTCGGTCCGCAGGCGGCAGGCTAGATCATCGGACTAGCGGCTGGCGTTTCTTGCCGGCTCTGAGCGTACGCCGCGAACGTTCCCGTAAGGGAGCATGAACCGCGCTAAGCATGTAGGCTCTTGGCCAGTAACATTTTCGGACCCGGGTTCAACTCCCGGCGCCTCCACCAATATCGCGTAGCGATTTTGGTTTTCCAAAGCCGCTCCATACGGCCTGCTGTTCGTCCCGCTTCGGGCCTGCCGATGGCGAAAAGCAGCGTTTCCCACCC
>JAFAIN010000234.1 GCA_019236695.1 Acidobacteriota bacterium | reverse complement strand
TTACGGCGCCGCCATAGGCGAAGGCATGCGCTGTGCGCAATTGTTCGGCGGTGAGCCCGGGGAAGCGCTGCAGGAGCATGGGCCGCAGTTCATCGAGCCATACCATATCGACAATCTGCTCGTGGGTGAGCACGGAATAGGCGGCGGCGCGCGGCAGGGAGAACAACAGGAGGAGCGCCAGTGCAAGCCAGCGGCAATTCACCTGTGATTGGATGCGAGCGACAGAATTGCGGAATTGCCGAATTGCGGAATTGCCGAATTGGGCTCCAACTCGGAATTCAATCTCACCACGGAGGCGCGGAGGCGCGGAGAAAGCCGCAGGCTCACGGGAGAACGTGAAAACGCAAGTTTGAAAAATTCGGCAATTCGGCAATTCGGCAGTTCGGCAATTTTCCGGGAATGTTCGGTAGAATGGCGCGTCTCACCTGCAGCTTTCTTTCGAGGAGCGGAAATGAAAATCGCTAGTCGTTATGTCGTTGCGTGCGTGGTATTGGCGTCGCTGGCCAAGGCACAGCCGCCGCAGCCGGCCCAGAATCGCAGCCCGCGGCAGCAGCCGGCGCAGGCTCAACCCGCCAGCCCTGAGTCACAGTCGCAGGCGCCGAACCAGGAGCAGGCCACCACGCCGCCGGCGCGGCGCCCGGAGAGCCAGGTTTCGCAGCCTCCGGCAGCCCAGGCGCAGCAGCGGCCCGCGCAGCCCGAGCCTGCCGCCATGCCGGGCCCGGGGGGCGCCGGCGGCGGCGGGGCTGCATTCCATTTCGATATGACCGAGGTTCCGCCGGTGCAGACGCACCATTCCATCCGCGTTGGCGGGCGCGAGCTGAACTACACGGCGACGGCCGGGCGGCTGCCCATTAAGGACGCAGAAGGGCGAATTGAAGCGGAAATGTTTTTTGCGGCCTACACCCTGGATGGAGCCGACCCGGGGACGCGCCCGGTGACGTTTGCCTACAACGGCGGGCCGGGCTCAGCTTCCGTGTGGCTGCACATGGGGGCGCTGGGGCCGAAGAAGATTTTCCTGGAGCCCGGCGGCTTTATGCCGCACGCGCCTTACCGCTTTGTGGATAATCCCTATACCCCGCTCGACCGCTCGGACCTGGTGCTGGTGGATGCCATCGGAACCGGTTACAGCCGCCCCGCCGACAACGCTGCCGCGCGTAAATACGAAAACCCTACCGGCGATGTGGAAGCGTTTGCCGAGTTCATCCGCATGTACATTTCCCGCTACGAGCGCTGGTCATCGCCGCTGTACCTGTTTGGCGAAAGCTACGGCACCACGCGGTCAGGCGGCATGGCCGGCTACATGGTGAACCGCGGCATTGCGTTTAACGGCATCGTGCTGCTCTCCATGGTGCTCGATTTCCAGTCGCTGGAGTTTGCCCGCATCAATGACGAGCCTTACCCGCTCATTTTGCCGTCGTACACGGAAATTGCCGCGTACCACAAACGGCTTGCGCCCGAGCTGATGCAGGATATGAGCCGCACGCGCCGTGAGGTAACGCAATGGGTGATGAATACCTACTGGCCGGCGCTCAACAAGGGCGACGCCATGTCGCCACCGGAGCGGCAGAGCATCATTGACGGCATTGCCCGCTACACCGGGCTGCCGAAAGACGTGATTGACCGTGCCAACCTGCGCATTGACGTGCAGTTGTTCACCAAGTACCTGCTGGCCGATAAAGGGCTGCGGGTAGGCCGGCTCGACGGCCGCTATGCGCTGCCGGAACCCCAGGAATTCTTCAGCCCATTCAGCTTCAGCGATCCCGCCAGTTCCGAGACCACACCGCCGTTCACCATGGCGTTTAACGATTATGTGCGCCGCGAGCTCGGCTACAAGGTGGATATGCCGTACTACGTTTCGGGAGGGCAATCGGGCGTGTTCCAGTGGGGCGCATCGCCCCGCGGCCAGAATATCCTGGGCGACGGATATCAGGACACGGCGCAGCCGCTGCGCGAAGCCCTGGTGAAAGATCCGTCATTGAAAGTGCTGGTCATGGAGGGCTATTACGACCTGGCCACGCCCTTCCTGGCCGCCGACTACACCATGGACCACCTGGATTTGCCGGCGGATTACCGGAAGAACATTTCGTTCACGCAGTACGAGTCAGGCCACATGGTGTATCTGGATGAGAAATCGCACGACAAGATGAAACGGGATTTTGTGAACTTTATTGATGCGACCAGCAAGCGATGATCGGGGATGGGGGCATGTGGGTTCGGCCGCATCCGGCCTTTGTGCTCGTCGTGATTCCCTCGTGTCCGTAGTGTGAAACTGGCGGAGGGATCACACGAAGAGCACGAAGTTCTCACGAAGGGTACAAAGAAGCGGGTCAGATGCCGTCGATTCTTCGGCGAAACGTTAAAGCGTTCTTAAGAATTCCGCCGCCACCTCGGCGGCGTCGCGGTGTTCGCCATCGACGGCGTAATTCATGCGGCGCATCTGTTCCGCGGTGATGCGGCCGGCGAGGCGGCGCAGCGCGGCTTCGATCTGGGGGCTGCGGGCGGCTGTTTCGGCGCGCAGGACAGGCACAGCATCGTAAGGCGGGAAATAGTGCCGGTCGTCTTCCAGCACGACCAGGCCAAGCGCTGCAATCAACCCGTCAGTATTCGAGCCGGCGATGACATCCACCTGGCGAGTCTGGATGGCGCGATAGAGCAGGCCCAAATCCATCACTCGCGGGGCCGATGCCGGGCGAAGGCCGTAAGCCCGGGCCAGGCCGGCGTAACCATCGGGCCGTTCGAGAAATTCGTACCCCACACCCATTCGCCATTGGCCGTTGCGGGATGCCAGATTTGAAATGGTGCGCAGCCCGAACCGTGCCGCATCTTCGCCGCGGATCGCAATGGCGAAGCTGTTGTCGAAGCCGAGCGAGGGCAGCACGGCCAGCCGGAACCGCCGCCGGTACTGGTCGCGAACCACATCAAAAACTGCATCGTGCGAAGCCTGCGGAGGCTGTTTCAGAATGGCCGTAAGCGCTGTGCCGGTGTACTCCACGTAAGCGTCAATGCGGCCCGCCAGGATGGCCTGCTGGCAGATAAAAGAGCCGGCGAGGTAGAACCGCCGGTTGACGCTCTCCGCTGTTCTGGCGGCGATCTGCTGGGCCAGCAATTCGCCCAGCAGCAACTGCTCGGTGAAATTCTTGGAGCCGATCGTGATACCGCGCCGCGCGGCAGAGCAGCCGGTGGCCAGTGCAGCGGCGGCCGACAGCACGAATTGGCGGCGGTTCGGCATGGTTCAGGCCGCAACAGCCCGTGGGGCGGCAGACTGACTTCGGCGTCGTGGGCTTACGACCCGCTCGAGGAGCCCGAGAAGACCATCGGCGAGCAGCGCCAGCAGGGCAGCCGGAATTGCGCCGGCGAAAATTACCCGGTTGTCAACCATGGCGAGGCCGCGGAAAATCAATTCGCCCAGCCCGCCTGCACCCACGGCGGCGGCAATGGTTGCCACCCCGATGGCGATCACGGTCGCTACCCGTAACCCGGCGAACAGCGTGGGCAGCGCCAGCGGAAGCTCCACGTGCCAGAGCAACTGGCGCTTCGTAAGCCCCATTGCGATGGCGGATTCTCTTACGGCGGGATCGATGCCGGCAATTCCGACGTAGGCATTGCGCACGATCGGAAGCAGGGCATAAAGCGCGAGGGCAAAAACGGCAAGCCTGGCTACGCGCTCGCCCAGCCACGGCGCCGGCAACAGCAGCCCGAAAAGCGCCAGGCTGGGAACGGTTTGCACGATGTTGGCGAACCAGAGAACCGGTTTTCGCCATGCCGGGCTGCGGCTCAGGAGGATGCCGAGCGGGATGCCGATCGCCGACGCAATCGCGATGGCGATCGTAACCAGCCAGAGATGCTCGAGGGTCAGCCCCAGTATCTCCCGCCAGTGCGCCGCCAGGAACTCGAGATTTGACATGCCGGAAATGATAACCTCGGCCCCTTAGCGCCGCGGGAGGACGACTACCGTCTGCGTAAGGACAATGTGCTCCCAGATTCTTCGCCCGCTGCGCGGACTCAGAATGACACTGCGTTCCGGGCGCGTTGCTGTGAAGGCGCCCGGGCCGGGGCACCCAAAATGAATCCAGCAGCTTCTAAGGATTCAGCTTGCGCGCCCGGTTGCCATGCAGCCGTGCGAGGGGCGCATGCTGTTACCCTGTGCGCATGGAAGCTCTTGAACCACGGGTTCTCACCGGATTCCAGCTCAATTCGCCTGCGGCGGGCACGAGCGCAGCCCACGTGCTTCCGCGCGGATTCCTGGAATTTCTGGAACCTCTTCATCGCCGGTTCACCCCGCTGCAGCAGCAGTTGATCCGCAAGCGCCGCCAGGCCCTCAAAGCTTCGCACGGCGGCCACCGGCCGGAGCATCTGCCGCCTTCCGAAGCTACCCGCGGGGATTGGCGGATTGAACTCCCCGCGTGGTGTGCCGACCAGCGCAATCAGATGACCGGGCCTGCCGATGACCTCGAACTCTGCGTAAAGATGCTGAATTCGGGCGCCCCCGGCGTGATGCTCGACCTGGAGGATTCCTGCGTCAACGAGTTCACCCACCAGCTACAGGGCGTGGGCAACGTTCTTGCCTGTTTGCGGGGCGACGCCGCCTATTTCGACAAGAAGCGCAACCAGCAGGTTGCGATACGGAGCGGCAAGACGGTCATTCTGATTCGCCCGCGTGGCCTGCATATTTCCCAGGGCGGCGTTTTTGAAGGCGAACCGCTGGCGGCTTC
Source organism: Acidobacteriota bacterium (assembly GCA_019236695.1). Lineage (GTDB taxonomy): Bacteria > Acidobacteriota > Terriglobia > Terriglobales > Acidobacteriaceae > JAFAIN01. The sequence continues at coordinate 4,915 of JAFAIN010000234.1, read as the reverse complement.
CCTGTATGACACAGCCCAGGTTGTGTTTCAGGCCGATCCCGCCTGGCTCAGCCATCCCCTGACGTTCTACATACCCAAATCGGAATCGGCGGAGGAAGCGCTGTGGTGGCGCGATGTGTTCCGGGCTCTGGCCTCGGCGCGCGGATGGGAGCCCGGCTCGATTAAGTGCATGGCGCTGGTGGAGTCGCATCCACTGGCGTACCAGATGGAAGAGTTCATTTATAACCTGCGCGACCACATCGTGGCTTTGAATCTCGGCCGCTGGGATTACATGGCATCGCTGATCCATTTCAACTTCGAAGACCCGGCATGGGTGCTGCCCGACCGCAACACCATCCCGCATGACGTTGCGTTTTTTCAGCGGCTGCGCGAGCTGATGCCTGAAATCTGCCACCGGCGCGGCATTCTGGCTGTCGGCGGCATGACCGCGCTGTATCCCAGCCGGGAAGACGCCGAACTGAACGCGCGGGCGCTCGCCGTGCTGGAAAAGGACAAGAAGAACGAAGCCGCCATGGGCATGGATGGAGCCTGGACGGGCCATCCCGACCAGAACCAGATTGCGCTGGCCCAGTTCCCTGAACCCAACCAGTTGCATGCCCGGCGCGGGCTGAGCGATGAAGCGGGCCGGGGGCCGGGCGCGGTGGACCGGTACCTGGATCTGCGGCCGGCGCCGGCGGGCGTAGGTCGCCGGGCGGTTGCGGGCACGCGCGCCGCAGTGCGCACGGTGATTCGTTATCGTAATGGGGTGTTGAACGGGCGCGGTGCCAGCCTGCTCGATGGCTACATGGAAGACCTTGCCACCGACCGCATTTACCGGCTGATGATTGCGCAGCGCATGCGGCACCCAGGGGAGGCAGCGGTGCTGGATGAAGCCGGCGAGCCGGCTGCGCATACGCCGGAATTCGTTGGGCGCATCTTCGATGAGGAATTAGAGAAGCTGCAGGCGGAAGCCAATAGCGGCAGCCAAAAGTACGCTGAAGCCCGCGAGCTCAGCGAAGCCATGGTGAAGAATGGGGAGTTTGACCCGCATTAGCCCGCTGTATGGCTGCATGGCTAAATGACTGAATGGCCGATGAATGGCTCGTCGCCAATCCGGCAATTCGGCAATTCCGCAATTCGGCAGTCAAGCGGGGAGTGGTGACCTTTGGTGCCGTCTCGGTGACTTTTGCCCTTGAATTCGGCCTCCCTGCGCCAAAAAATCGAATCGAACTCTGCGTGAGGTTTCCATGAGCGGCATGAATGGCAATGGCAGTGGCAATGGCAATGGCAGCCGAAACGGTCATCGCAAGCAGCGGCGGCACGGCGCCGCGCAACCCGGGACGGAATTAATGGGCTCGCCGTTGCTGCCCGGGGGCTACTTCGTTCCGAAATCGCGCCAGGTGCATCCTTCCAAGCGCATGCGTGAGCTGCTGGCTTCGGAGCCTTACCTGTTCGGCCCCGGGGTGTATGACCCCATGACCGCGCAACTGGTGATGTATTACGGCTTCAAGGCGGTGTATTTCAGCGGCTATTCGTTCGCCATTGGCCACCTCGGCACGACCGATATGGACCTGTACGGCAGCGTGGAGATTGCCGATGCCGCACGCCGGACCGTGAGCGCGCTGCGCAAATTCCAGCTCACCTGCGCGCTGGGCGACCCGGAAAAGAACATTGCGCCTCGCCACCTGCACATTCCGCCGGTCATTGTGGATATGGATGGCGGATACGGCAACATTTTCAACGTGGCCCGCACCACCGAGCTCTATGTGAACGCCGGGGTGGCGGCCGCGCATATAGAAGACCAGGTGCTGCCCAAACGCTGCGGCCACATTGGGGGCAAGGCCCTGATTCCCGCGAATGAAATGATCGGCAAGCTGCGAATGGCGCGAGCCGTGGCCGAAGATTGCGGCAATCCGGAGTTCGTGCTCATTGCCCGCACCGATGGATTGAGCGCGGTAGATGCCCCCGAGAGCGCGCGCGGACTCGACCTGGCGATTGAACGCGGGCTGCGCTACCTCGACACCGGCATTCCAGACCTGCTGTGGTGCGAATTCCCCACATCTGATCGCGGCCCGGTGGAGGGATTTTGCTCCGCCATTCGCAAGCGCTTTCCCGAGGCGCGCTTTGCCTTCAACTGGTCGTCAAGCTTCAAGTGGTTCAACGATCCCAATCCGGTGACGTTCCGGGAACTGGGAGAAATGGGCGTAGGTTTCATCTTCATCACGCTGGGCGCGCAGCACGCAACCGCGCATGGCCTGAGCGTGCTGCTCGAGGCCATGGCGGAGCGCGAAGAGCAGGGCTATATCGAACTGCAGCGCAAGGAGTGGGCGCCGGAAACGGATTTCCCCAGCCGCAGCCATCATCATTTTTCCGGCGTTCCGTACCACCACGCCATCGGCAAGCTTTACGACGCCGCCCGGCTGGGCAGGGAATTCTGCGAAGCGCTGCCGGAAGAAAAAGTGGTGTAGCGAGGAGTAGCCGGCTGGCTGCATAGCTGACTGGCTGTATAGCTGACTGCTGACTGGCTGAATCGCTAAATGCTCCCGCTTGGTCATAAGGCGGCGGGTTTCTGTCGCCCGCTTCCCACCCCAGCCGGCCAAAGGCAGGCCGGCCGGGGCCCCGGCTTCGCGGGCTCGCATCCTAATTCTTGTCCTTACCCAGGGCTTACGCCGCTGGGCTAGTCTCTTTCGCCCACGTTCGCGGGCTTTCGATCCGGCCATTCAGCCATTTAGCCCTTAACGTATGCATCACAGCTTTTCCTGCCGGTAAAGCGCCCGGGTGTGAGCCACTGCCGAAATGAGGCACATGCCCAGCATTCCGGCGGCAGCCGCCGCCCCGCCGATATCGAACAGGCGGTAATTGTGGCCGGCAAGGCGGACGTAGGGCGAGATCATCAGCCGAATGCAGCCGGCAATGAGCAGCAAGCGTATTTCGGTGGGACCGAACTTGCCGTAAGACAGCCGAAAGCTGCCCAGCGTGTAGGTTGCAAGGTAGGCCTCGATGGAGAGCAGCAGGAAAGCCACCAGCATAGCCGCGGCAATTCGCCAGTCGGCAAAACCGGAGATTGCGAGCCCGGCCATCATGGCTGAGGCGCCGAAACTGTCCACCATGTGGTCAACGTAGAAGCCGTAACGGGGCCGCTGGCGGTTGCGCAACCGCGCTACGGTGCCATCGAGGGAATCGCCAAACCAGTTGAGCGCGATGCAGGCAATGGCGGCAACCAGGCCTGAGCGGTTCCAGCGCGCGGCGGCGAAGGTAGCGCCGGCTCCGAGCTGGGCCGCAAAGCCCAGCGCGGTGAGGTGATCGGAGTTAACCCAGGGCGGCATGCGCTGCGCCAGCCAGCGCAGCGCCTTCCGTTCCAACGATGCGGTGAAGCTTTCCTGAATGCGCAATGCATTCGTAAAGCCCGTACGTATTCCGGTTGCAGTTGCCATCACGGTCTCCTTAGTCAGCAGAAAAATTGCGATCACCACAAAATTCATCACCCGGCACGAAATTGCCCGCGAGCACCCCGCCCTTACCCCCGCCCTCCCTGTTGATTTTCCTGACCGTCGCGCGAAGCTGGCCAGGGGCCACAGGGAATATCGGTGGATGGAGGGAAGATTGGGTTTTGCCAGTACCCGGGCCGAGTGCACGGCGAGTTGCGTTCATGGTGAACAGCAGCGACTCGCGCGGCACGCTTTCGACAAACGGCCGTACCAGCCATCCCAGGCCTTCCGGAATGTCGCGAGTGAGCGAGACTGCCTCGCATTGCACATACACGCCCCCGGAAGCCTGCTGGAAACGCCAGTAGGAGTTCAGCCGCCATAGGAAGCCATGGTCGTCCTCCGGCGGCAGTTCATGCTCGCCCCGTCTGCCGACGTTGGCCACTTCGCGGATGCGGGTCGATACAGAGCGGCTCCAGGCATGTTGCGCGTCTCTCCGCCCGTAGTGCACCTGGTGTTCGGTATCGAGCACCACAGTGATGACCTTGGAGCGGCGGAAGCGCAGAAAAACGTCAAAGTCGTCGCCGCGGCGGGCAATGAGCTTTGACTGCTGCACGTCGGGACCATAGAACTGCTCCTGGCTGTCGTAGTCCTGGACCAGGCGAAGGGCCGACTCGAGGGTTGCGCCGGGAATGAATACCGCGGCCACCCAGTGGTGAATCATTCCGCCGGGAACCGCAATTGGCTGGCCCTGGTCTTGCGTGTTCAAGCGTTCGACCAGCACCTCGCCACGCTGCAGGCGTGCCTGGGCCGCCCACTGTTCGGCTTCCGGCAGACTGTCGATCCGGAGGAAGGGCCCCGAGGCGAGTTCCTGTGATATGCGCGTTTCCGTAATTCCAACATAGCGATCGAACGCCCGGGTGGCCCCGGGATTGGGGCCCGCGAACGCCATGCCATTGATTGCCGCCATCACCATCACCACGTTCCGCATACCCCACACTGACGCATTCCGGGGGAGGAGGTGAATGCACGGGTGCTCAAGCACAGGAAATTTGAAGGTCATCGGCGAAGATGTTGAGACGCAATGGGTTGTACGAAAAACTCTTTCGGGGCAAGGGGCGGACCAGAGCCCGCGAATGCGGGCGGAAGAGCCTAGCCCATGGCGTGAGCCATGGGAAACTGGCGCAATTGAATGCCAGCCCTCGAAGAGGGCGAAAGAAACGGAGCGCTCCGCAGCCTATCTTTCGCCCGCGTTGCGGGCATTGTTTCCCGCCGTGACCCTGGGCTCGCGCCCAGGGCTAGGCTCTTTCGCTCGCTTCGCGAGCTTGGGCCTGGTGGCGGTTTCGCTTCCTCACGATTAGAGGCTTGCCGAAAGATCAGCTACGCGATTTCCGGTGTGGCTGCCAGCAGTTTCCTGGTGTAGGGGTTCTGCGGGTTGGTGGTCAGCTCTTCGGTATCGCCGATCTCAAGGATTTTTCCACGGTACATGACCGCGATTCTGGTCGCCAGGT
>JAFAIN010000149.1 GCA_019236695.1 Acidobacteriota bacterium | reverse complement strand
GCTTGAGGGAAGGCGACATCACGTTCTGCAGAATGCCGTCAATGCGGAAGCGGACGCGGTATTCCTTTTCGTAGGGCTCGATATGGATGTCGCTGGCGCCGCGGCGCACAGCGTCAGTCAGTACCAGGTTCACCAGCTTGACGATGGGCGCTTCCTCAGCGGCTTTCTCGAGATCGGAGAGCGCCATCTCCTGCTCTTCCACCGTGGTCAGCTCAACATCGGCCTCATCGCCGAGGGTTGCCATGAGGTCTTCGAGGTCATCCTGCTGGGGGCCGACATAAGCCCGCTCGATAGCCTCCATGATGGAGGTCTCCGCGGCCACCACCGGCTCAATGTTGAAGCCGGTCATGAACTTGACATCATCCATGGCAAAGACGTTGGTGGGGTCGGCCATGGCGATGGTGAGCGAGGAACCAACGCGGCTCAGGGCCAGCAGTTGATAGCGGCGCGCGGTTTCGTGCGGGACTAGCTTGGTAACGGAGGGATCGAGCGCGAAATTGCTCAGGTTGACAGCAGGGACGCCATATTGCCGGGAGAGGAAATTCGTCACCTGATCGTCGGTAACAAACCCCAGCCTCACCAGAACGGAACCGAGGCGGGCGCCCCCGTTCTCCTTCTGGGTCTTTATGGCCTGGGCAAGCTGTTCCGGCGTGATGACCTTCGCCTTGATCAGAAGGTCACCGAGGCGCTGTGACATCGGCGAATGCTCCGGGCGCCGGGGGGATAAGGCCGCCCGCTCAGGCTGAAGGGCTGGGCGGGATGCGACGGCGATGACAAATTGTGTCAGTGGATGCCACAACGCGCTACATTACCAACGTTCACTGGCTGCGGTAACCTCTCTGGGTAGCGCAACTTACGATGAAGTTGCCGTTTTTTGGTAACCACCCTGGCCGAGTGTTCAAAAGCAATGGCATTTTTTTGCAGGTTTTTATTGAGGATCACGGGGGCGGTTCGGACGCAAGTTGGCCAGCCAGGTACAAGAACCTGCGGATCTTTCATATAATGCCGGCGCAACAGGAGAACAACATGAACCGCCGCAACTTCCTGGGCAGCAGCTCAGCGGTGCTTCTGACTTCGGCGATAGCGAGCCACTCGCAGGAACTGCAGAGCGCAATCAAAGGGCGGCAAGACAAAAGCGCCACCAATCCTGGCCCGGAAAACCAGCTCGTAAGAGATGCGAACCCCAACACGTTTACCCCGCCGCCCACCGACCATGGAGAGGTTCAGGCGTTCTGGAGCTCGTTTTCCACGGCGCATCGGCGTATTCAGGAAGGCGGCTGGACACGGCAGGTGACGATCGAGGACTTCCCTATTTCCAAGGAAATTGCCGGGGTCAACATGCGCCTTACGGCCGGCGGAGTGCGTGAGCTGCACTGGCACAATGCGGCGGAATGGGCAATCATGCTCCGCGGCGCCGCGCGCATCACGGCTCTTGACAATGACGGCCGCGGTTTCGTGAAGGATTTGGGAGAAAACGACCTGTGGTTTTTTCCGACGGGAATTCCGCATTCCATCCAGGGGCTGCCACCCGATGGCTGCGAATTCCTCCTGGTGTTTGACGACGGCCATTTCTCCGAGGCCAATACCACACAGATATCGGATTGGACCCGGCACACCCCTCCGGACGTGCTGGCCAAGAACTGGGGAGTGGCGGAGGAATCGCTGGCATCCATTTATGCGGGGCCGGCGGAGGGCCGGTTTATTTTTCAGGCCGAACCGCCGCCCGCGCTGAGTGAAGACATTGCTGCCCTGAACTCGGCAGCAGGCGCATCGAAAACGGATTTCTCATTCCTGATGAGCCGCATGCCTGCGACCGCAAAAACACGGTATGGAGAAGTGCGCGTGGTTGATTCCGCGAACTTTGCCGTGTCGACCACGATGGCCGCGGCTCACGTAATTGTTCGGCCCGGCGGGCTGCGCGAGCTGCACTGGCACCAGAACGCGGATGAATGGCAATACTACATTCAAGGCAAAGGCCGGATGACGGTTTTTTTCAATGGAGGCAAGGCTCGCACCGCCGACTTCAATGGCGGCGATGTGGGCTACGTACCGCGGACGCTGGGGCATTACGTGGAGAATACGGGCGACACGGATTTGATCTTTCTCGAGATGTTCAAATCGCCGCGTTTTAGCGACCTCTCACTGTCAGAGTGGGTAACAAACACGCCGCCGGAACTGATCCGGCAGCACCTGGGAATTCCGCGAACCGTACTGGAGCGGATTGCGCCGCACAAGCCGCTGATTACGCCGGTATAGTCAGTCGAGCCCCTGCTAAATAGCTATATGGCTGGATGGCTGGATGGAAGTTGCTCGCGAGTTCCTCACATGCAGCTTCAGCTCCTCGTGTACCCTGTTTGCGGCTGGTGTGGGATACGAAAATTCTGAATTCCGGTTTCACAGATATGAAGCGAAACTTTCTGCACCCTATTCCCTTCCTGGTGCTGCTTGCCGCTGCCGCGGCTGCCCAAGACCGCGCAACGTTGATTCGCACAACGTTGATTTACGACGATATCGCCACCCCAGTGGAACTGGGGGCGCCGGCCGCGCCTGACCAGCTTTGGGTGACAACCGCCGACCTCACGAAGGCCACACGTTTTGAGGTGAAGCCGCAAGGAGTTTGCCGCGAGGAGCTGTGTTTCCCGCTGCCCAAGTCGGGCAGGCAGGAATTCTTGCGGCAACGCGCGGGCGGAAATTGGTTCAACCTGGCAGCGTTCGCGCGGCTGGTGCACCAACCGGTGGCGCATGACGACGCCACTTCCACCTGGTATTTCGGCCTGCGCTCCGATCAGCGCCAGTCGCTGACCTCGCTGCACGCGCCCGATTTCACCCTCCCGGATCCTCAGGGCAGAATGCACTCGCTCTCTGACTTCCGCGGAAAAAAGGTCCTGCTCGTGACCTGGGCATCCTGGTGAGGCTGCCGCTATGACCTGCCAGGCTGGCAGGCACTCTACCCCGAGTTCAAGAAACACAACCTGGAAATCATTTCCGTCGCCGAGGATACCGGCGGACTCCATGATGCCGGTAAATGGATTGACGCTGCAAAACCCGAATACACCGTGCTGGTTGACCAGGAGCACGTGGTTTCGAAGCTCTACAACATGGTGAACGTTCCGACCGGAGTTTGGATCAACGAGCAGGGCCGCATCGTCAGGCCGGCCGAGGTAGCGTTAGTGGATAATCGCTACCGCGACCTGACCGGGGTTGACTCCACTCCGTATATCGCCGGCCTGAAAGACTGGGCGGACAAGGGCGAGCAGAGCGCAAGCGTGATGAGCGAGGAAAAACTTCGTGCCAGGCTGGCGCCTGCCGACCCCGATGTTTCATTGGCCGCGGCGGAATTCGGCCTGGGAGAACAGCTCTACAAGTCAGGACACCAGCCGGAGGCGATTCTTCATTTCAAAGAGGCACAGCGCCTGAATCCCCGGAGCTGGAATTACAAACGGCAAGCTTATGCTCTCTCCAGCGAGAAAGATTACGGCACCACATTCGCGGATGAAGTAAAGAAAGCCGGCGGAATCAAGAGCTATTATCCGCCGCCGGAGTTGCCGGGTTCGGCCGCGCCGGAGAAGAAGCCCTACTGAGAATTGCAGACTACACCCCTCAGCAAGAGTTTCTTTCGCCCTCTTCGAGGGCTCTCATTTTGACCGAACTCTTTTCCCTGGGCTTACGCCCAGGGCTAGCCTCTTTCGCCCGCTTTCGCGGGCTTTCAAACGGCATTTTGAAGAAACGGCGGCATATGAAATCGATTCTTACTCGCAGCGCAGGGCTTCCATGGGGTCAACTCTGGTGGCGCGGCGCGCCGGGGCGTAACTGCCGGCAATGGCCGCGAGGCCAAGCAGCACAATTGCTCCCGCCAGCGTGAGCGGATCGTGCAGACTGACGCCGTAAAGCAAGCCATCGTGTTTGGTTGGCACCAGAAACAGGGCAGTGCCCACAATCCTGCCGATGATGAGCGCAGTAACGACTCCGGCCGCCACTCCGGCGGCTGCCAGCCTTCCC
>JAFAIN010000346.1 GCA_019236695.1 Acidobacteriota bacterium | reverse complement strand
ACAAATTTGCCGCAACAAATGGTGCTGTTAGCCCGTCTAATAGGAGCAGAGAGGTCGTAGGGTCGGAGGTGATTATGAACTGCGAACGTTTTTCCGCACCCGAGCTGACGGTTCTCCGGAACGAACTGGTGCAGGGCTCGCTGGATTCCATGCAGGCTGCCGAGCTTCTGCAGATGTTCCTGGCAGGCCGCGGCTATGGGGTTTCGCCAAATGCGGCGCGCGATGCGGTATGCCGGATGGGTGGAGCCGGCTGCTCGCTTGATGCGATGCAACGGGAGCTCGAAGGCCTGGCACTCGTGATGTAGGGACAACAATTTGGCCAAAAGCAATCGGCGATCAGCCTTGCCAGAACCCGGGCGCGGCTGATCGCCGGTTCGTTTTTTGACCGGTTTCTGAGAGGTTCTCCCTCAGGATGCCCATATCCTTGTCGCCGCGGCCGCTGATGTTCACGATCACGATGGCGCGCCTGGCCATGCCGGGCGCGCGCTTCAGGGCTTCAGCAACAGCATGCGCCGATTCCAGCGCCGGAATGATGCCCTCGGTGCGGGTCAGCGTGAGGCAGGCCTCGAGGGCTTCAGCATCAGAGGCGGCGACATACTCAGCTCTGCCTGACCGAGCGAGTTGGGCATGCTCAGGCCCGATCGCCGGATAGTCGAGGCCGGCCGAAACGGAGTGCGTGGGCGCAATTTGCCCCGCAGCATCCTGCAAAACGTAGGTATAGGTTCCCTGAAGAACACCTGGGGAACCGCCTCCCTGCGCAGCCACGCGGGCGGCATGTTCTCCAAGGCTTGTGCTGCGACCGCCCGCCTCAACCCCGATCAGGCAGACCCGGCGATCAGGCAGAAAGGAGCTGAAAATTCCAATTGCGTTGGAGCCGCCGCCGACGCAGGCAATCACGGCGGCCGGGAGCCGACCTTCCGCTTTCAGGATCTGCCGGCGCGCCTCCGCGCCGATGACGCGATGGAAATCGCGCACCATAGTGGGATAAGGGTGCGCGCCCAGCACGCTGCCCAGCAGGTAATGCGTGGTTCGGACATTCGTAACCCAGTCGCGCATGGCCTCGCTGATTGCGTCTTTGAGCGTGCGCTGGCCCGATTCGACGCTGCGAACTTCAGCGCCCAGCAACTGCATGCGGAACACATTTAGCTCCTGCCGGCGCATGTCTTCCGAGCCCATATAGATGACGCATTCCATGCCCATCAACGCGCAGACGGTTGCGGTGGCTACCCCGTGCTGGCCCGCGCCGGTTTCGGCGATAATGCGGCGCTTGCCCATGCGCTGCGCCAGAAGTCCCTGTCCCAGGCAGTTGTTGATCTTGTGCGCCCCGGTGTGCAGCAGGTCTTCGCGCTTCAGGTAAATGCGCGCGCCGCCGAGTTGCCGGGTGAGCCGCTCGGCGTAGTACAAGGGAGTTGGGCGACCGGCATACTGGCGATAAAGGTAATCCAGCTCGCGCCGAAACTTCGGGTCGCGGCGAGCGTCTGAGTAGGCGCCTTCCAGTTCTTCGAGCGCTGCCATGAGCGTCTCGGGGACGTAACGCCCGCCAAATTCGCCAAAACGCCCTCTCCTCGCAGCAGTGGCCATAGCGCTATTTGAACATATGGAATTGCCGAATTCCGAATTGCGCGTGGGAAGTGCGGAAGTGCGAAACTGCGGGTTAATGGGGCTTCAACTGGGAGCCGGGATTTGTTGCTTTTTTGCACCTACATTCGCGTGAAATCAGCATTTTTGGGCCGTGCCTACGGCACTCGGATTGGTTTTTTGCTCTACCCAGCGCTTCCGCGCTGGGCTATTTGTGGGCCGCGCCTCCGGCGCTCAGAATGTACTTAAGCAGTACAGCTATTCAGGCGATGCAGCTATACAGCGCGAATGAGGTCGGAATCGGCTTTTCGCGTGGCCGAAATGAATTGCCTGACTTTATCGTGGTCTTTTTTGCCGGGCTCGAGTTCCACTCCCGACGCGACATCGACGCCGTATGGCCGGAATTGCTTCACCGCCTCCGCAACATTGTCGGGGGTAAGCCCGCCGGCGATGATGATGTGATGCCTGCGAGCGGCGAGGCGAACAAGCGGCGCCGAACTTCGCCAATCGAAGCGCTTCCCTGTCCCACCCCGCGCTGCAGCGCCGCCGGAATCGAGCAGAAAGACATCGGGACGACCGTGGTCTTCAAACTCCGAAAATCCCGATTCGAACCCTTCCCTGACGGTGATCGACTTCACAACACGAATGGGCAATTTGGATTCATTTCTGAGTTCCTCGATGAACTGGCCGTCCTCCTCGCCGTGTAACTGGACTCCGGTCAAACCGGCCTCTGCAACAGTTTTCAGGATGATGTCGTACTGCTGGTTTACGAATACGCCAATCTTTTCGACTTTATCAGGCACAACACCGATCACCCGGGCAGCGTCGCGCGGGCTGATGCGGCGCGGGCTGGGCGCGAATACGAAACCGATGGCGTCAGCGCCCGCCTCGATTGCAGCGGCGGCATCATCGAGGTTTGCGATGCCGCAGATCTTGACCCAGATCATGAGTGCGCTGCCGCGGTTGCAGATGCGGTTTGCAGAAGCTGCGCCAGGGCCTGGCCCGGATCTTCAGCCCTCATCAGCGATTCGCCAATGAGGAATGCGTCATAGCCGGCCTGGCGCAGGCGAACGAGGTCTGCGGCCGTGTGAATCCCGCTCTCTGCCACCTTCAGAACCCCGGACGGTATATGTTGGGCGAGTCGCAATGCAGCCTCGAGGTCAACTTCAAAGGTGCGCAGGTTGCGGTTGTTGACGCCGATGATGCCGAAACCAATGTCCAAGGCGCGGCGTAACTCCTCGGCGTCATGCACCTCGCAAAGCACGTCGATTGAGAGTTCACGCGCAGCGTTGTGGAAGCGCTGGAGCTCTGAGTCGGTTAGCGCCGCGACAATCAGCAGTATGGCCGAAGCGCCAACGGCACGAGCCTCTACGACCTGGAACTCATCGACAATAAAATCCTTTCGCAGGCATGGCAGGTTGGAAGCCTGGTGGGCCAGTTCGATGTTGGCGAGCGAGCCCTGAAAATGCTCTTCCTCGGTCAGGACGGAGAGTGCTGCGGCACCGGCCCGAGAAAAACCGGCAGCCAGCGCCGCCACATCGAAATCGCCTCGGATGAGGCCGCGCGAGGGCGAGGCCTTTTTGAGTTCCGCGATTACGGCATACTCACGCGCTTCGAGGGCGCCACGAAAGCCCGGCGGAGCAGCGGCTTCAGCCCGGCGACGCAACTCAGCCAGGTTCGCTCCGGCCTTTGCCCGGGCCACACTCTGCCGGCGTGCACTGACGATTTGATCGAGAGCAGCGAACATAAGGCGAGAGTGGCCCCAGTATAACGTGCACACCGCTTGCAGAAAGGCTATGGCTCGCGAGTGCGTGCTGAGTTATGATGCGCGAACTTGGCCGCAGCCGGCAGAAGAGGAGGGTGAGTGGATCTGTTCCGCTACGCGCGGGATTATTACGGTCCATCACAGGCACAGCAGTTGTTGTGGGGAGCCGGCATTCTGGTGATGGCCGCTACGCTGGCGTTTATCGCACTCCACCTGCTGCGCCGCTCCACCGGTTTTCCGGTGGCCTTGCAGGGCGCGCGAATTGCGCCCGGCGATAAGGCTGCCAAATATGCTGTAGGAGCACGCCTGTATCACTGGGCCAACGGCATATTCTTGTCAGGGCTGGTAATCAGCGGCATTGCTCTATTCGCTCCGCCCTCGATTGGGCCGGCTCCGTGGCTGCTGGTCCATGAAGTGTTTGCCGCCGCGTTTGTAGCCGGACTGCTGCTGCATATTGCGGTTGCGCCGCGGCGCGGGGAAACCCGCACCATGTGGTTTGAACGCCGCGACTGGCACGACCTCAAGCTGATCACGGCAAATTTCCTGGGCAGGACGCGCAGCTACCCCGCCATCGGCAAGTACGATCCCTGGCAGAAGCTTTACCACGCATACCTGACGCTGCTCTCCGCCGCGGCCATCTTCAGCGGAATTTTTCTAGTAATGAGCGCGGAGGTATGGGCGACATTTTCGCACCACTGGATGCGGAGCATGCGGCTGCTGCACGACATTGCGGCAGCCGCCTTTATCGCTATCCTGATTGGCCATGTTTACTTCGGAGTGTTGCGGGTGAACTGGCCGCAACTGAAGGCAATGATTACGGGCCGGATCACAGGCGCGGAGTTCAATCGCTACCACGACGCCGAGCGCTGGCGCCCGGCGGGAGTTCAGGAAAGCAGCCAAGCCCAGGCGGTAAAGGGCCCACAAAGGCTTTGAGCGTTGGGGCGAGCTTCCTGGGGAATGAATGACTGACGACCAACATGATGAGCTGACCCGGCGATCGTTTCTGCGCGCCGGCTCCGGCGTGGTGGCGGGGGCTGCGGCGCTTGGCGCCGGCCGCTATGGCCTGGTGCAGATTGAGAATGCCGGGCGGCAACCGGGCCGGGCGGCTCCGGCGGGGGAATACGCAGCGCACTTTGCGGACCTCAGCCTGCGCGTAAATGGAAGCGCGCACGCAGTGCGGGTGCCGCACCACCACTCGCTGCTCCGCGTTTTGCGCGAGGGCCTTGGCCTTACGGGCACAAAAAAATCGTGCAACCTGGGCCAGTGTGGCGCCTGCACCGTGTTGCTGGACGGAAGCGCGGTGTACTCGTGCATGCTCCTCGCCCTGGACGCAGCCGGCCACAACATCGAAACCATCGAGAGCCGCGCGCTGGACGTCCTGCGCATGCAGGATTCGTTCGGAGAACATTTTGGCAGCCAATGTGGCCATTGCACGCCCGGCATGATCATGGCCGGCGTGGGGCTGCTGCGGGAAAACGCCGGCGCCACGCCGGAGGACGTGCGCGCGGCGCTGAGCGGAAATCTGTGCCGCTGCGGCAACTACGAAAACGAGATTGCCGCGGTGGCGGCCTGCGCGAGCGGCGGCCCCGCATCGCTCCCTGCGCCCGCTATGGCACGCTCGCTCGATTGGGAGGCCAAGACCAGCGGCAGCGCAGTGTATGCGGGCGATGTGGGCTTCCGCACCATCGACGAGGTTCGCGGGATGCTGTTTGCCAAGGTAATCCGCTCGCCGTATGCGCTGGCCTACGTTGGCGAAATTGATGATACGCAGGCACGCAATGTTCCGGGATACCGCGGCCTGGTGAGCTTCCGCGATGTGCCCGGATACGACGAGGTGACGAAAGCCAGCGAGCGCTCTCCCGAAAAAACTGATCGCCTGTGCATGAACGGCAAAGCCCGTTATGTAGGCGACGCCATTGCCGCGGTGGCCGCCGACGACCCCGATGCAGCGATGGAAGCGGCGCAGCGGGTTCACGTGGAATACCGTGTGCAGCAAGCGTTTCCCGACGCCGAGCACAACCTTGAACACAATGTGGGCGCCATCCATGCCGGCGGGCCGGTGGCCGGCTTTGCCGGCCCGCAACCCGCCGATAAACCCACGATTGAGTACAGGCGCGGCGACCTTGCTTCGGGTTTCCGGCAGGCCGACCTGGTCGTAGAGGGACGCTATGTCGCGCCCATCCAATGCCATGTGCCCATCGAGCCGCACTGCGTAGTTGCGTCATGGCACGGCGATCAGCTTACTTTTTACGATTCCCAGCAGAGCGTATTCGCCGCGCAGGACATTCTGGCAACCGCGCTGGGCCTTCCGCGCGAGAAAGTGCGCGTTATCGCCCACTATGTGGGCGGCGGATTCGGTGGCAAATGCACCGATACGCTGGGCAAATCGCTTTACCAGGTGATTGCCGCGCTGCTCGCGAAAAAGACCGGCCGGCCCGTGCGGCTGGAGTACACGCTGAAAGAATTGATGTTTGCGGAAGATACGCGGAACCCGATGACGTTCTACCTGCGCACGGGGGTGACGCGCAACGGCGCCATCACGGCGCTGGAATGCAAGGCGGTGCAGCGCACCGGCGGCTACGGCTCCAGCGGCCCGGCAGTCGTAAGCGTGGCGGGGGAAGGCATCCTCGATACCTACCGCATTCCGAATTACTGGTATCACGGCTACTCGGTGTACACCAGTTCGCCCGTGGGCGGCGAGATGCGCGGCTTCGGCCATCCCCAGGCGGTGTTCGCGCGCGAACTTCACATGGATGAAGTAGCCGAATCGATCGGCATGAACCCCATGGAATTCCGGCGGCGGAACAGCCTGCACACCGGCGACCGGATCGATACCGACGTGATACCGAACGTTGCGCTGATGAATATTGGCGCCGAAGAGTGCCTGAGCAAAGGCGGCGATGCCATCAACTGGAGCGCGTGGCAGCCGCCTTCGCAGAAATCAGGCCGCATCCGGCGCGGCATCGGTATGCGCTTCAGCCAGGAGCATACCGGGCGCAATGCCTCCAACGGACTAGTGTGGGTGGATCGCGCCGGTAAGATCCACGTACCCATTGGGTCGGGAAATCTGGGAACGAATTCCCATACCGGAATTGCGGCGATTGTGGCGCAGGCGCTGGGCGTTAAGGTCAGTGAACTCGATTGCACCTGGGGCGACACGGATTCGGCAACATGGGACTTCGTAAGCGACGCCAGCCGCGCCATCCATTGCCACGGCAAGGCCATGTACAACGCGGCGCTCGATCTCAAACGCCAGGTGGAAGCGCATCGCGGCGGCGCTCCTCCGCGCACTGACTTCACTCCGTTCTTTGATCCAAAAACCGACTTGAACCCGTACCTCGACGAGACCACAGGAACGATCGTGATGCATCCGGAGCCAAAATTGAGCCCGCCCACGGAGGCGATAGCGCGCCGCATTGTCGCCCAGGGCGGCCTGGTGGGCCTTGGGTTTTACGTGTGGAACCCGGGGGTGGAGAGCTGGGGGGCCAGCTTCGCGGAAGTGGAAGTCGATATGGAAACCGGCCAGGTGCGGGTGCTAAAGCTGGCAGCGGCGCACGACTGCGGCCGTGTAATCCATCGTGCGGGCGCGGAGGCCCAGGTGCAGGGCGGCGGCATCATGGGCCTGGGATATGCGACCACCGAGGAACTGGCCATCGATCCGCACACCGGCATTCCGGTGAATCAATCGCTGTACGAATATCGCCCGCTTTCCACGCTGGACCTTCCGGAGCTTGCGCCCATCCTGGTGGAGGCGCCAGTGGATGCCGGGCCATTCGGAGCGAAGGGCCTTGGCGAGAACCCCGTATTCGATGCGGCCGCCGCCGTGGGCAATGCAATCTACAACGCTACGGGAGTTCGCATGCGGGAAATTCCATACACCTGGCCGCGAGTGTTCGCCGAGCTGAAGAAAGCCGGAAAGCTGGCATGAATCTCCGCTGAGGAAGAGTTGAATGTGGAACATCAGCATTGATGAACCGCGGCCGTTCGAGCTGCTCGCACCGCGTACGCTGGAAGAAGCCGTCGAACTCGGCAGCCGCCATGGCAAAGATGCCGCATTCCTCGCCGGCGGCTGTGACCTGCTCGACCAGTTGAAGCATCAGTGGACTGCGCCGCACTACGTCATCAACCTGAAATCCATACCGGGACTCAAGGGCATACGCAGCGAGGGCAATGCCATCACGATCGGCGCACTCGCGACTTTGACCGAAGTGGAGCGCAGCACACGCAACGCGCTGCCCGGGCTGGCCAGGGCGGCCTCGCGGGTGGCGACACCGCAGATTCGCAATACCGGCACAATTGGCGGTAACCTGCTGCAGGACTCCCGCTGCCCGTACTATCGCGGCCCGTGGTACTGCTATCGCGCCGGCGGAATCGTTTGCGATGCGCACCATGGAATTAACCAGGAGCACGCGATCTTCGGCGGCAACCGGTGCTATACGGTTTCACCTTCTGACACTGCGCCAATTTTGGTCGCGCTCGGGTCCGAAGTTACGGTGGTTTCGCCTGCCGGAAAACGGCAAATACCGATTGACGGGCTCTTCACCACGCCTGAGGAAAACATCACGACGATGCATCGCCTGGGACCGAATGAAGTTCTCACCAGCATCACGATCCCGCTGCGCAGCCAGCAACGCTCGACGTTTATCAAGTACGCGATGCGGAATTCCTGGGATTTCGCGCTGGCCAGCGCGGCGGTGGCGCTTGAGATGGATGGAGGCATATGCCGCGAATGCCGTATTGTGCTGGGCGGAGTGGCGCCGGCGCCATGGCGCAGCCGCCTGGCCGAACAGGAGATCGAGGGCAAGGCGCTCAACGCAGGCAACATCGAATCGGCGGCCAGGGCGGCGATTGCAGGAGCGAAGCCGCTGCAGTACAACGAATACAAACTGGCGCTGGTGAAGAAGCTGGTGCGCAATGCGCTCCTGGAGCTTTCGGCATGAGCCAAAACGTGTTTGATCGCTGGTTTAGCCGAACGCGCCGAGCCTCGGGGCCGCGAGCCACGGCAGGCCGCGAGCTAGCCTGGGCGAACGGCTACAGCCTATTGGAACTCGAGCGCGCCGGAATGTCGGAGGAGCAGGCGCGCAGTGCCGGACTGCAGATTGACGAAGCGCGCAGTTCTGCCGTGGGGGCAAACGTAATCGAGCTGGAGCGGCTGCGAAGGGCAAATGGCTGGTGACATTGCGCCCGCGAATGCGGCTCGCCACATAAGTGAAAGGGCGGCGAGGAAAGGACGTGGGTCCGGCCGGCCCCGGCCGGACAGGGCGAGCGAAGCTCGCCTGGGTGGCCCTCAATCAGGGCTTACTCGCAACCAAGGGCGAGCGGCCTTTCAGGCCGCATGGCCGACCGAGGGCGGTCGGCCCCACGTCATTTCTCCCATCCTCCGGGGGGCCGGGAGCGGACAGGCGAAATCCCGAGGCAACGAGGGATCCAGGATTTCAAAT
>JAFAIN010000308.1 GCA_019236695.1 Acidobacteriota bacterium | reverse complement strand
TTGGCGCTCAAGTACGCGCATCCGGTTGATATGGATCTTTCGCTGGCGCAACTCGGGCTGGCACGAACCTACGTTGCCATGGGCGACGCGGCAAGCGCCCGCAAGCAATACCAGGATTTAATCACTCTGTGGAAGGATGCCAACCCTGGACTTCCGCTGGTAAATCAGGTGAAGGCAGAATACGCGAAGCTGCAGTAACGTGCATTGCCACCCGGCCTATGCCGCCACCGGCTTCCCATCCACTCATCCTCCCATCATCGCTCAGGGCAGGCACTGTGGAATTCAGCTTCCTCCTGGCCGGCGCCTATCTCTCACCCGGGCTGGCACCCGGACTGGCTGCCGTCGCGGGCGGCTCGCCCAGCGTATATTTCGAAATCCATTCATAGGTCCGTTTCATGCGGTCATACTGGTGGTAGTACTCCCGGAAGCCGTGGCCCTCGCGGGGATAATAGACGAGCTGGGTGGTCTTGCCGCGATCTTTCAGGGCACGGTAGAACTCCATGGACTGGCTGGTTGGCACGCGTTCGTCCTGCGCTCCCTGCAGAATCAGCAGCGGCGTCTTGACATTATCGACATAGGTGATGCCGGAATGCTGCGCGTAGAGCGACAGTGTGTCTTTATTCAGCGTGCCATTGAAGAAGGTCGCGATGTATCCGGGGATGTCGGTGGTGCCGTACATGCTGGGCAGGTCAGAGAGGCCGGCGCCCATCATGGCCGCTTTGAAGCGGCTGGTCTGCGTAACAATCCAGCACGTCATGTACCCGCCATAGCTCCAGCCCCATTCCGCAACGCGGTCAGGGTCGGCGATGCCGCGGGCAATTACGGCATCCACACCGCTCATGATGTCCCGGAAATCGCCGCCGCCCCAGTCGTTGATATTGGCGCGCATGAACTTTTCGCCATAGTTTGTGCTGCCCCGCGGATTCGGATAAAGGACAGCCCAGCCCTTGCCTGCCCAGAACTGGCCTTCGGCATTGAAATCGGCCTGAAAGGCCCCGGTGGGCCCGCCGTGCACGTTCACCAGCAGCGGGTAGCGCTGCCCCGGCGTGTAGTTCACCGGCTTCAGCAGCAGCCCCTCAACCTCCTGCCCATCGCTCGACTTCCACGTAATAGCCTCCTCCGTGCCGAGCGCAAATTCCGCAAGCTGCGGATTTGTGTCCGTGAGCTTGCGGCTGGATGTGAACTTCGCATCGCTTACGTAGATATCCGCCGGGCCCAAGGTTGAGGAGGAAGCAAACGCAATGGCGCCGCCGTCGCGCGTGAGAGCGCCATTGCCGGATATCGAAAGCAATTGATTATGAGTCAACTGCCGGTACTGCCCTGAGCCGAGGTCGAACATGAACGCATCGCCATACACCCGATGCGCAACGCGGAACAGGATGTGACCGTTGTCGGTCCAGATGGGCGCCCCCGGCGAAAGATCGAACTCTTTCGACACGTCGCGGGTCTGGCGGGTGCGCACGTCGTAAATCCGCAGATGCTCGTTGCCGATGTCCTGGGAGGGTATTCCGTCTCCGTTGGTGCGCCCGGCGCGGCTGTTCAGGTACGCAATCATGGAGCCATCGGGCGAGAAAGCCGGTGACTGGTTCGGACCGCTGTCAGTGATTTTTTCTACGCCCTGGCCGAGCGTGGCCACGTAGACCTGGCTGCGGTAATCGCGGATCATTGGGGTGGGCTTGGCCGCGAAGGTCAGCCGTTTTCCATCAGGCGACCAGCTCGGCGTGCCCTCAACCGTGAAATCATTCCCAACCGCCACACCCTCCGCTTTCCTGGTTGTGAGGTTGACTATGCCGATGCCGGTCAGGCGGAAATCGCCCTCGAACACCTGCGGATCATCTCCGCGCTGGTGCGCGTCCTCCAGTTCCTTTTCCAGAGGCTGGCGTGTGGTGTAGGCGATTTGGGTGCTGTCGGGCGACCAGGCGTAAGCATTCACCGCTTCTTTGGCCTCGGTCAACTGCCAGGCCTCTCCGCCATCGGTCCGCATCACGTAAACCTGCGCCTTGGGACCGCTGTCCGCGCCTGCGCCGGCTGCAGCGGCGCCTCGTTGCGCGATGAAGCTGATCCATTTGCCATCGGGAGAGAACGCAGGGGAGGATTCACCCTTCTCACCGAACGTGATCTGGTGGGGCGCGCCTTCCCCAACGGGGCTCCTGGCCGAAACACGCCAGAGGTGGCTGTGCTGCTCCATCTTGCCGGGCTTTTTGGAATCCTTGTCCTTGGAAGCCGGGTCCCATTGCTGCACCGTATAGATGACCCAGCCGCCGTCAGGCGAAATGGCGGCGCCGGCGGCGCGCTTGATGCCCAGAGCGTCATCAATCGTCAAAGGGCGCCCGGCGGCAAAAGCGAGTGACGCCGCAGTCGTAAGAATTGCGGCCATGGACAGCAGGGATCGGCGTGGCATTGTTGCTCTCCTGTTGGCGAACGTTGTTTTTTACGTCGTGGCATTATCCCCACCCGCTTTCGTGGTTTCAATAGCCTTGTGTGGCCTGGGCGGAGCGGCCAGTTTCACACAGAGCGGCAGGGAATTGCGGTGTTAACATCGGCCTAGAACGCAATGCCCGGGTGGCGAAATTGGCAGACGCACGGGACTTAAAATCCCGAGGCTCGAAAGGGCCGTGCCGGTTCAAGTCCGGCCCCGGGCACGATGAGATCCTTCGCTTCGCTCGGGATTTCGGCTGCGGGCTCCCGGCCTCACCGGCCCCCGGGCACCAGTGGGAGATCCTTCGGCACAAATCGCCTCAGGATTTCGGCTGCGGGCTCAGACGCCCGCATTGCGCCTCAACTTAAAATCCCGAGTCCCGAAAGGGCGGTGCCGGTTCAAGTCCGGCCCCGGGCACGATAGACCCCAAACCTTTCGATGGATGCGAGGGCGCCGAAAGACGTAGAGGGCAAGAAAATCCGTTTTTCCGCAAGGAGAGTGAGGGTT
>JAFAIN010000151.1 GCA_019236695.1 Acidobacteriota bacterium | reverse complement strand
CAGATCGAGATAATGGGCGGCAGCAGCACTTAACTCCTTCTCCAGTTGGCGCAGCACGTCATCGCGGAACTCGAGTTCGTGCAGCTTGCGGGCAGCTTCCTCACCGTAGGCAGCTACGGCCTCGACTGTGGGGCCATATTTGCGCTTGAGCCGGTCAATGGCTGCCAGGCGCTCCTCAATTTCGGCGAGGCGCTCCGGGGAAGCGTTGGCGGTGGAGGCAAAATCGCGCAGCGTGGCCGCCGCCTCGTCAACCGCAATTCGGGCGCTCTCCAGGGCTGCCGCCATATCCTGGAACGCGCTCTTGTACCGGGCCAGGTCCTCGACCATACGAGACGCGCTGCGCAGGTTTGCGGATGCGGAACCGGCAGATTCGTACATCAGTTCGTATGCACCCATGGCCGCGGCATAGAGCTTTTCCGCGTTGGCGAGCAAGGCCCGCTCGCTTTCGAGGCATTCATCCTCTCCGGGCTGCAGCCGAGCCGCTTGGATTTCGTTTTTCTGAAAGCTCCACAGGTCCGCCAGGCGCAAGCGGTCCTGATCATCCCGCTGCAGCTCCGCAACGCGCGCGCGGAGCGCTTGCCATTCGGCGAAGGCAGCGGCTATGCCAGAGAGTTCGGCATGGATGAACTGATCGAGCAGGTCAAGGCGCGTACCGGCGTCCATTGCGGCCAAAGTCTCACGCTGCGCATGGATGGCCATCAACTCGGGCGCGAGTTGCCGGAGTGCGGCCACGGTAGCGGGCTGATCGTTGATGAAGACGCGGCCTTTGCCGTTCAGCGCGATCTCGCGGCGAAGAATCAGCCCGGCATCGGCGGCTGCAAGGCCCAGGCTTTCGAGCACGCTACCCGCATTATTGCCTTCGAGGGTAAACACCGCCGATATCGTTGCTTTTTCGGCGCCGCGGCGCACCACATCACTGGAGGCTTTTTCGCCGCCCAGCAATGCCAGCGCGTCAATGAGCAGCGATTTGCCGGCGCCCGTTTCGCCGGTGAGCAGGTTCAGGCCCGGGGCAAACTCCAGGGCCAGGTGATCCATTACGGCGTAGTTCTCAACTCGGAGTTCAGAGAGCACGGGAGTTGGGCGCAGAATAGCACACGGTTTCACACCAAGTCTGCGGGAGCCCTGGAGCGAGGTCGCGGTGACGGAAACTCGCGCGAAGGGCAGAAAAATCAACCGGGAGACTGGGAGGAAGGCTCAAAAAACGGTGAGTCTCCGGGAGGGGCTTACTGGATGAGGACGTGCTCTTGTTTGGTATTCACGGCGCCGCGGGCATCCTGGGCGGTTACGGTGACCAGGTTCTCGCCTGCCGGCAGCGGCCTGAGGAACTTGCGGAACGTGCCGTCAGAAGACACGAGTGGGACTTCTTCGCCGTTGACCATAACGCGCGCCGCAGGATCGGTTTTTCCGCGAACCTCGATGATGTGGCCGTGCTGGATAAAAGGATCGAGTTCAAGCGGAATCTCGGCGTGTTCGGCGGTTTTGGCAATCACGGTAAAGCGGTTCTTCTCGCTTTCCACCGACTCCTTGCCATTGGCGTCCTGGGATTGTACGAGCCAGTAGTAGGCGCCTTCGGCAAGCGGCGGCATGGTGACCTCGGTGGCGGTAACGACTCTGTCGTACAGCACGGAAGAGAAGAAAGCATTGCGGGAGATGCGAACGCGGTAGGCCGCGGCGCCGGCCGCCTGGCTCCATGTGAACTGCAGCGGCTTGGCTGCGCCGCCGGTGAACACGGGGGTCATGTTAGCCGGGGTGATCAGGGTAGGGGGGCCGGTTTCCTTGACCTTTGTCATGCGCGGGGCGTCCGCCTGGAAGCTGACGCGGTCAAAGTCACTCAATTGAACGGTTTCGCCGTTACGCGAAACCGAGCCTGAGCCTTTGCGCACCGTGATTTCGTGATGATCGCCGCGCGGGTCGTTGCTGACCTGAGCGGCCGTTTCGGAATTGAACTTCGCGGTGGCGCCGGCGACAATGACCTTGGAAGATGAGCCATCCGTGAATGCAGCGGTGGCCAGATCGACGGTGCCGGTGGTGACCTGTACGGCTACATTGGTCTGCTGCGCCATGTTCATCGAGTTCTCCTCGATGACGATGAGCGAATCCTGTTTGACGACGTAATTCGTGCCGTCAGCAAATACCACTTTGGCCATGCCATCCGCGCCGGTTTGCACCACATCACCCTTCTCGAGCGGCAGGTTGAAGCCGGCCTGGCTCCAAGTGTTCTGGTTGTGCTTTTTTACGCGCACAGTTCCTTCGAGCGCCGTGAAGTTGGCCTGCTGCTCGGCGCCATCGGAACCCGAATTCGCGCCGGAGCTCGGGAACCATTTGTCGGCGAGGTTCTGGAAGAAGCCGGTTGCGGCTTCAAGTGCGGCGTGGCTCTGCTGCGGAAAACTGAGATAGGCGGCAAAGAGGATGAGCGCACAAACGCAGGCCGTAAGGATCACCACGCTGCGGTAGGTGATCGTAATCCAGCCGATCACCGGCGCTTGCTGGCGTCTCCTGCTCACACTCATACCCGGTTACTCAATTTTGAGCGTAGCACGCCTGTTGCGCGGCCGTTACGTGGCGCAGGTTACTTCGGTCATAAGACCGCTGTTCACCATGGAGGCACCGAGACACGGAGAAAAACGCGACCAGACCCTGCGCAATATACGAATTGGTTAAGATGGTGAACCAGAAAGGAAGGCAATGTCGCGGAAGATCTATCAGAACCTGATTGATGGCGAATGGGTGGATTCCGAATCGGGGAACACGTTCGAGAACCTGAATCCCGCCGACACTCGCGAGGTAATCGGCACTTTCCAGCGCTCGGGCAGGGGGGACGTTGAGCGCGCGGTAGAAGCAGCCAAGCGCGCCTTCCACCGGTGGCGGCTGACGCCGGCGCCGCGCCGGGCCGAGATCCTTCTGCGGGCCACCCAATTACTGGAGGCGCGCAAGGAGGAATACGCCCGCGACATGACGCGCGAAATGGGAAAGGTGCTGCAGGAGACGCGCGGGGACGTGCAGGAGGCGATCGACACGGGCTATTACTTTGCCGGCGAGGGCCGCCGGTTGTTCGGCGCCACCACTCCTTCCGAGCTGCCCAACAAATTCGCCATGACGGTGCGTGCGCCGCTGGGCGTATGCGGAATGATTACGCCGTGGAATTTTCCCATGGCGATTCCGTCGTGGAAGCTGTTCCCTGCCCTGGTGTGCGGAAATACATGCGTCATCAAACCGGCGGAAGACACGCCGCTCTCCTGCACGAACCTGGTTCGAACCCTGGTGGATGCGGGTGTTCCCCGCGGAGTGGTCAACCTGGTGACCGGGCCCGGCTCCGAGGTAGGAACGGCGATCACCAGCCATCCGGATGTGCGCGCAGTGTCGTTCACCGGCTCGACCGAGGTTGGCCGCAAAGTGGGTGAAGCAGCGGCGGGAAGCTTTAAGCACTGTTCGCTCGAAATGGGGGGGAAGAACCCGATCATCATCCTCGATGATGCAAATCTTGATCTTGCGCTGGATGGAGCCCTGTGGGCGGGGTTCGGCACGAGCGGCCAGCGCTGCACGGCAGCCAGCCGGATCATTGTTCAAAAGGGAGTGTATGCCGAGTTTCTTGGCCGCCTGGTGGAGCGTGCCGGGACGCTGCGCGTGGGCAATGGCCTGGACGAAAGCACCGAGATGGGGCCGCAAATCAACCGCCAGCAGGTGGAAACCTCGGCACGTTACGTGGAAGTGGGGCGCAAGGAAGGCGCGAAGATGCTGTGCGGGGGCGAGCGTTTTGGCGATGATGCGCGCCGGCATGGCTGGTTCTTCCAGCCAACGGTGTTTGGAGAAGTGGAACGCGGGATGAGGATCGCGCAGGAAGAGATTTTCGGCCCCGTTGTTTCGGTGATGGCATGCAACGACCTGGACGACGCCGTGGCGATTGCGAACGATGTGGTGTATGGGCTTTCCTCCTCCATCTACACGCGGGACGTGAATCATGCGTTCCGGGCCATGCGCGATCTCCATGCCGGCATCACCTACGTAAACGCGCCGACGATCGGTGCGGAGGTTCATTTGCCGTTCGGCGGCACCAAGGCGACCGGGAACGGACATCGGGAGGGCGGCATGGGCGCAATTGAGTTTTACACCGAGTGGAAGACGCTCTACATTGACTACTCAGACCGCCTGCAGCGCGCACAGATTGACCGGCCGGAATAAGCCGGCGGCACGGGGGCACGGAGATGAAACGCAATTTGAGAATGGGTGCAATCTTCATGGTGGCAGCGGCTCTGTGGCCGGCAAGCGGGCTGGCGCAGGCGCGGCATGAGGAGAGCCCGCTGGCGTTGTACCAGGGCCGCTGGACCAGCACCGCCCACATGAATGACACGGCCTTCTCGAAGGCGCAGGAGGTTACGGCCAAGCTGAGCTGTTCGTGGACCGGAGATCACGAATTCCTGGTGTGCGACCAGATCATCACCGACGCACGAGGTACTCACAGCCAGCTCACGGTGTACAGCTACAACCCTGACGACAAGAGCTACCGCTATTCGACCATTCCGTCACCCGGCATGCCAGGGATGGGAGGCAAGATGGAGGTGGAGGGCCACCGCTTTGTCTATTCAGGCTCCTCGGAGCAGAACGGCAAGAAGACCCTGTTCCGCACCACGAACCTTTTTTCCGCGGCCGGAGACAGCTACACCTTTGTCGCCGAGTTTTCGACGGATGAAGGCGCGCACTGGACGAAGATGGTGGAGGGGACGACGAAGAAGAAAACTACGTAGAGGCGGCGGAGCCAGACTCCGCCAGTCTTCGGGATGGGCTGAGCCCGGCTAGGGGAGCACTGCGAGTGACACTTCGGCGGCCGAATCCGTTCTGGACTCCGGGCCGGCACCCTGGGTGAGCTCGGCTACAACCTGGAATGCGTCCATGCCGGCGCGGTATTCGGCGCTGCTGGTGAGGAGGCACATTTCCATAGGCATTTGGGAATGCAGGTTCCAGCGGTCCACGTACTCCTGCAACCGGCGGCGGGCGTGCTCAGAGTCACGGCGGCTGGTGCCTGTCATGATGACGAGGAACTCGGAATCGCCGTAGCGGACAATGCGGTCAGCGCCGCGAAAGTTCTGTTGCAGCACGTTGGCCACATCGGCGGCAAACTGCTGCGCCTGCTCCTCGCCATGCCGTTCCAGCAGTTGGTGGAAGTCCGAGTGGCGGACGCGCATGAAGCTGATCGGCACTCCTTCGCGGTTGGCGCGCACGAGTTCGCGATCAATCAGCACCCCGAGGTAGCTGCGCCGGAATACCTGGGTGACAGGGTCGAGAATCGAAAGCTGTTCCGAGGCCTCATCCATGGTGAGGCGGCGAAGCAATTCGTGTCGCAGGCTGTCGCCCTCGCGCCGCTGCTTCATTAAATAGACGTTCAGGAGAACCACCAGCGCGATGAGGCCCATCGAGACCTGCGGCACGTAGCGCAACTGAAGGTGCAACTCGGTTTGCTGGTCCGGCAGAGCGAAACACAGAATGCCGCTGGCCAGCACGAGCATTACCAGGAAGCCCAGCATCCAGAGCTGCAGGTCGCGCCCGGCCAGGGCGCTGACCTGGCGCGCCAGGTCCTGCCGGTCGGTGTTCGGAACGGTTGACATGGTCTTCTTTATGACGGTATGCCATTCCCCCCGGGCAAAGCGAAGGGCAGGCGTGCATGGCCCGTAACCGAAGTAACGGTGGTTTGTAGCGGAGTTTGGGGAGTGATATTCTCAGACCGTCGCGTGCGAGCGGGAGTAGTTCAGCGGTAGAACGCCAGCTTCCCAAGCTGGATGTCGCGGGTTCGATCCCCGTCTCCCGCTCCAACAACCTGGACCGGCGGCCGCAGGTTGTGTGTTCGGTTGGTTCACTGTACCCTATGCGTGACGATCACCTGCACCCCGGAATCAGCATGCACCACATCCAGGTCCGCAGCGGCGTGGCTGGCGCGATCTTTGCAATCGGCAGCATGACTATTTTCCTGATTGGGCGTCCGGCGCTGTGGTACTTCCTTGCCGCCATCGGGTTAGGTGCTGCCGCTGCCACCGTACTTCGTTTCCGGCCCAAGAGCTTACGATTAAAGCCGACTGCGATCCGAAGTCAAGGGACAGACCATCCCATGCAGTGCTCCAGAAACGAGTTTCTGACGGCCATTCAGGCGTGGCGCGGCTTTCCATGTGCTGTTCAGCTTCACACGGATGAAGTGAGGGGCGCGTTCGTCGTGACCTTCGAGTCCGCAACCGGGGGTGGGGTGCTGAAGTTTTCCGCCCACCCGCTCCTCCAGCCTCTGGTTGTGGATTTGTCGAGGGCGAATAAGTTCGAGTTTGGGCTGCCGCAGGATGAGGCGCCCGAGGTGGAATCCGAACTGATGAAACGTGTGGCCGACGAAATGGCTCTCGCCCGTGTTGGCGGTAAGCTGGTTTTCAGTATGACGCGCCTGGCTGATCCTTTCGCAGGCCGTCTCGCCTACCTTACTCCAGAACCGAAGCCCAGGGCAGGTTCCAGGGCTCTACGACCGCCGGTCGAGCCTGATTAACGGGCCAGAGGAAGACCGACGCCGGTGGCTGAGAGCACCGCGCCCCATGAGTAGATTGTCGGTGGTGGCCGGGGGTGCCTCGCCTCACGGGTGCTCTGATCCTTGTGGCGGCGCGCCGCGAATCTCACGCAGTCTTCGAGAGATCGGCCGGAGGCGGCGCCTGGATGCTGCCCTGGCCGCTGCCGCGGGAGAGCACTTCCCGCAACGCCCAATCGATACGCTGCACTGCTTCGCGCATTTGCGCCAACTGTTCCGGTTCGGAGCGGATGTATTGCGCGTAGGAAATCACCTGCAGGGCATTGCGCACGTGGTGATTCATGGCGGCAATGACTTCCAAACGGCGCGCCACATAGCGATTGCGGATTGTGGCAAAGATGAAGACGAGTAAACCAGCGATGAGGCCACCCACGATATCGTCAATCATATTCTGAGAATCAGGCAGGCCGAGCCGCATGGAAAGCTGATATACGAAGACGAGCAGCGCCGTAACCACCAGCCCTGAGAGAATGCCCTGCAGCGCCGGAGCCATTCCGGTAAAGAACTGGGCAGAGCCCGATTTGTTATTCATTGGCACCTTGCCTATAGAAGAACACGCCGAAGGGCGGTTTGGCGAACCAGAAGGCCGCTTCCTGTCGCGACACGAATCGGTGGGAGGACGATTCGCGGTAGTGTTGGAGATCCGCAGCGGGCTGCGCCGCAGGAGTGATTGCCCGATTTCAGATGCATGGTGGCCAGGAACGGAATCGAAGCGCCGACGAGCAGCGATAAGTGACAACGAAATCGACTCCGTTTCCTGAACAGTATTTTCCGGAAGATTTGCGCCCCATCGGGCACGGGATATACGATATCGCCGAATTCCCGAGGAGCACAGAATGCCGACCGATACTGCCACAGTGCAGACTGCGCCTGTCCGCAATCGCCGATGGAGGCGCATTCTCAAGCGCATCGTCTTCTGCGTCTTCGGGCTGCTCGTTCTTCTGGCTGCCGCCGGAGCCGTGTACAACACCATAGAACAGCATCAGGACGCCCGGCGTTTTCCGCAACAGGGAAAGTCGGTTTCTCTTGGCCCTGAGTTCGGGAGCGCTGCTCTAAACATCGATTGCAGCGGCCAGGGATCGCCCAGCGTGGTTCTGGAGAGCGGCGGCGGTGTTCCCGCCATTGGCTGGAAGTTCGTGCAGCCGCAAATCGCGGGGTTTACCCGCGTCTGTTCCTACGATCGCGCCGGCTACGGCTGGAGCACGCCCGGCCCCATGCCG
>JAFAIN010000333.1 GCA_019236695.1 Acidobacteriota bacterium | reverse complement strand
GAAGTCCTCTGCCAGGAATACACGCTCAAGACCGAAAAAGTCACGTATCGCATTCGTCCCCGGGAAGAGAAGCATCCCTCGCTGCTGCCCGTCGGCGAAACCGCGCAGTTCCGCATTAAGAAGGATGTGCTCTTCCTCCGGCTCCCTGAAATGGACAGCAAGGAGAAGGCATACCAGGTGGTTTCCATGACGGCCAACCCTGGCGTGGAGCAGACCACGCACCCCAAGGGGAACTGATCGGAACACCGGTTCCCGCTCTGCCCGATATAATGTCTTCATCACTCGATGAAGATTCGTTTTGTTGTGCTGATAGCTGGTCTGCTGGGGAATGGTCTTGCGGCCATGGCCATGCAAAACGCTCTCCAGCCGACCACGACCTCGCTTTCTGTGGCGGCCACCTCAGTCTTGCTGGGCGCTGCCGATGCAGTCACGATTACGGTGGCGCCACTCAGCTTTTCGGTCACAGTGCCGACCGGCACCGTCGCGGTTTCGATTGACGGAGCATCACCCGGCTCCCCCATAACTCTCTCCAACGGCTCGGCAACGTATAACTTCTCCTCATCCATCGTTGGTTCGCATTCGCTCACCGTTTATTACTCCGGCGACAGTAACTACCAGGCATCCACCGGAACGGCGACGATTGAGGTTGTTCAGAAAGGATTTGCAATTTCGGCTACTGGAATCACCGTTTCGGCGGGGCAGCAGGGACAATCAACCATAACGGTGACTCCCGAGAATGGTTACACCGGCACCATAGCCTTTTCCATCTCCAGCAACAGCACCAGCTTCTCCATCCCGTGCTTCTCAGTGCCGAATGCGACCGTGACCGGCACTCAGCCGGTGAATGTTACGCTCACAATTAACACCACCCCATCCGGTTGCCCTGCGGCGCGAACTCCCTCGCGCGGCGACACTCTTTTTGCCTCGAGCATTCCGCGCGGGAGCCGTGGTGCGGGAAGCGGCCCCGGAAGCTGGGCCGGCGTTGCGGCGCTCCTCCCGCTGATGGCGCTCATCGGCCGGCGGCGGTTTTGGGGAATTTCTTTGGCGGCCGTGCTGGCAATGGTGTGTTTCGGCTGCGCCGGCTCATCCTCTACCACTGTGCCCAAAGGAACCTACGTCATCACCGTAAGTGGCGCCGACAAGGCGGCTAACATCGCATCCACCACGGTTCTCTCGCTCACCGTGGATTAGCGCATCCTTTGCTCGTCTCGGAGTTCAACTACGAATTGCCGCCGGAGTTGATTGCGCAGCAGCCGCTCGCTGACCGGGCAGCAGCTCGCATGTTGCATGGCGTTCGCGGCCAAACCGGCTGGCGCACGCTTGAGGATCTCTGCTTTCGCGATTTTCCGGGTCTGCTTCGATCGTCGGACCTCCTGGTCCTCAACAACACACGTGTTTTCCCGGCACGTCTTTACGGCCGGAGATCGGGGCGTCGTTCCCAGCCCTTGAGCCCGCACAATCCCGCGGCGCGCAATTTTCTCACCGGCCGCATCGAGGTTCTGCTGGTGCGTCAGCTCTCCGCCGATCCGGCAGTCTGGCAGGCGCTGGTCCGCCCCGGGCGGAAGATCGGGATTGGGGAGCGGCTCACGTTTGCCGCCGAATCCTCGCCCGAAATCATCAGCGCTGAAGTCATCGCGCGGGGTGCGTTCGGAGAACGTACACTCCGTTTCGATTCTGTACCCGACTTTTTCTCGGCACTGGAGCGGGTCGGCCATGTGCCCTTGCCGCCCTATATCTCCCGCAACGATGATTCGCGGGATTTTGAGCGCTACCAGACTGTCTTCGCACGCAAAGCCGGCTCGGTCGCGGCTCCCACTGCCGGCCTGCATTTCACTCCTGAAGTACTGGAACAGATCAAGGCGCGCGGCATCGAAATTGCCGAGATCACGCTGCACGTAGGTCTTGGCACGTTTCAACCGGTACATGAACAACAGGTTGAAAGGCACCGGCTGCATTCCGAGTGGTACCTCATTCCCCCCGAGGCTGCCGCCGCGCTCCAACGGGCGCGACAGCGGGGAAAGCGTGTGGTCGCGGTAGGCACCACCACCGTGCGTACACTGGAGTACGCCGCAATTCGCGCGGGCTCGGGCCACATCCAGGCACAATCGGGCGAGGCCGACCTGTTTATTTATCCCGGATTCCAGTTTCAGGTGGTCGGCGCGATGCTTACTAACTTCCACTTGCCCCAATCAACCCTGCTTATGCTGGTAGCGGCCTTTGCCGGGCGCGAGCCCGTAGTTCAGGCGTACCGTCACGCCATTGACCAGCGCTACCGGTTCTATTCCTATGGCGATTGCATGTTCCTCGAATAATGTGCGGAAGCAGGCGATTTCCCCGGCCGCGCGAT
>JAFAIN010000092.1 GCA_019236695.1 Acidobacteriota bacterium | reverse complement strand
CGGCAGAAAGAGATTGCCATTCGCATGGCGGTCGGCGCTGCCCGCTCGCGGATTGCGCGGCAGTTGCTGGTCGAGAGCATCATGCTGGCATGCTGCGGCGGCACGGCCGGCCTGGTGCTGGCGGCCTGGCTGGGTTCCGCGCTGCTGCGCATGCTGCCCTCGAGTTCCACCTCTCTGATTCTTTCATCTGCGCTCAACCTCACGGTGCTGGGGTTTACGTTTGCGGTGTCACTGGGAACGGGCGCGCTGTTTGGCCTGCTGCCCTCATGGCAGGCGGCGCAGAGCGCCCCCGCACTGACGCTGAAGGCGGAGGCAACAACCGTGGCTGGCGGCGCCGCACACACTCGCATTCGTAAAGGTCTGGTGGTGGGGCAAGTTGCGATTTCGCTGGTTCTGGTGGTTGCTGCGGTGCTGTTCGCCCGCAGCCTCTATAACCTGCGCGCGCAGTACCCCGGATTCCGCAGCTCCCACCTGCTTACGTTTGCCATTGAGCCCTCGCTGAACGGCTACAACGACGCGCGGTCGCTGGCGCTCTTCCACGAACTGCAGCAGCGGCTCGGCAATTTGCCGGGGGTGCAATCGGTTTCGGCGGCAGAAGCCGGATTGCTCGACGGTGACGACTCAATCTCCACTATCACAGTGGAAGGCTACACGCCGGGCGACCGCGAAGACATGAATCCCAACACCAATAACGTGGGAGCGGGCTTCTTCTCAACCCTGGGCGTGCCCGTGCTGATGGGCCGGGCTTTCGATGAACGCGACACTGCCAGCTCTGCCAAGGTCGCGGTGCTGAACGAAAAGGCATGGCATTACTGGTTCAAGGAACAGAATCCACTCGGTCGCCATATCGGCTTTGGGGGTGACAAAAAACCGCAAATCGAGATTGTAGGAGTGGTAAAGGATTTCAAATCGCAAAGCCTGCGCGATGAGGTTCCGCGGTTCGTCTACACACCGTACACCCAGGACCAGAACCTGGGTCAGATGACCTGGTTTGTTCGCACCACGCAGGATCCGGCTGCCCTGGCAGCATCCGCTCGTGCGGTGGTGAAGCAATTGGACGATCACCTGCCCATTTTTAAGGTGCGCACCATGGAAGTCACAATCAGTGACAGTCTGTTCACCGAACGCATGATTGCGGTGCTCTCGGTGTTCTTTGCGGCGGTGGCGGCGGCGCTGGCCGCGGTGGGACTGTATGGCGTGATGGCCTACACGGTGGCGCGGCGCACGGGTGAAATCGGGATTCGCATGGCGCTGGGGGCCACACGCGAGAGAGTGGTATGGCTGGTGATGCGCGAAGTGCTATTCATGGCCGCAGTGGGAATCGCCATCGCATTGCCGCTTGCCATTCTGATGAACCGCACGCTGAAGTCGCAGGTTTATGGAATTTCAACCGCCGATCCCGTTACGCTCGCAGCCGGAATGGTCGCGCTGGCGCTGGTTGCCGGCCTGTCAGGCTTTTTGCCGGCACTGAAAGCCAGCCGCATCGATCCCATGCGCGCGCTTCGTCTCGAGTGAATCCCGGGCCGGCTGGTCCGCTGGGATCAACTCAGGGAGAGATTGCAGCGAACTGAAACTCGTGAGCCGACGGCCATCAGGCGGCTCCAATTTTGAGCGGATCGGCGCCAGGATCCTGCCCTTCCGTTTTTCCGCTCGAGGGCTCCACAATGTACAGAAGATCGGTGAGATCGCTGGCGTGTTCCTCTTCATCAGCCAGGATGCCCTCCATCATCCGCCGCGTGGTCGGATCATTGCTGCCAAAATGGCGGATCATGTTCTGGTAAATCTCAATCACCGTCCGTTCGGCGATCAGGTCTTCGCGAATCATGTCAGCCAGGGTTTCGCCTTCGATGTACTGCGAAGCCGAGCGCTCCAGCAGCGTGCGCGGATTGTAGTCGGGCTTGCCTCCGAGTTGCTGAATGCGCTCCGCAATCATGTCGGCGTGCTCGCGCTCGCTGTCGGCATGTTCTTTGAATTCATCGCGTACGGCGGCGCCGTGAACGCCGGTTGCCATGAAGTAATGGTGCATATAGCGCAGCACGCAAACAATTTCCGTGGCCAGCGCTTCATTCAGTATTTCGATTGTCCGCTTTACGTCACCGCCGTAACTTTCGGTAACCGGGCCTTCTTCGATTTTGCGGGCTGCCCGGCGGCGAATTTCCTCTACATCCTGGCGGAATGTGGGCATGGGAGCGCCTCTATGTGATGAGTGTAGGGCCGGGCCATAAAAGGCCGGCCGAACCATTAGATTGCATCGGAAATGAAGGCGATGTCTGCATACCCGGGGACTCATCCTTCCCGGATTTGGGAAGGATGAGGGAGTCGAGGGTAAGGAGGTTTATTCGTGTGGCTTACTGCGGAGGCTTTCCGCCGCCACCACCACCCGATGGGTGCGACCCGCCACCCCCGGCTGAGATCGAAGGTCCCGCGCCGCCGCCACCGCCCATCGAAGATCCGGCACCGCCGCTCGCGGCATGCATGGACGGCGAGGGCCCCGCCGAATGAATGGCGCTGCCCGAGGCGCTCGGGGAATGCGAGCCGCTTGCTGCCGCGCCCGGCTGGTGGTTGCCGCTGCTGCGCATGGAAGGCTCTCCGCCCGGTGCGCCATGCGCATATGCAGCCGCGTGAACTTCCATTTGCTGGTGGAATTTCTGGTTAAACGTGTCCTGGGTCCGCATGGCCGCCAGAGCGGCCTGGTTCGCAGGTGTGGCCATGGCGCGCCGCATCTCGCGCACATTAGCGGAAGGCGCGGTGGCCCCCGAAGCGGAAGCAGCCGCGGCCGCGTTGACGCCGCCTTTGCCTTTATTAAGCGCGAGGGCAGGGTCTGATGGATCGTAAATCCGGTTGCCCGGGCCGTGTACCGGCGGAGTGCCCACCGCCACCAGGGCGCGTGCCGCAGATGCCGGCGCCGTGGGAGCTGTCGGAGGCTTGTACCCCGGAGGCGCGCCGTTCACCGGCGGAATCGGGCGCCATGTGGTAATGCCGATGCCCGTGCCCGGGGACCATACCCATCCGTATCCCGGCGCAAAAATCCATGTTCCGTACCGGTATGGATACCAGCCCCAGGGAGAATACGAGCCCCACAACCAGCCGGTGGTCGGGTAATAATTCCAGTAACCGCTGCTGAACGGATCCCATCCATAGCCGATGCCGAATGGCTGCCAAACCCACCCATAACCCGCCAGATCGAATCCCGATCCGTAGTAAGCCAGGTCAGCCAGCCCATATGCGGGCGCACCGCGGTTGCTGGCTACCTGTGTCGCATAACGCTCGCGGTATTTCTCCCGCTCATTGCTCCAGTCATCGTATGGCGCGGGTTCGATGCTACGGGCAAGCGTCAAGCGGCCGGAGTTGGTGAAATCAAGCGTTGCCGTCTCGTTCTTCTTTACGACGATGGATTCGCCCGCACTCGTCATCTCGAGTTGGCCGTTGAACACCGCCAGTTCGGCTTCGTCCTGTGCTACCTCCGCGCGCATGCGTACGGCGTGAGTGAGCTGCACGTCGTGGCCAGGCAGCGCGAGCGTGAAGGTATCGTCTTTGCGCTTGCGGAAGTCAACATAGGCGGTGCCGTGGAGAACCGCGACGCTCGAAACGGTGCCGCCTGAATCGCCGAGAGCCAGCTCGCGAATCTGAATCTCGGTTCCGGGAGTGATTCGTAAGGTGCTGCCGTCCTCGAATTCCAGCTCGGCCACGCCGTCAGCCCCTGTGGAGAACTTAAGCCCCTCCACCACGGGCATGTTGGGCATGGCCTGGTCATAGCCGGCGCCATTGCCGCGATCAACCTGCACCTGGCCGTTGACATAGCTGAGCCTTACGATCCGGACGTGGCTCGCAGCCTGCGCCATCACAAAGGCGCCCAGCAAAAGCGATACCAGCAGCCATGACTTGCGGAAACTCATAGTTCACCCCCGCTACGCGCAAAGCACCACTAACACAAACCCTCAAAGGCAGCCAAAGTTCCGGAATTCATTATATGCCCGGTTTGTGCTGCCTCTCCCCCCCAACATTATCTTCTCGCCAACGGCATGCCGGCCCTGGCCAAAAGCCGGTCAGAATCCACCCTGGCTACGTGCATTACGGTAGAATCACCGGAAATCCTCTGCAATACCGGGGCTACCGCCTGCAACTCGGCCAGTTCGCCGGCATCTGCCTGCTTCAGCATGTCGTTGAGCTGCTTATAAAGGTCGAGCTTGTCATATCGCAAATCGTGCTCGAGGCGGCGGCCGTATTCCAGCGTCGCCGAAATTGACTGGAAGATTCGCGTCAATTCCTGAATATCGGCATTCTGGCTGTAGTTGTATGTCGTGCTGACGTGCCGTGTGGAATCGGCGAATACCAGCATCTTCGATCCGGTATTGGCGATGCGCGATTTTGTGTAGTCGAATTTGCCGTCAAAGTAGTTGAGCTTGCGGGCCAGTTCGAAAACGCGGTTGCGCCCGGCTTCGCTCATGGTGAACACCACCATTTCGGGAACGCCGGTGCTCTGGCCCGTGGCCGCATTGTCTTCCCCGCCGTTCGACTGATATGCGGCGCTGCCGTTTGCGCTTACGGCTACCGAATAGTGGCTGGGATTGGCACCGTAAAACGTGAGATCAAAAATTACCGTCGGGACGGGCGGGTGGTATGAAGAATCGTTCGGATCAATGGGCGCGCGGTCCTGCGCGGCTGCCATCAGTGCCGGCCACAGCAAGGCCATCCCGATTGTGCGCTGCACGTTCATTGCGCGGCTCATTTTATCGGATGCGCGTCTGAGACCTTCAGCACCTTATCTCTGCGGGCGCCCGCCTCAGGGCTGCGAAATCCGCATTGCCCGCTCCGGGGTTTCCGGCGTGCGGAACGGCGCCACGCCGCTCTTCGCCGTTTTCTCCTGATCCCGGCCCGTCGAGGATTCTACGGAAAAATAATAGATTGCGCCGGGCTTCAGACGCCGCAGCGTTACACGATGCGTAGTCTGGTTTGACGGCGCCTCGGCGGTTTCGGCCTGGGCCCCGGGTTCGGTGCCGTACCGAACCACGCCATTGGCTGGTTCATTCGTTGTCCAGGCAATCACCGCGGAGTTCGTCCCCAGGAACTCGATTCGCGGGCCATCCGTTATTTTTGGACCGGCAGCGCCGGGCGCCTCTGTCCTGAACCTGGCTTGCCCGCGTACGTCGCCCTCCGGACCAACCACCTCTACAAAGTATTCCGTGCCCGGTTCCAGGCGGCTCAGCTCCACGCGGTGAACCTGGTCACCCCATGGGCTCTGCTGCGTCTCGGTAAGCCGCTGCGGGTCAGTTCCGTATCTGACAATCGTGTCCGAGGGCCGGTCGCTTTCCCACCAGATCTGCGCCGTATGAGCCGTGATGTTACGCGGTATTGGCCCGGCGAGGACCCTTACGGAATCACCTGTAGGGGCGCCCTGAGGAAGGCTGCCGGCAGCGCTTCGCGTGCTGAAGCTCAAAACCGGGCTCACGGCGGCTGTGCCGGTTCCCTGCCCCTGATTCGATTCCGCTTCGTAGTAATACATCATTCCAGGACGCAGGTTACGGATGGTGACGCGGTGCGTCAGCCCGCCCCAGGGCTCTTCCGCAGCCGCGTCCAGGCGCTGCCGGTCAGTACCGTAACGCACTATGGTGCTGGCGTTTACGTTGGTTGACCATGCAATCACCACCGCCTCGGCCGTAACATCCTCCACGCGAGGACCCTTGGTGATGACCACCCGTTGCGCCGGGTCATCCTGGGCCGATGCGAATGCTGCTGCCAACACCGGCAGTAACGCTGCCAAAGCGCTCCTGAGCCTCCCCTGTTCCACATTCATTTGGATGGCAGGAGATTGCGCCACGTTCGCCATCCTTCCCCTTTGCGTTTGCCTTTTAACTCTTGCCTTTCCCCATGAGTTACATTGGCATCGTGCGTGTCCTGGGCATCGATTGCGGCG
This sequence comes from Acidobacteriota bacterium, assembly GCA_019236695.1. Classification (GTDB taxonomy): domain Bacteria; phylum Acidobacteriota; class Terriglobia; order Terriglobales; family Acidobacteriaceae; genus JAFAIN01. The sequence goes on along the minus strand of JAFAIN010000092.1, from coordinate 21,301 downwards.
GCGAATTCACCGGCTACGGAGTTGTGGAGCAGACCGAAGCAAGCCTGGTATGTATCACGTATGGCGCCGTTGCCCTGTCGCGGGCTCAACCCCTGGCCGAGCGGTTGGCCTGCCTCTTCGGCGAACTGCGCGCCATCGTGGCCAGGCACCAGCCCGACGCGGTTGCAATCGAAGATGTTTTCTACGCGGTCAATGCCAAATCGGCGCTCAAACTGGGGCAGGTCCGAGGAGTGGCCATGCTGGTGGCCGCGCTGGAAGGCTGTCCCGTAGCCGAGTACTCACCCTTAAGCATAAAAAGTGCCGTGGTGGGCTACGGAAGGGCAGAAAAGCAGCAGGTTCAGCAGATGGTGGCCCGCCTGCTTGCCTTGGCCACGCTGCCGGCACCGTTTGACGCGGCCGATGCACTCGCCATTGCGATTTGCCACTTGCACACCCATGCCACGCTCGAACGGCATGGCAGTTCCCGGTCGTAAGGGGACGGCTATTCCGGTTTGCCGGATGCCTGTGCGGTTGTGGACAAACGGGCTTCGGCTTGATTCGAGGCCGTGAGCAGCCGGGCAAAGATTACCAGGCGTTCCGGCGCCGGCCCAACGTAGTAGGTGGGATAGCACGTGATCAGCGTTAGACGCGGCTCCTCCGTCTGCTGGAGAACCGAGAGGTCGTTTGGGTCGGTAATCTTTTTTCCGGTCACCTCATAGGTGTACGTCGCTCCGCCGCGCTGCAATTGAATCTGGTCGCCTTTGCTCAACTCGTAAATGTGGCGGAAGAATGTGTCGCGGTGAGCGCTGATTACAACATTCCCTGATTCTCCGGGATAAGCGCTGCTGCGGATGTGCCCCGGGCCCTTCATCAGGTCCTTGCGCGACGTGCCCTCAACGACTATGGCGTCAAGGTTGATCTTCGGCACGGCAATGCGGACCAGGCTGTCTGGCGCAGTCACCATGCGGGCTGACGCCTGCACGGCAAACTGGTGCTGCAGCGCACGCTGCCCCTGCAGCATGAGCGCATATTCCGAGCTGACATAGACCAGCAGCGCAACCCCGCTGCAAATCAGGATGTAAGGCAGCGCTGCCCGGCCCCTGTGCCGCAACATGTCGAGTTGTGCCCGGCTCAGACGCATCCGAGGATTTGGATGCGTTCTCCAGGGCCTTGGACAAGGAATTCGAGAGCTGGGCAGCCGCTTTCCTGCCGTCAGCCAGTGCCGCCTAGCTGGTCACCAGCCGGTACTGCTCCTCATTCAGCGGCACAACCGAGAGCCGGCCCTGCCGGACCAGCGGTGATTCTGCGAAAGCGCCATTGGTTTTGATTTCCGCAAGCGTTACCTGCCGGCGCAGGGCCGCGCCGGCCTTGATGCGTACGCGCGGGGCTTCCGGATCCTCCATGGCTTCCACAACCGCAGTGCCGACCGCGCGCTTTTCATCGCCCGTGTGATAAATAACGAGCCGGTCCCCTTTCTGCATCCGGCGAAGATTCTTCACCGCCACCGGGTTCGTAACTCCATCCCAAATCGTGCTGCCTTCGCGCTGCAGGTCGGCAAAACTGTATTCGGAAGGCTCAGTCTTGAGCAGATAAAACGCCATGGCACCGCAATTGTACCGCTGCGCTCGCCTGAGGTTTACAATGCGCGTCTCACTATGGCCACCGCCAAATTCATCGCTGCCCTGCTGGCGCTCGTGTCTGCTGCGTCAGCTCAAAGCTCATCTCTAGCCGCGCGCATCCAGCAAGTGCTGGACCGCCCCGAATTCCGTCATGCCAGCTTTGGAATTGAATTTTTTGATCTCGACGCCGCCAGGCCAATCTACCGGCTCAACGGCGACAAACTATTTACCCCGGCCTCAACTACAAAGCTGCTTACCGAGGGCACGGCGCTGGCGCTGCTCGGCGCCGATTATCGCTTCCACACGCGCCTGTACCGCACCGGTCCGGTGAACGCAGGGGCTATCGAAGGCGATCTGGTGCTGGTTGCGGCCGGCGACCCGAACCTCTCAGGCCGCATTCAGCCCGATGGCACGCTGGCCTTCGAGAATGAGGATCACGCGTACGCCGGCTCTCCCGATACTCGCGCCGTCCCCGGAGATCCCCTCGCCGTAATGCGCGAGTTGGCAAAGCAGGTCGCTGCCGCCGGCATTACGCGTATCACTGGCCGCGTTCTGGTTGATGCCTCGCTCTTTCGCGAGGGCGCTCGCGACCTCGGCACCGGCATCGTAATTTCCCCGATCGTCGTCAATGACAATATCGTTGATGTCACGGCCGGCCCGGGGCCATCCGTGGGGGCGCCAACCACGCTTCGCGCCTCGCCCCAGTCAAGTTATGTCACGTTTATCAACAAGTCCACAACGGGCGCGGCCGGCAGCAGGCCTTCGCTGCGCTGGGCGAACGATGTAACCAACCCCGACGGCAGCCACACCGTCACCGTGACCGGCACATTCCCTCTTGGCACGCCGCCCATTCTGTTTGCCTATCCGGTGCCGCAACCAAGTCGCTTCGCCCAGGTGGTCCTCGCGGAAGCGCTGCGGCAGGCCGGCATCGATGTTGCGATTCCGCGCCCGGAAAACACCCCCGATTTCTCTACGCTCGCAGCCTTCTATACGGGCCCTGATGTTGTCGCCGAGCACGTTTCTCCGCCCCTGGGCCAGGAAGTAAAAGTCACGCTCAAAGTCAGCCAGAACCTGCATGCCAGCATGACTCCATACGTGCTTGGCGCAGTGCTCGGGCACGCTGCGGCCGATTGGGATCAGGCGGGTTTCAGCCTCGAGCACGACTTCCTGCAGCGCGCCGGGCTTGACCTTTCGAGCGCATCGCAGGGCGACGGCGCCGGGGGAGCGCCTTCCGCATTCTTCACCCCCGATTTTATGGTCAGCTACCTGGCATACATGGCCAAGCGTCCGGATTTTCAGGTCTTCTATAACGCCCTTCCCATTCTGGGTCGTGACGGCACTTTGTGGAACATCCAGCCCGCCTCGCCTGCCGCCGGCCACGTCTTTGCGAAAACCGGAACATTCGGCGCCTTCGATGCCTTGAACCACGACGTTATGGTTACGGGCAAAGGCCTGGCCGGCTACACCACGACCATCGAGGGCCGGCATCTCGCCTTCGCCATCTATGCCAATCACGTAAGTGTGCCAGGCGATGACCCTGAAGCAACCACGAGAATCGTTGGCCAGGCAGTGGGCGAAATCGCCGCAATCGCATATAGCACGCCGGCCGGTCCGGTCAAATAGCACGAAATTTGCAGCCGAGCGACCAACGATAGCCACTGGCCGCAGACTGGGTGAGAGATTCCATCACAGCAAGCTGGTCGCAGAAATACCACCAAACAAACAACGAGCCGGAGTGTAACCTCCGGCTCGCGTGAAAGGCTGGCTTCTGATTACCGCTCGTCGCTGGAAGCGCGCTTCCAGCTCACGAGATCCCCAAGCGTCGTCGTGGCGCTTGAGGCCGGATGCTTGTAGGCTTCCACATCCTGGCGGCTGGCTTCCTGCCCCACCGCCCGCAACGAGAGGCCGACTTTCTTTTCCTGCTCATTCATCTTAATGATCTTGAAATCGGTATCCAGTCCGGGTTCCAGCTTGATGCCCCGGCCTGATTCGTCCGCCGTTTCGGAATTGTGGCACAAGCCTTCCACGCCCTCCGCCAGTTCGATGAACGCGCCGAAGCTGGCAATGCGCAGAACCTTGCCGTGCACCACGTCGCCAATGCGATGCGTCTGGAAGAACGTATCCCAAACATCGGGTTGAAGCTGCTTCATCCCGAGTGAAAGGCGCCGATGATCCGGCTCGATGGCCAGGACCACAGCCTTTACCTTGTCACCCTTCTTCAGCACTTCGGAGGGATGCTTCACCCGCTTGGTCCAGCTCATGTTGCTCACGTGAACCAGCCCGTCAATTCCGTCTTCGATCTCGATAAACGCGCCGAAATCGGTCAGGTTGCGTACACGCCCTTCCACTGTGGCGCCCACCGGGAATTTCTCATGCAGGGTTTCCCAGGGATTGGCCTCCAGTTGCTTCAGGCCGAGCGATATGCGGCGCTCCTGGGGATTCACATTCAGCACCACCGCTTCCACTTCCTGGCCAACATTCACGATCTTCGAAGGATGCTTCATCCGCTTCGACCAGGTCATCTCGCTCACGTGCACCAGGCCTTCTATTCCCTGCTCCAACTCGATGAAGGCGCCGTAATCCGTAACGCTGATGACCCGCCCTTTTACGTGGGCGCCGATGGGGTAACGCTGCTCCGCGTCCAGCCACGGATCGGGCGTCAACTGCTTGAAGCCCAGCGAGACGCGCTGCTTTTCAGGGTCGAACTTCAGCACTTTTACCTGGATGTGGTCGCCAACGTTCACCAGGTCGCGCGGATGCGTAAGGCGGCCCCACGACATGTCCGTGATATGGAGCAGGCCATCGATGCCGCCCATATCCACAAACGCTCCGTAATCGGTCAGGTTCTTTACCGTGCCCGTCAGCACCGATCCCTCATGCAGGTGCTCGAGGGTCGCCGAGCGCTTCTCCGCCTGCTCTTCCTCCAGCAGTTGCTTCCGCGAAACCACCACATTTCCGCGCTTCTTGTTCAACTTGACGATGAGCACTTCGATCTCGCGGCCTTTGTACCCGTCAAGATTGCGCACTGGCCGCAGGTCAAGTTGCGAACCGGGCAGGAAAGCGCGTGCGCCGAGGATATCGACCGAAAGGCCGCCCTTCACGCGATCGATTACGCGGCCCTTGATGGCTGCCTTGTGGTCATACGCGGCTTCAATTTCATCCCAGGCACGCAGGCGTGCCGCCTTCTCGTACGACAGCCGGGTGTAGCCCTCTTCGGTTTCGCCGCGCACCACGATCACGGGGATCTGATCGCCCGACTTGAACGGCACATTGCCTTCGTGGTCGCGCACTTCGGCGATCGGCACCATGCCTTCCGACTTCATGCCGATATCCACAACCACGTGCGTGGACGTCACGTTAACGACCGTGCCGTTCACCACGTTGTCGTTGGGTTCGGCTTCGCCGGCTTCGGCTTCGAAGCTTTCGAGCGCCGAGGCAAAATCATCTACGCCGGCGTTTTGCGCAGCCGGGCTCTCGCCGGCGGCGGGTGGCGGGGGCGCCGCCGCCTCATTTGGCGATGTCATCAGCGCTGCAGGCGATGCCTGCTCCGGCAGGAGTGGCGCCGCTTCCGCGGCCGGCTCGGGATGGGGCTCCACGGTGGCAACACCCGTGTGGCCGTTGTTGTGGTTGTGGTCGGTCAGGTCGTTGGCGTTTGGATTGTTGAAGTCGTCGAACAAAGGTTATTCCCGTCTTAGCCTGGCGCGAGCCCGGCCGGGTTGTCGGGCAGGCGAACCGGGGGACCCTCAACCACTCAGCAGGTGCGGTGCTTGCGGGGGAACTGCGGGCTTGAGCCAGAGAGGCGAAATCTTCGCCCTAAGACGTACTGAGTTTAGCACAATGCCGGCGCGCAGTGTCAAACGCCCGAACAAGAGGCACAAGGGCCTCACCACTCATCGCTGCCGCCTTCAGCCGCTATAATCAAAAAAAAGGTTCATCACAGGCGTTTCCCGCCAGAGGACGAATTGCCGCTCGACAAAAAATCCTGGGTTAACCTTCCAAAGACTGATTTTCCCATGAAGGCCAACCTGCCGCAGAACGAGCCTCGGCTGCTCGAGCGGTGGAATGGCATGCGCCTCTACGAGCGCATTCGCCAGGCGCGGGCCGGTTCGCCCCGGTACGTGCTGCACGATGGCCCGCCTTACGCCAACGGCCCCATCCATCTGGGTACCGCGCTCAACAAAATCCTGAAGGATTTTGTCGTCAAATCAAAGACCATGGCCGGCTTCGATTCGCCCTATATTCCCGGCTGGGATTGCCATGGCCTGCCCATCGAAATCAAGGTCGATGAGCAGTTGGGCAAAAAGAAACTTGAAATGCCGGCGCTTTCGGTGCGCAGAGCCTGCCGCGCCTATGCCGAAAAATTCGTTGACCTGCAGCGCTCCCAGTTCCGGCGCATCGGCGTGTTCGGCCGCTGGGATGATCCGTATCTCACCATGTCGCCGCAGTACGAAGCCGCCATCGTCGAACAGTTCTATGGCTTCTTTGAAAAGGGCGCTGTGTACAAAGGCTTGCGCCCCGTGTACTGGTGCATTCGCGACCAGACTGCGCTCGCTGAAGCCGAAGTGGAATACGAAGACCACACCAGCCCGAGCATCTACGTGCGGTATCGCTTGACGAGCCCGCCGGAGAGAATCGATCCCGCGCTCCGCGGCCTTCAAGTTTCCACCATCATCTGGACCACCACCCCGTGGACACTTCCCGCATCTCTCGCCATTGCCTTCCATCCTGACGAGGAGTACGTCGCGCTCGCCGCCGGCGGTGAAAACTACATTGTGGCGGCAAAGCTCGCCGCGTCTGTCATTGAAAACGCGGACCTGGGCGGCACGCGGGAAATCGCTCGCTTCCCCGGGAGCAAGCTGGAGTATGCCACCTTCGCGCATCCATTTCTCGATCGCGAAGTCCTGGGCGTGCTGGCGGGTTACGTTACGATGGACCAGGGTACGGGCGCCGTGCACACCGCGCCCGCGCACGGCGCCGATGACTTCTACACCGGCCAGCGCTACAGCCTCCCTCAAATTTGCCACGTCGATAAGGCCGGCCGCATGCGCCATGGCCAGGCGGAATACGAAGGGCAAACCGTTTTTGAGGCCAACCAGCCCATCATCGATCTCTTGCACCGGCGCGGAGCGTTGCTGCACGCCGGCAGCATCTCCCACTCCTACCCGCATTGCTGGCGCTGCCACCAGCCCGTAATCTTTCGCGCAACCGAACAGTGGTTCATCGGGATGGAGAAGATCATCGCGCTCGAGGCTGCAGGGCACCCTGCCGGAACGCTGCGCGGCCGCACTCTGGAAGAAATCAAGCTTGTGAGCTGGGACCCGTCGTGGGGCGAGGAGCGCATGAGCAACATGATTGCCTCGCGGCCCGATTGGTGCATCTCGCGCCAGCGCGTCTGGGGTGTGCCCATCGCGGTGCTCTATTGCGCGCAATGCCGGCAGCCGCTGAAACAGCCCGCCGTGAAGGAAGCGGTAGTCCGGTTGTTCCGCGAACGTGGCGCCGACGCCTGGTTCTCCACGCCGGCTGCCGAAATCGTTCCCGGCGGCATCTCCTGCGCCGGCTGTGGCGGCGCGGCGTTCGAGAAGGAAATGGACATCCTCGACGTTTGGTTCGAGGCGGGCTCCAGCCATGCCGCCGTGCTGGGCTCCGAAGAAATCCCCTGGCCCGCCGATCTTTACCTGGAAGGCAGTGATCAGTTTCGCGGCTGGTTCCAATCATCACTGCTCATCGCCATCGGCACGCGTAACCGCGCCCCTTATCGGGGCGTGGTCACGCCCGGCTGGACGCTGGACGAGCAGGGCCAGGCCATGTCAAAGTCGCGCGGCAACGATGTCGATCCGGTTGATATCGCCAACCGCCTGGGCGGCGAAATCGTTCGCCTGTGGGTTGCATCCGTCGATTTCCGCGAGGACGTGGTTGGCTCCGAACGGCTCATGCAGCGCATTGCCGAGAACTATCGCAAGATCCGCAACACATTCAAGTTCCTCCTCGGCAACCTGGCGGATTTTGATCCCCGGCTCCACGCCGTTGCCTTCGACAACCTGGAACCGCTGGATCGCTACATGGCGCTGCGCGCCTCCGATCTCGCCACCCGATGTGGCGAGTGGTACCGCGATTTTGAATTTCACAAGGTCTACCATGAAGCCCACAATTTCTGCGTGGTCGACCTCAGCGCCACCTATCTCGATATCCTCAAGGACCGCCTGTACACGTTTTCTCCCCACTGGCACGCGCGGCGCTCGGCCCAGACTGCCATCTGGCGCATTACCGAAGCGCTCGTCCGGGTGCTCGCGCCCATCCTGAGCTTCACCTGTGATGAAGTTTGGCAGCACCTTCCCCTGACGAATGCCCGGCCCGAAAGCGTTCACCTGGCGCTGTTTCCCAAAGCGGAAGAAGTTACGGGCACGATTGCCGATTCGGCCGCCGCCGCCGAGCTGCGCTCAGAGTGGGACCAGTTGATGGCGCTTCGCGCGGAAGTGCTCAAGGCGCTCGAAGCGGCCCGCGCCTCACGCCTGATCGGCGGAAGCCTCGAGGCGGCTGTCGCCATCACATCGCCCGCCCATGCGTTACTCAACAAGTACCGGAAGGATTTGCGGGCGCTGTTCATTGTTTCCGGCGTTGAAGTGCTGCCCGGAACGGAGTTGAACGTAACGGTTTCTAAAGCTGCCGGACAAAAGTGCGAGCGCTGCTGGAATTATTCCGTGCACGTGGGAGAAGACGCGGTTTATCCTACGGTTTGCGAGCGCTGCAGTGCGGCTTTGGCAGCCATGGAGCGGGGAGTGGCAGCATCATAAGGAGTGTAGTTCCGGCAAAACCGCGCGCTGCCGGAAGGTTGAAAATGGTTCGTAAATATCATCTTCTGATTGCGTTCGTTATTGTCGCCGTTGATCGCCTGTCCAAGTGGCTGGTTTCCACTCATATTCCGCTGCACGGAACCCATGAAGTTTTCCCCGGCCTTTTCCGGCTTACCCATGTTCAGAATCGCGGCGCCGCCTTTGGCCTGTGGTCCGATTCGCCTTCGGAGTGGAAAGTCACCATGCTGATCCTGTTCTCGCTGGCGGCTTTGCTGGTAGTGGTCGCGCTGCTCTGGAAAAGCCATTCCATGACCACTACGGCCGCCGGGCTTGCCCTGATCCTGGGCGGCGCTCTGGGCAATCTTTGGGATCGCCTCTCCATGGGCTACGTGGTGGACTTCCTCGATTTTTCGGTATCCGGTTATCACTGGCCGGCATTCAACCTGGCCGACAGCGCCATCGTAATCGGCGCTCTGCTGCTGGTCAGTGAAATCCTGTTCAGCAAGGGTAACGAAGCCGCCGAAGGCGAACTGGTCGGCGATCGTTAGGACATCTCGCCTTCCCATCCACCGAATCGTAGCCGCACCGGGGAAACCCGGCAAAACTGGCCGACTAAATAAATTCCCTTCCGCGAAGCGCCAAAATTTTGTGGCGGCGCTTTCCACATTCGATTTTTCACATCGCAGATTGTTCCTCAATCTGCTCGCAACGCGATAACAGGGTCCACACGTGCGGCTCGTCGTGCCGGGATCGCGCACGCGGCCAGGGCGACCAGGAGCAGCAACAAAGCAACCGATCCGAACGTAGCAGGGTCATAAACCTGAACCCCATAAACCAGCCGCTGGAGCGCTCGTCCGACGGCAAGCGCCCCCACGCCGCCTGCTGCAACGCCCGCGGTTCCCAGCTTAAGCCCCTCGCTGACAATGAGCCGCAGCACGCCGGCCGGATGGGCGCCGAGCGCCATGCGAAGCCCAATTTCGCGCGTCCGCTGGCTTACCGAATAGGCCAGCACGCCGTAGATTCCAATTGCGGCAAGCGCCAGCGCGCCACCCGAGAACACGCCCAGCAGAACCGCATTCAACCGCGGCTGCGCTGATGTGTTGGACAGCCACTCATCCATGGTGCGCACCGTCGCAATCGCGAGTTCAGGATCGAGTTCGCGGGTCTTCGCGCGGATGGCCGGCAGCAGCGATTCCGACGGCAGATTCGAACGGACCACGACATCCATTAGAGGCCAGACCCTTTGGCCCGTGGGATAGTAAAGCGCGGGCGACTCCTGGTTGAGAGCCGTGCTGCGCACATCGCCAACCACTCCAATTACGGTGAACGCCACCGGCGGCCCGGCAGTACGCATCAGCGTTCGCCCAATGGGATCGGCATCACCCCAGAACTTCCTGGCCGTTGCCTGGCTCACGATCGTTACGGGCAATGACGTGGTGGTATCGGCATCCGTAAAGTCGCGGCCACGCACCAGCGGAATGGACATGGCGCCGAAGTATCCCGGGCTGACGCTGCGCCAGTCAATCGGCACTTTCGTGTCAGGCGGCAGGACCGACTGACCCTTCGTAATCATAGGATGCTGGCTGTAGGCCCCATTGCCAAAAGGAATGCCGCTGCAAACCGCCGCTGCCTTCACCCCCGGGATGGAGCGCAGGGCTTCCACCAGTTGCCGGTAAAAAATTGGCGCTCCGCTCGCCAGAGGGTACTTGGCGGTGGGTGGCGCAACCTGGAAGGTCATCAAGCGATTGGGGTCAAATCCCAGGCGCGCATGTTCCAGGTTGGCCAGCGAGCGAATCAGCAACCCCGCGCCAATCAGCAGCACCGTGGCCAGCGCGATCTCGCCTGCGGAGAGGCTGTTGCGAAGCGAAGCTCTCATTCCGCCCGAGCTGCCGCGGCCGCCCTGCTTCAGCACATCGTTCAGGTCCACCTGCGCCATGCGCAGTGCGGGAATCATGCCAAAGAGCAGCCCCGTAATCGCCGTAAGCGCCGCCGCGAAAAGCAGGACTGCAAAATCCAGGTGGATTTCCGGAATGGGCAATAGGCCGGGCGGCATGGCCCGGTTCATCAGGCGAACCGACCACCAGGCGCCCATCATTCCGGCAGCGCCGCCAAACATCGAGAGCACAACACTCTCGGTGATGAGCTGGCGAAAGATGCGGCTGCGGGCAGCGCCCAACGCGGAGCGCACAGCCACCTCTTTCTGGCGCCCCGCAGCGCGTGCCAGCAGCAGGTTCGCAATGTTGGCGCACGCAATCAGCAGCACGAAGCCCGCGGCGAACATCAGCACCAGGATGCCCCTCTTAAGTTCGGGGCTTACGAATGTATCGAACATGCTGATCAGGTGGATCCCCCAGTCGCGCACCTCGGGAAACTGCTCCCCAAGCCGCACCGAGATGGCATCCATCTCCTGCTGGGCCTGCCGCAAGCCGACGCCCCGGCGCAACTTCCCCACCACAAAAATGAGGTGATTGAGGCGAATTTCCTTTGCCCGGTCGATGGTCAACGGCGAATAAATGTCGCCGCCCGAAACCAGGTTCACGGCGGCAGGCGCGATTCCCACAATCGTGGTCGGCGCGCCGTTCAGCGTGAGGGTTCGCCCGATGATTGCGCGATCGCCGCCGAACCGGCGCTTCCACAATCCTTCACCAATCATCGCTACCGGCGCGGCGTTTGGCTTCTCCTCATCGTCTGTGAAGTTGCGGCCGGCCACCGGCGAAAGCCCCAGCACACGCATCAGCGCGGGGCTGATGCGGTTGCCCGAGAACTGCTCCGGATCGCCGGAACCGGTCAGCGTGAAGCTGGAGGAGCCGATTGCTGCCAGCTCCTCAAATGTGTGCGCCTGCTCCCGCCAGAACAGGAAGTTGAGCACCGACGCGCCGAACGTGGGCAGGTGGAGCTTGTCATTCTTCTCCGCCACCTGCACCAGGCGGTCAGGATCGCGAAACGGCAAAGGCCGCAGCAAAACCGCATTGACCACGCTGAAGATTGCCGTATTGCCGGCAATGGCCAGCGCCACGGTGAGAACAACGGCGGCCGTAAACACAGGCGCCCGCCGCATCATCCGCCACGCATATCGCAAATCGTCGAGAGGCACGCGCACCACTCCTTGCTACCAACGGAAGCACGCCTGTGACCCCAAGGCCGGGCTGAACTCCTTTCAAATCAACAGAACAGCACCAGGCCGGGCGCTACCATGTGCGCTTGCGGGACACGCCGTCCGATTCCGAACGGCTGCCGCACCTCCGCGTCTCCCTCTGCGCTCCTAGCCTGGCCTGCGCCGGCTCACCACTACACCAATCACCACCCCGGCCACAACGCCGTAGCATATCCATATCGCCATGGACCGCGTCGCCGCGCCAATCGCTACTCCAACCGCCGTTCCAACTGCCGTCCAAATCGCTATTGGGCTTTTCATCGTTGGGTTCCTTGTTGTCTTAACTCTCGGCCGGCACCGGCGCAAGCCGCGTAATGGGCTGCCCAGAAAAACCGACCTGTTCTGAGCAGTCGTCCTTTGTGATCTTTGTGCCCTTTGGGGTTGACGCTTTTTTCAGTTTCCGGATTTGGTGGCCAGCGATCTGGCGTAGAGCTGGCGGTAAACCATGGCATTCCGCAGAATCGCCTGCACGTACTCGCGCGTCTGGGTGAATGGAATGGACTCCACAAATTCCGCGGGATCGCGGAAGCGCCCGCTTGACAGCCAGTCATCCACCCGCTCAGGTCCGGCGTTGTAGGCCGCCAGCGCGTATTCCACCCTGCCGCCAAAACGATCGACCAGCGAACGGAAGAAGTGGGTGCCAAGCTGGAGATTGGTGGAGGGCTCCAGCAGGCGATCAGATTTGAACTTTGCAATCTTCAACTCGCGCGCCAGCCTGCCTCCGGTGGAGGGCAGCACCTGCATCAGCCCCCAGGCGTTGGCGTAAGAAATAGCCGAAGGATTGAACTCCGATTCCTGCCGGATCAGCGACGCCACAAGAAACGGATCGAGCTGGTTGGCCTGGGAGTACCGCGTAAGGTCGGCCCAGAACGGCCGCGGGAACAGGCCTTCCCACCAGGAGCGGGGCAGCGCCGCAACATCGAGCGCAAAGTACGAAGGCACGGCGTGCTTCAGCGCCTCCAGCGCGCGATCGTAGTGGCCGGCAGACTGGTACACTCGCGCAATCTCGCGGTTCACCCAGGCGCCGCCATCCTCTTCCCGCGCCAGTTGCAGTTCGCGCACCGCAAAATCGAACATCCCGCCGTTTTCCAGCAGGTTGGCGCGCTGCAGCCGCAGGTTATCGGCGGGCGCCGGTTCATCAATGAAGTGAGGAGGAGCGGGTTGCGGCAAAGCCGCAAGCAGCGGGTCAATTGCTACATCTCCCTGCCCCAGCGCCTCCAGGCGCGTGCGCGCCAGGTCGGCATAGTAGTAATTCCGGTATCGCTCAGTCTCTTTACGATAGTAGGCGCGGGCGCGCGGCAGGTCATGCTCATCTTCCGCCAGGCGCGCGCGCCAGTAAAGCGCCGGGGCAATTTCCCCCGACTCGGGAAACTTCCTAATCTGTTCTTCGAAACTCTGGCGGGCTTCGGCGGTTTTGCCCTGGCGCAGCAGGAGCCATGCCGCCTTCCAGTGCATGCCGGGCGCAAGCCGGCTCTCGGGAAAGCGCTCCCCCGCTTCCTGGTAGTAGCTGCCCGCCTGCGCCAGATCCTTCTTCAGCAGGCACATGTTGGCAGCCGAAATCAACGCTTCCTGGTAGTAGCTGCTGGAAGGCGTGGAAGCGCGCATGCGTTCCAGAATGGCCCTTACGCCCGCCTCATCTCCATCCGAGCGTGCCAGCTCGAGCAGGTAATAGTCACGGCGCGCCCCCATTTCGTCAGAGCTTTCCGGAAGGCGTTCGAGCAGCTTGCGGGCCTCGCTGCGGTTGTTGCTGCGGTAAAGCGCTTCCGCGAGCAGCGCCTGCGCCTCGGGAATCTTTGCAACCGGCGCATTGTTCAGCAGGTTGCGATACTCGGAGGCAGCATCGGCGTAGCGCTTTGCCGCTCCGAGGGCGTCGGCGCGGCCGCGCAGCTCGGCATAGGTTGGAGGAGCAACGGACCCCGCAGGCAGGCGATCGAGTTCTGCCCGGGCCTCACCCGCCTGGGGCGCGGCAGGCCGCGTGAAATAAATGTTCCGCAGCAGCGCGATGGCTTTATCGCTTTCCCCCGCCTTCAGCCATGCGCGCGCTTGCAGCAAATCCACATCGGCCCTGTGCTCCGCTTCGTAAGGCGCAACTGCGGCCAGCGCGCGCTGCGGATCTCCCGCGCTTACCAGGGCGCCCGCATAAAGCAGCGCCGCATCGCGTGCAAACAACGAATCGGCATAGCGGCTCGGAAAGGCCTTCAGGATCTCGAGCCCGGGCTGCGGCTGCCCCGCCGCCAGATAGGAGCTCGCCAGGAAATAAGCCGCGTAGTCGCTCAACTCTCCGGCATGCGATTGCGCCTTCTGCAGCCCGCCAATGGCTTTATCGAAGTCGCGATCGGTATAGCGGGCATATCCCAGAACCAGCCATGCCAGGCTGCCGGCATCCGTGCCGCCATGCTTTCTGGCCCAGGCTTCAACTCCGGCGTAGGCCGCGGGGCTGCGCGCTTCGAGCAACTGCTGCGCCATGGGCTTCAGTTCCGCCGAAGCAACAAATGCCCGCCGGGCGCGGCGCGCCCGCACCGCCAGCGCCTGCCTCTGCGCCGGCGTGAGATGCCGATGCGAATTCCTGGCCGCCGGCTTTTTCGATTTTGCCGTTCTGGATTTCGAAGTGGTAGCGTGAGCCGCTTTCGCCTTGGATGGCGCGGCTTCCTGAGCCGGCAAAGCCGCTGCACAGAACAGCGCCAGCACCCAAATACAACTCTTCACCAAAAATCTGCTCCTCGGCTGCGAACCGGCATTATTTTCTGTAACCACAGCATACCGCCAGAGTTGCGGCCTGGAGCAGCAACGCGTATCTTTCTTCTAACTTCTAAAGCTTCCTTCTAAACGGATGCTTCAGCGATGAAAGCTGCTGCCCAGCAGCGTGGGATCGTTGTTGGCCAGCACCGCCACCAGTTCCTGATCGAACAGTTCGGGCAGGTTGCCCGGGGTTGATCCAAAGCGCTGCTGGTAAGCGGAGCGGCTCCTCTCAATATCATCGCGCAGCCGGTCGTAAAGATCGTGATGCTGCCGCCCTTCCAGCACCTTCTGCCCGTTGTAAAGGACAATCTCATCCACCAGCAGCTTGGCAAAGCGGCGTGCCCGCGCCGCCACATCCGCATTTGGCGCCGGCCCTGATGCCTGCTTCTGTGCCGCCACATTGCCTAATCCCGCCAAAGCCGCTCCCGATTCGCTCACTCGTTCCGGCGGCATCACGGGAACCGCCGCCCGCGGCGCCTGCGGGATGGGCGACGTCGCAACCCGCTCCGGAGCAATTCCGCTCGGCCTTTTCCAGGTGTCGGGCGCGGGCGCGGGTTGTGCCTCGGGGGCGGATACCGCGGCCGCAGGCGCCGCACCCTGCACGCCTCGGCGCGTGGCAATCACCTCCAGCCACAGCGCTGCCGAACGCAGCAGGAGTTGCAGAGCGTGCGCGTCCAATCTGCCGGGCGCACCCGGCCCCGTATCGGCGTACAGAACGGCCGGAACCTTGTCACGCAGCTTCATTGGCGCCAGCAGAGCGTGCTCCCGAGCGCCCCCCGCGGCGGCGACGGGCGCGCCAAGTTCATGAATGATGTCGCCAAGCAGTTCAGCCGCCGCACCCTGGCGCGAACTCTGCGCCCGCACCACCTCGGCAACCGGCCCGGAAGTCGCGCTGAGGCTGAGCATGCGCGTCTTTTCTTCGGCGAAGCCGCGCGAACTCCACGCCACCGCCGCATCACCACGAATAACAAAAAGAATGCAGCGCCCCGCGAAATTGGTGGAACCCTCGAGCACCGACTTGAGGATGTCGGCTTGCGTCATCGAGTCCTGAATGGCGTTGACGGCCACGTTCAGCAGCGCGGTGGCGCCCTCGCGCTGCACCAGCAGCGGCTGCAGCTCGCCTTCCACGCGCTGCACGAGTTCCGCCCTGATCTCATCAATGCGGCTCTCCAGCACCTCATTGACGATGCGTTCCACCATGCTCCGCACTTCCTCAGGTGTGGTCATCGAAGCGCGATTATAGTCGCAACCCCCGGCGGCAGGCGGTTACGGGAGTCACTGCGTTAACACCGGCCTGCGCAGGCCGTCTTTATGGTCGCGGAGGAAGAGCGAATGCACTCAAGAAGTTTGGGCTTGATCAGATTTGCCGTAGTGGCCCTGCTGTTGGCCGGGGCTGTGAGAACCAATGCCGCGGATGCGCCAGGGCCGCTTACCATCCGCGTGGCCCCCGCCTTCAGCACCGTAGGCTTCAGCATCCTGGAATTTGGGGTGATGAAGCAGGATGGCAGCTTCCGCGATTTCGAAGGTGAGGTGTTCTATGATGCCGCTCATCCCGAGCGCTCGCACGTCAGGTTCACGGTCAAGGTGGCAAGCATTGATGCCCGTTCGCATGCGCGCGAGCATGTCCTCCTCTCTGACGATTTCTTCGACGCGCAACGCTTCCCCACCATGGCGTTCGCCAGCAAGTCCGTAAGCCGGCAGCCGGACCACACCTTGCTGGTGTCGGGTGAGCTTACGATTCGGGGCGTGACGAAGCAGGTTACAGTGCCGGTGCGTTACCTCGGCCTGAACCAGCGGGAAAACGAAAGCCGGCAGACGTTCGCCGGGTTTGAGACCACGTTCACCCTCGATCGCACCGAGTTTGGCGTGAACGGCAGCCGCTGGAGCGGCGGCAAACTGGCGCTGAGTAAAGAGGTAACGGTCCACATGACGATTGGCGGCCAGGTGGAGTGACGTTTCTCTGCATTTCGCATGCCGCGACAGCCTGGGCGTAATGAGCGCCAAACGTATTCACCGCTGAGGCGCGGAGGCAGGGGGAGAGCCCGCGTTCGCGGGCTGCCGCAGCGCAAAATTTGCGTTGTGTCTTCTGCCCCGGGGCACCACCTCCTGCTTTTCCCCCGCGCAAGTTAAAATGAAGCCTCCGGACAAGAGCGGCTTCCGGGCGCGTTACGTAAGTGAAGTTTTCTGAATCGAATGGCGACCGACACAATCAAAACAGGGGAAGCGGCGGACGAACTGTCGCTGGTGCGGGCGGCCAAGGCCGGCAACATCGAAGCCTTCGAGCAGCTCATCCGGCGCTATGACCGCAACGTCTTTCGCATTGCCCAGCACATCACGCAAAACCGCGAGGACGCGGAAGATGTGGTGCAGGACGCTTTTCTGAAAGCCTTCCAGAACCTGGCCGGCTTTCAGGAGCAGTCAAAGTTCTACACCTGGCTGGTGCGCATTGCGGTGAACGAAGCCCTGATGAAGCTGCGCCGCCGGCGCACCGGCAAGCTGGTTTCGCTCGACGAAGACGTGCAGACCGAGGATGACAGCGTTCCGCGCGAGGTGGCCGACTGGTCACCCAACCCGGAGCAGTTGTACAACCGGGCCGAACTCAAGGAGATCCTGGATAAGACCATCCAGGGCCTGCCGCCGGGCTTCCGCAGCGTGTTCGTGCTGCGCGACGTGGAAGGGCTGTCGACCGAAGAAACCGCCGAGGCGCTGGATTTGAGCATCCCTGCGGTAAAATCACGCCTGTTGCGGGCGCGTTTGCAACTGCGAAACCGGCTCACCAAATTCTTCCGGCAGCGCCAGCAGCCGGAGAATGGCCGGAACAATTGAAGGTAACTGGAGAAACTAGAAGTGACGTGCTCTGAGTTCCTGCAGGAGCTGACTGATTACCTTGACGGCATCATCGATGCCCCCACTCGGGCCGAATTGGAAGAGCACCTCACGTGGTGCCGCGATTGCTTCGTAATCTGCAACACAACCCAGATGACCATTCAGATTTACCGCAACTCCGAGCTCTACGAGTTGCCGGAAGACCTTCGCACGCGCCTCCGTTCCGCCATCCTCACCAAATGCAAACATCAGGAAAAAGCCGAAGAACCAGCCTCGTCACCCTCTGAATCCTCTTCCAACTCACAGACTTAGCCCTATTTCGGCACATTCCCGCCGGCATATCGAACCTTTTTGTGAGCTCCTGAATCTAAATAGCTGCCTGGGGCTGCCGAAACCCAGGCTGCCGCGCCGGGTTTCATCCTGTAGCGGGAAGGCCCGGTGGGGCAACCGGCGGCAAGCGCACTGGCAGCGCTTTACACAGGTGGTGGGCGATGATCTCCTCGGTTATTGACGTGCTGTTCGGATGTTCGCACCGGAACTACAGCTTCCCCCAGACGGTGAAGTCGGGCCGCCGCCGCTCCCCCGCGGCCTCGGTTACCGGCACCTATGTTGTATGCCTGGGATGCGGCAAGGAATTTCCTTACGACTGGCGGGCGATGAAGGTTGTACCCATGCCCGGCAAGCACCGCCATTCAGGCCACGCCGTTACCACAGATGCATTTGAATCCGTGGCCGGCAAGGCCAGCTAGCGCTCCAGCCGGTCTCAACCTGTAATGTAAACTGGCGGTCCAGTTCACGCCGCCATGAAAACTTCCCCGATTAGCTGGTGACCCGGCAGCGCAACAGTTTGCGCCTCAGGTGGCGCATACCGCGGCCTGGGTTTTCGGCCGCAGCCGTGCCGCCTTGCTCTTCGAGATTCCAAGCTCTTCAGCAACTTTTCTCACCGTGGCGCCCTGGCGGAAGAGTTCCGACGCGCGCAGGAATTCTTCCTCGTCATCCACCTCCCACAGCGCCACGTCATTCTCCAGCCGCATCCTCACCTGAAAAGGCCTGGCAGCGTCACCGCAGAAGCGGCGCACCTTCTCAAAGTGCACCTGGCAGCGCAACCCCTCTTCCAGCGAATAGTTTGGCGGCTGGCGAAGAGCAATCACCACGTCGAGCAGATCTTCGCGCCGGCTGGTCCCGCGCTGCGTCCCTGATTTTCCGGCGTGATGCATGAACTGGGTGGCCACTCCCCGCTGCCGCAACCGCAGCGCCCACTCCTGCACCGGCAGCCATCCCTCGCCTTCGCTCTCTTTGCCGCTGCGCACCAGCGCGCTCAGATTGTCCAGGACCAGTAATTCCGCCCCTCCCAGTTCCTGCTCAACCATGTATTGCCCGGCTGCGGTGGCAAGGTCAGGCATTGGGCCTTCCTGCAGGTCGGGCGTAATCAGTTTCAGGTTGTCGGCTTCGATGCCGGGCTGGCGGCGAAGCCCGGCGATGATTCCTGCCAGCCTCTCCTGCAGCGTCCTCTTCGGCAGTTCGCCATCCACGTAGAGGACTTTGCGCGGCCGCGGAGCTGACCATCGCAGGAATGTGCCGCCCGTGGCCACCGCGTATGCAATGCCCAGCCCCATGTAGGTTTTGCCCATTCCGCGGCTGGAATAGATCATCGTGAGGCCCTGGGCCGGAATGATGGGGTCAAGAATCATTTCCGAGGCCGGGATCTCGAGGTTCAGCAACTCGTCCGCCGAAACCACGCGCAACCGCGGCTGTCCCGAAGAGCCGAGCGCGTCGATTTCCGAGCGCACACGCATCGCCAGCTCCGATGGATCGCTGCCACCCTTCCCCGCCTCCTCCTGCAGCCGGTGCCCGATTCGCTCCAGTCGCCGCAGCCGCGATTGTTGCTTCAGGATCTCCAGGTACTGCCGCGCACTCCGCGGAACCGCACCTTCGGTCAGGCTGTTCACGTATGGGGCGCCGCCGACCTCCGGCAATTGTGCGCGGCGGGCAAAGAAATCGCGCAGCGTCGCCACGTCGGCGGCGACGCCCCGTCGAACCATGCCCTGCACCGCCTCGTAAAGGCGGCGGTGCGAGTCGAGCGAAAAGTCGGAGGGTTCCACCGAGCTGAGGTCGGAAATCACGGAGTTGTCGAGCAGAACGGCGCCGAGCAGAGCGCGCTCGATGTCGGGGCTGGAGTTGGTAGACATTGTGTTCTCTCAATGCGGCGGCCTTTGTATCGGCCTTGCCTCACCTCCAGTCTGCAACAAAGGCAGGCAATTTCAGCTATCTAATATGGAGTTTTTTCAATTTCATATGACATTCTTATAAGTCCCTGCCCT
Source organism: Acidobacteriota bacterium (assembly GCA_019236695.1). Classification (GTDB taxonomy): domain Bacteria; phylum Acidobacteriota; class Terriglobia; order Terriglobales; family Acidobacteriaceae; genus JAFAIN01. The sequence continues at coordinate 1,872 of JAFAIN010000092.1, read as the reverse complement.
GCAGTGAGTAAGAGGCCAGTCAAAATGGGCAAATGTAACAAATTACTGAAAAATTAACAGCTCAACGGCGAATATTTATAGAAAGTAGCGGCAAACCGACAGATTATAAGAGCTGTGGAAAACTCCAGGAACGCCAACCCAGGTTGACAAAGGAGTCAATATCACTCTCTAACCTGCTGCTGCAGAACAACATCGCAGCCACTCCCGGCAGCCGCGGATTCACTTTCCATCCATAATTAGGCAATTCAGCCATCCAGCCCGGCGTGGGACAAGCATGACCCCAAAACATCAAAAAACCGGCCAAACTCCTCTGTCCCGCTGTCCCACCCCCTGCAAAAATGAAAATGGGACAAACGCCCTGGCCGTTTAGCTATGCAGCCACCCGGTCGTCCTTCAACCGCTAGCTGTTGCGGGCGGCGGCGCGAGCCCGGCGCTGCCGCGGGTGGACGGCATAAGCGATCAGGATGCTGAACAGGTACAGCGCCACCATGGGGGCGGCAAAGATGCACATGTTGATCATGTCGGGTGTAGGGGTCACGATAGCTGCAATGACCACGATAGCCAGCAGGGCGTAACGGAAATTCCTCCACATCCAGCCGGCATTCACGATCCCCATGAGGGCGAGGAAAAAGATGAGCACGGGCAGCTCGAAGATGGCGCCCATGCCGAGCACGATGCTGAGAAACAGCTGGGTGTACTCGCTGATGGTGATCATGGGCTGGAACTGGCGCCCGAAATGGACCAGGAACTCCAGCGCGCGCGGATACACAATGCGGTAGCCAAACCAGCCGCCGGCGCAGAACAGCGCCACGGTGGAAAACAGGAATGGCAGGACGTAGCGCTTCTCGTGGCGATACAGCCCCGGCGAAATGAAGCACCACACCTGGTACAGCACCCAGGGTGAGGCCACAAAGAGCCCGCCTATGAGCGCCATCTTCACATACATGTTGAAGGGCTCGATCGGATTCAGGTACACCAGCTTCTGCTCCATGCCTTCGGCGGCAAGCGCAGTAAAGATGGGCCTTTGCATGAGCTGGTAGATTTTTTCGTGAAATCCCCAGCAGACGCCGAACCCGGCCGCTACGCCCACAACCGAAAGCACGATGCGGCGGCGCAATTCCTCGAGGTGCTCGAGAAAGCTCATGCTGGCCAGGTTATCTGCGCGGCCTTGCAGGCTCTCGGCCATTTCGGAATCAGCCATTCAGTTCCTGAGGCAACGGGGCGGAAGGCTGGGCGGCCTGGTGCGAAGCCTCGCCTGATTCGGCTGCGGCTGCTGCGGCCGACTGCGGTGGTTCCAGCCGGTTGGTTTCGGAGGGCAAAGCCCCGTTGGCGATGGCCTCCGGCGGCGGCGCGATGCTGTTCTGCGGCAGCTCGGCCATTTTCTTGGCCTGCTCGGCGACGTCGATTTGCCGGATCTCTTCTTCCAACTGGCTGCGAAACTCGTTCGAGGCGCGCCGGAACTCGTTGAGCGCCTTGCCCAGATGGCGCGCAATCTCGGGCAATTTCTTTGGCCCGAAGATGACGAGGGCCAGCACGAAAATAACGAACATTTCGCCGGTGGAAGGCATGGGTCAGGGGTTAACGCCATCATAACCCACGGGAGCACCGCGAAACTGCGAAAGTGCGAAAGTGCGGAATTGAGAATGTTCGTGCGGGCGGCCTGCGCCTTCGCGGTGGCGCTACCGGGCCTTATCGGCCAATTTCGCAATTTCGCACTTTCGCACTTTCGCAGTTCCAAGGGTTTTGTGAACCCCGGCCGCGTGCACGCCATCTATTCCGTGTAGCCGCTGTTTTCGGGCGCACGTTCGGCAGTGACTAAAGTTTTGTTTTCGCTGCCTTCGCCTTGAACGGGGCGATTGAGCCCGGAAATCG
>JAFAIN010000265.1 GCA_019236695.1 Acidobacteriota bacterium | reverse complement strand
AAAAGCCTGGTTGCCGCCATTCGCAACCTGATCAATGAGCGCGACTCCAACCTGCCGATGATTGACGTCAAGACGCAGGAGGAGCATATCGAAGCGTTGCTCTCCCAGGAACGCATCATCGCCCAACTCTCCAGCTTCTTTGGCATTCTGGCGCTCCTGTTGGCCTGCATCGGCTTGTATGGTCTGCTCTCCTACGAAGTAACGCGCCGCACTCGCGAGATCGGCATCCGCATGGCGCTGGGCGCGCGCCGCGCTGACCTCATGCAGATGGTCGTATGGCAGGGAATCTCGCTGGCGCTCGCCGGAACCGTGTTCGGCGCCGCCGTGGCCATCGCCATCGGCAGGTTGCTGGCAAAGCTGCTCTATGGCGTTAAGCCCGCCGACCCATTCACCCTCATAGCCGTCGCCACTCTGCTGATTGCAGTGGCGCTGTTCGCCGCTTTTGTCCCGGCGCGCCGCGCCACCACCGTCGACCCCATGATCGCCTTGCGCTACGAATAAAAACGGAAAAGGAAAAAGGCAAAAGGAAAAAGGCAAAAGACCACGCGCGAATCAGCCGTTGCGCAAGCGCTTTTGCCTTTCAACTTTTGCCTTTTCCTCAGCGCTATACTGCATTAAGCATGTCGTCTGCACGCGAAGAGAAGACGTTCTATCTGGAAACCTTTGGCTGCCAGATGAACGTCCATGATTCCGAAAAGGTCATCGGGACCCTGCTTCAGCAGGGTTATCGCCAGGTTGAGAGCGTGGAAGAGGCCGGCCTGGTGCTCTACAACACCTGCTCCATCCGCGACAAAGCCGAGCAGAAGGTATTTCACCGGCTGGCTGATTTTCGTAGCCTGCAATCCAAAGGGAAACGCTTTGGCGTGCTGGGCTGCGTTGCTCAGCAGGAAGGCACGCGAATATTTGAACGGGCGCCGCATGTTTCACTGGTCTGCGGCTCCGCGTCCTATCGTAACCTGCCCTCGCTGCTGGCCGAACTCGAGGCGGGCAATCCGCGGGTCACCGGGCTCGACGACCGCGAGACCGACCAGGCTTTCGAAACCGAATTCACGGTTCGCAACAACCCGCATCGCGGCTACATCACAATCATCGAGGGGTGCGACAAGTTCTGCGCCTACTGCGTGGTGCCCTACACCAGAGGAAAGGAGCGAAGCCGCGCTTCCCGTTCCGTGATTCGCGAGGCCGCTCGCATGGCCGAGCGCGGGTTTACCGATATCCAGTTGCTGGGCCAGAACGTGAACTCCTACCGCGATCCCGAAGGAGTCATGAGCTTCGCCGGCCTCCTCGCCGCGGTTGGCCGCCTTCCGGGTGTGCGTCGCGTGCGCTTTACCACCTCGCATCCCAGGGATTTCACCCGCGACATCGTCGAAGCCATGGATTCCGTTCCCGCCATCTGCAATCACGTTCATCTGCCGGTGCAGAGCGGCTCGTCGCGGGTATTGAAGCGCATGCTTCGCGAATACAGCCGCGAGGAGTACCTCGAGCGCATCGCCTGGATGAAAGCCGCGCGCCGCGAAATCAGCATCACAACGGACGTCATTGTGGGCTTCCCCGGCGAAACCGATGAAGATTTTGAGCAGACCATCAGCCTGCTGGAAAGCGCCGGCTACGACGGAGTATTCAGCTTTAAATATTCGCCGCGCCCCAACACTCCTGCCCTCCAGTTCCCCGACAGCATTTCCGATGCGCTGAAAGCGCAGCGGTTAACCATCCTGCAGGAGCGCCAGCGACAGCTCCAAATCTCTCAGAACCGTCGCTATTTAGGCGAGATGGTTGAAGTGATGGTCGAAGGATATAACTCATCGCGCGGGCAGTGGATCGGGCGCAGCGCCCAGAACAAAGTGGTTAATTTTGTCTCGCCGGCACTGGTTCCCGTGGTAGGGGGCTATTATGACGTCCGGATCAGAGCCACGTTCCCCAACAGCCTCGCCGGGGAACTGGAACGAACGTGCTGGACGCCGGAACGTTCGCCCGTCACATTGCCGGTTTTGCAGTAGGGCGAGGGAAGGGCAACATGCCTGAAGTGGAAATGAAAATCCGCGGCTTGATGATGGATCCCGTTACGAATATGCCCGTCGTAGTGCTGAAGGACGTGGGCGGCGAGACCGTGCTGCCCATCTGGGTAGGCATTTACGAAGCCAACGCCATCGCTCTCGAAATCGAAAAAATCACCACTCCACGCCCGCTTACCCATGACCTCATCAAAAATCTGCTGATCGGCCTTGATACGCGTGTGCACAAGATCGTGGTAAGCGAGTTGCGGGAAGAAACGTTCTACGCGGTCATCTGGCTGGAGCGGGAAGGCCGCATCATCAGCGTCGACTCGCGTCCCTCCGACGCTTTGGCGGTTGCCCTCCGCATGGATTGCCCCATTTATGTCGCCGATGACGTGCTCAAGGCTTCGCGGCAGGCCAGCGCCAACGGCGAGCGCGTTTCGCAGGAAGAATTGCGCAAGTGGCTCGAAGGTCTGAACGACGAAGACCTCGGCAAGTACAAGATGTGAGCGGCAGGCTCACAACCTGTTGCTTTTGGCTGTGCATTATGCTGCCCCTTGCCGCGGCAGCTCAGTGCCCGCGGGTTGACCTTGGCAGGACTGGCGAAATCTATGGAGCGGTTCGCGCCACCGGCGCCTCCATAGCCGGCGCGAAGGTTCTCATCGAGCCCGCCGACCACAAGCGCCCGCCTATCAATATCACCCTGGGCCCCGACGGCCACTACCGCTTCCTCAGGCTGCCCGCGGGCAAATACCTGCTTGCCATCCATCGCAAAGGGCTTCTCGATGCCAATTATGCAGTGGAATTATCCCCGCACCTTCGCCGCAAGCCCATCGAGATCATTTTGCCCATGGCCGGTTCCTGCTGAGCCAGGTGGGAGCTCCGGGCTTCAGCCCGGTGACTAGGGCGTAGACAAAATTGGGCTTCAGCCCCGGCCCCAGGTGGGAGCACCGGGCTTCAGCCCGGTGACTAGGGCATGGACAAGATTGGGCTTCAGCCCCGGCCTCACTCTCTCCTTTCCCGGAAAAAATCCTGCAGCAGCCCGGCACAACTGCCTGCCAGCACTCCCGGCACAACCTCCATTCTATGGTTCGCCCATGGCGCATTGATTACCTGCAGCACCGAACGAACTGCGCCCGCTTTTGGGTCGTCAGCGCCGTAGACCAGGCGTGCAACCCGGGCATGCACCAGCGCGCCCGCGCACATCGCGCACGGCTCAATCGTGCTGAACAGTTGGCACTCATTCAACCGGTAATTTACTAACGCCTGCCCGGCCGCGCGCAGCGCAACCACTTCCGCATGGGCCGTGAGATCATTCTCCGCGATTACGCGATTGTGGCCGCGGGCGATGATTCGCCCTCCGGCCACGACAACCGCACCCACCGGGACCTCGCCGCGCGCCTCCGCCAGCAGCGCCTCCGCCATCGCTTCGCGCATGAACAGCTCGTCGTTGCAGTCGAGTTTCATCAGCGCAGTCTAAACGCCGCTAATAGGGCATTCAGTCAATTACTCAATTATCAGTCGCTAAATTTACCAATCCTTCTAGGGTTATTAATCTCTCCGTAACCGGCAAACCCGGCCTATGTAACTAACTTCTAACCAGCCTGAGTCACGCCTCCGCAAGGCGGCGTGTATCTGCGGGCGCGAACGGGCCCGGCATGGGCGGCGACGAGTTCCGCGACCCTACACCCGACCCGGGTAAATATCTTCTGCCCGGGCGAGGTCCCAAGGAGGAGTTTGGATGAACAGAGTACTGAGTTTTACGCTGGGTCTGCTGCTGGCCGCTACTGTGGCGGTGGCGCAGGACACAACCGGCTCCGCGCAAGCCAACGCCCCATCTGGCAGCAGCAGCCAGGTGACGGTCCAAGGCTGCCTGCGCGGCTCGCACGACAATTGGACTCTGGCCGGGACCAACGGCCAGACATGGAACCTTAAAGGAGACGACTCAAACTGGAGCAGCTTCAGCGGTCACACCGTTGCCGTAACCGGCACCAGCAACCAGGGAACGGCCACGGCCGAGAGCAGCGGTTCAGCCGCTTCGGCTACGGCGACCGCCGGGAGCAACAGCAACGGCGGCACGCTGAACGTCAACAACGTGCAGGATATTTCTTCAACCTGCAAATCGGGTTCCATGCCGCAATCGGCAAGCCCATCCACCTCCCAGCCGCCGGCCAGCTCTCAGCCTCCGATTGGCGGCCCAAGCGACCAGAGCGCGCAAACCAGTCAGCAGGGAACTACCGGCTCCAGCACGGGTAGCACCCTGCCCCCGACCGGTTCGGCTGCCTCGACGTCGCAAAGCGGCGCGCAGGCCGGCAGCTCGGCTCAGGGCAGCTCTACCAGCCAGGGAAGCCAGTCCGGCGCCCAGGGCTCAACCGGTGCTTTGCCGCAAAGTGGAGCAGCGGGAAACGCAGGCGCCCAGACTGGAATCCGCGGCTGTCTGCAGGGGCAGAGTGGAAGCTTCACGCTGCGTGCCGATGATGGCCGCATGTACCAGCTCGCAGGCGACACTTCGAAGCTGAATGACAACCTCAACAAGGAAGTGGAAGTGATGGGCGACTCCAATTCCACTCCTACCAGCTCAAACTCCACCGGGCAATCGTCGTTGACCGTGACGGACGTGCACAAGGTGGCCGACACCTGCTCCACATCCGGCAGCATGCCCCAAAGCGGATCGACGCCGCCCGCAGCGACGCCTCCTTCGACCAGCCAGCCCCCCAGCGGCCCCTCTGACGCCCAGGCGCAGGATACAAATCCTCCGCAGGGCGCAGCGCCGCAAACCGGCTCGGCTGCAGCCACTGACCAGAACGCAACCACCGGGCAGAACGCCAATACTGGCAACACTGCCAATGGAAATGCCCTGCCCAAGACGGCCTCGCCCCTGCCGCTCATGGGACTTATCGGCGCTGGCTCGCTGCTTAGCGGATTCATCGCAAGGCGGCGGCGCTAGCCCGGAAGTTTGAATCACCCTCGTTGCCCCATCTGTTCGCTGTGAATGGCGATCAGGTGGGGTTTTGTTTCAGGGGCCGAAAATGACGTGGGTCCGGCCGCCCTCGGCCGGAC